>CALRKH020000123.1:0-8407 GCA_943367855.1 Asaia bogorensis | reverse complement strand
TCCTCCTTTTTTTTGAAAAACCATGATTATATGATAAACGTCATCATTTAAGCTTTTTATCTATATGAAATTTATGCCATGATTGAAATCAATAGTGCATAGAAAAAATCTACTTGTGCGGAAGTGATTGATTTTGTTATCATTTGTTTTTTAATTGTAATACCCCTTGTTTTTTGCTTTATTGTGTGAATTATTTGCACAATAAGTTATCGTGTATACCCCTCCGAGAGAAAGTTTTATCAGATAGGTAATACTCTCTTTATGGTATATTATGCTACACATCCGCTGTTAAAATCTGTCCCAAATAGGGATTGTATCCTTCCTCTTTATTTCAGTCAAAGGTGTTTGTCTCACTTGCTGAGCAGTGCCTGAGTAATGCTGTAGCGTTACTTTTTTGTGCATACTGAATCCTCTCTGAGATTATCAGTAGTGCTCTGGGTATATCTGTATCCTCAACCGTTTTAGCAAAGCATTTTTTTTCCAAACACAGCTCGCTGTATTCAATGAAGTATAGCAGTTGTTCCGGAAAATTTCTCTTTTAATCTACTATCATGAAACAGCTGATTGTATTCCTCATTTTATCTGTATTGTTTACTACAGGTTTTGGACAAGCAAAATTTGATTCGGCCACTGTGGCAAAAAAAGTACAGGCTCATTTACAGACTATGCAAAAGGTGATGCCATCGGCTTTGAAAGTAAAGCAGGGTGCGGGTTCTGTAGAAAGCCGGGTTGATTTTTATGCCAAAGATTTTGATTTTAAAAAGGCAAATGATGCGGCCTATTTACAATCTAAAAGCAGAAAAGTATTGGTTGTAAAGTTTGCCGACATTAAGCAATCGGGATGCGATATTTATGTGCAAACAGGGGTAACAAGATTTCCGCTTTCAAACTTAGAGATTCATGCAGATGCAGGTGGCAAACTGCTTCAAGAATTGCCTTATGGAGATATACAGGCCGCTATGAATTTGTTGCAGAATGCACCTGTAATTACCCTTCGCCAGGCAGAGGAAATATTTAAAGCACATGCAAAGTCTGCCGGTAAATATGCTTACGCCAATTTACTGATTGATCTGCCATTAAAAATAGTAAAGTGGCAATTGCGTGGTGTGCCAAACTATAATACCCAGCAGCAGGAACTTATAGAGATTGATGCTGTATCAGGTGCTCTCTTATTTCAACAAATGAAATCTATGAACGTGGCAACATCTGCCATCAGCCAATAAATACAGAGAGTCTTATCTGTATCAATCTTTCAATTATCAAGCAAACTCCGGTTATGAAACAGACTAATTATATTCGAGTTGCCATGGCAGGGATTTTTTTATTGTTGGCAGGTGTCATCAATGCCCAGCAATACATTATTAACCCCGCTACCGATGGGGGTTTTGAAGGCGCCCATGGATGGACGATACTAAACACGACAAACGTAAATAAGTGGATAGTAGGTGCCGCTACAAAAAGTGCAGGTTCGTCTGCAGCTTTTATTTCAGATAATAACAATACAAATACAGTTACCAATCCTCAGGCAGGAAATAGTAAAGTGTATATGTATAAAGATGTAGTGGTACCGGTTACGGCCAACAGCATCAGTTTATCTTTTAAGTATAAAAATCCATCTTCAGCTACACCTCCACCACGGTGTTTGTTTGCTTTAGCAAGCAGTTTTCCTGCTTTGCCAACTGATGGCCGCAGCCAATTGGTAGGCGCAGAATTTGTAACCTACCTGAACAATGAAACAGATTGGAAAACCTACACCAATGCCAATCCGTTAACAACAGACAGGCCGCTTACTTATCAAAGTCAGCCGCTCATTCCTGGTGCCACTTACCGCATTGTATTTGAATGGTCTGCAGCCAACCAAACCAATTTGGTACAGCAACCTCCCATTTGTACACTGCCTACCTCGGGTAGCATAAGTGGTAATTTTACCATTACACCAAACACTACTGAAACTTATACAGCCGTTACCTCTGGTGGTTCAAACTTTACGTATACATGGAATGTAACTGGCGGAGCAGTCATTTCTTCTGGTCAGGGTACAGCCAGTGTCAACATATTTTTTCCTACAGGATATACAAGCGGAAGAATTCAACTCACAATGTCTTGTCCTGCCCCAACTTTTACATCGAATGGTACCAATAGCGGGCCATTGGCAATAGATGAGGTAGCGCTTAGCTATCAGGGCATTCCACAGATTACGGGTATTAATCCGCTTAGTGCTGCAGTTGGTAGTACAGTCACTATTACTGGACAAAACTTTGGTGCAACCTCTGCCAATAATATTGTTTATCTGGGTGGAATCAAGTGTTCCATTGTAAGTGCATCAAGTACCAGTATTTCGGTGCAAGTACCCAAGCATGTGAACATGGGTGCTTTCACAGTTATCAATACTACAAGTAATTTGAATGTGACATATTCTTATCCTTTTGTAGTTACCAATAGTAGTTTGAGTGCATTGAAGTATTACCGTAGAGATGGGTCCAACGCATCTTCTTCTTTCGAAGCAGCTGTGACTTATACTATGAGTAGTATACCAAGTGGTGTGCATCCCAAATTTGTATTAGCCGATATTGATGGCGACAACAAATTGGATATTGCTACATACACAGCAGCAGGTTTGCCTCAGATTTATCGGAATACGGCCACAACTGGGGTTATCAATGCAAGTAGCCTTACCCTTACCAGTATTACAGGCGTAGCGCCTACAAGTCCTACACAAACCATCAATAATTTATTTGCTTTTGATGTAAATAATGATGGTAAGATTGATTTGGGTGCATCCAATGGATCCACTACACATGGCGGATATGTGAACATCAATACATCCACTTCAGGCACGCCTTCTTTTGGGAACTACAGTAGTATCATGAGTGCTACCAATGAGTATAGAGTAAGTACTGGCTTTTTTCCCATGGATATAAACGTGGATGGCAAAACCGATATTTTTGGTATCAATGCCGGAACTGCACAAACCTACTATTCAAGAAATACTACCTCAGGTAATACCTTTTCTGTAAACTCTGGCAACACATCTAACACGGGTTCATTTAACCAGACGCTTACTATTGCCGGTACATACGCAGGTGCAGATAACGGTGATGTGAATAACGATGGCAAAATGGATGTTGTGCTTGGAAAGGGTTCAGGTGTAATCAATGTGTTGCAAAATACAACCAGTCAAGGCTATCCGTTTGTACAAGCATTTAAATTTCAGGAAGCACAACAGCTGACTGCAGGTAGTGCTACAGTGAACAGTCTCCGGTTAGCCGATTTTGATGGCGATGGTAAGTTGGATATTGTAGCAGGGAATAGTGCAACCAATGCGAATATTTATGTATTCAGAAATCAGAGCACTACCGGTGGTATTTCCTTTGGTACAGTGCAAAATTTTGCAACCAGCTTTGCTTCTTCCAATTATGCGTACGCTGTGGCTGTAGCCGATATGAATGGCGATGGCAAACCTGATGTGATAGCTGCTAACAATGCGAATGGTATTGGGTACTTTGAAAATATTTCTACGAGTGGCAATATTGCTTTTGAAGCATTTGAACTGATCCATAATGCAGGGGCTTATGCATTTCTGGAGATAGCAGATATGGATGGCGATAACAAGCCTGACATCATCGCCAGTGGTGTGAGCAACACGTTAACCATTTTCCGCAACCGCCAAGGGGAAGCAGGTATAGTAAGTGCAGATCAAACCATTTGTTCGGGTACAACTCCTGCAGCATTTACTGCTGTTGTTGCTCCTGCTTTGCCTTCGGGTACGCCACAGTATTTGTGGCAAACCAGTACAGCACTTGCTACGTGGACAACAGCTGCTGGCACTGCTACCAATGCAGATTATACACCTTCATCTACTGTTGCTACAACTACATATTTCCGTAGGAGAGTGAATAGTTCTGATGCCACTTCCACTTATTATTATTCAAATATTATCAAGATTACTGTTACTGCTGCACCTGCAGCGCCAACAGGTACGGGAGCAACCGCTTACGGTGCTTCGGCTGTAACACTAACGGCTGCGCCTACGGGCACCAATACCGTGCAGTGGTTTACAGCCAGTAGTGGCGGTTCTGCCATCGCTTCTGGTAATGCATTTACTACCGGCGTGTTGGCCAGTACTACAAGCTATTATGCGGGTTCACTCACCAGCAATGGTTGTCCGTCAACAGCAAGAGCAACAGTGCTGGCTACCATTATTACGGTAGTACCCACTGCTCCTGTTACAACGGCAGCGACACGATGCGATGACGGACCAGTAACACTTTCTGCAACGTCGAATAATGCTCAAGAAATAAAATGGTATGCAGCTGCAACAGGTGGAGTTCCTTTGTTTACAGGCGCCAGTTTCCTTACGCCTACTTTGTCTGCAACTACTACGTATTACGTAGAAGGTAGTAATGTCATAGGTGCCAGTGCTAGCCGTACGGCTTGTGTGGCTACTATCAATCGTACCCCAAGCATTACAAGTGTTACAGGAGGAGCTGCTTGTAAAAACGCCTCAGTTACACTTAGTGCCATCAATGATGTATCAGGCGCTACCTATAAATGGTACGCAGACAGTACAACGACAACTATTCAGGCTTCGAATCAAACATTGCCAGTGACTGTTTCTACTGGTGATGTCATTCGGTATGTATCTGCTATCAATGGCACTTGCGAAGGACCAAGAGTAAAAGTAGTAGCCACCATGTTGGCCCAGCCTGCAGCATTAACCACTACATCCATCAATTTGTGTGGTAATAAACCTGCCACCATTACGCTTACACCACCTGCCAAAAGCAGCATTGCGTGGTATACAGCTTCTAGTGGAGGTACTTTATTAGGCAACGGGCTAAGTTATACTACACCAGCTTTGTCTGCTACTACTTCTTACTATGCCTTGCTTACCGATAGCAATGGTTGCGCAGCAGCTACCAGGTCTACCCATACTGTAACTTATGCAGGGCCAACAGTTGGTACGATTACGAATGTCAATGCATTCCCGCTGTCTTCCAACAATACATTTACTGCAGCTGGTTTGGCCAACTATACTTCTTACATCTGGCAGCGCAGTACCGATGGTACAAATTATACTGATGTAACTGCAAGTCTTGATCCGGGCACAACTTACAGCGGTTTCTCCGGTACATCTGGTGCTACATCTTCATTGGTGATTGCAACTACACAAGCCAGTATGCATACCTATAAATACCGGTTGAAAGTGGTGCAATCTGAAGGATGCGAAATCATAAGCAATGCAGCCAATTATTATGTGGCTGATGCATTTGGTAGTTGTTCTGGTACTGCCAATCTGGTGCCTACAGCCCACTCCAGTTATACCGGCATACAGGGTACCTGGTATCGGTATGATTCATATTTTGGCGGCTACGGTAATTATTCATATGATTATACGTTCGGTACCCTGAATGATAATAATAGTGGTACAGGGTTAATAGTTGCCGCCAATGGAGCAGGCAGTCAGGCGTATATCACCATCGACCTTGGAACATCTAAATTGATCGACCGGGTGTACATGACAGGGTTCTTCTTTTGGGATCCAGACTATTATGGACCTGGAATGGGTGCTTATGCCAACTCGTATGACTTCGACGGTGGTCAGGTATTGGTAAGCAATGATCAAACTAACTGGACGACAGTAGTTCCGTATATCGAAGGAACATATGTTGGTCCGGATGGATTGCCTAGTTATGGTTCTGCAGATTACACATTTGCAGCGGTCAATGCACGTTATGTTCGAGCTGTACGTCAATACAATACAAGTGGTTTGGCAGAATTTAAGGTATATCCGGTAAACACAACTGGCGCACCTTATATTCGTTCGTTGCCCCCTGCAAGAATGTCCATTGCAACAGGCGCAACGCTAACACTGCCAGTAGAAGCAACTGCAACATCAGGTACCCTTACTTACGGATGGAAAAAGAGTGCAGACAATACAACCTACACCACTTTGACCGACGGAGGCACTATTTCAGGTACAGCCACCAATACCATTAATGTGACCAGTTTTGCCGCAGGCAATGCAGGGTATTATAAATACACGGCTACACAAGGTAGTTGCAATGTTTCCGCTGTAGTTAAAGTTGAACTTGTAGCGCCTTACTATTCTTCAAATGCAGGCGCAGGTACTTTGCAAACGTTGAGTTCGTGGAATACGGGTGCAACAGGTACAGGTGGTAGTGCACCATTGGATTTCGGCAATAACAAAATTTTCATTTTAGCGAACTCAGGTAGCAGTACCTACTCGTTTACTGCCAACTGGACCCTTGATGGTATTCTTCGGTTAAATAATAATAAACTAACCGTTGGTAATTTCAACGCAACCATAGATACTGTGCTGGAAGGCTCTGCCAATGGCTATGTACAGTTTACCGGTACTGGTTCGCTCATATCTAGTGTAACGAATGCTGCAAAAGTGTACCCTGTGGGTGCAGGTAGTTATACACCACTCACCATTACCAACAATACAGGCACCACAGATAATTTTTCGGTGAAAATTTCTTCGGGGGTTTTGCAAAATGGTACCTCTGGAGCGGCCATGGGTAATGTGGTGAATCGTACATGGAGCATTACAAAAGTCAACAACAATTCTGCCGCCGCCAATTTTGGTGTAGACCTCAAGTTTGAATGGAGTACTGCAGCCCTGAATGGATTGGTAGGCGATCCGGCAGTGTTTGCCTATGTAAGTGGTACAGGTTGGGTATTGCAAACAGGTACATCTGTAAGCCGTACCAACAACAGTGTAACTGTATACGGTTACAAAGGTACCCTCAACAGTACCCTGTTTATGGTGGGCAATATGGTGCCGGTTATTACCAGCATTAGCCCTGCCAGCGCAGGTGCAGGTGCTGCCGTTACCATCACTGGTGCTTATTTTAAAAATGCCGCTGCGGTACAATTGGGCGGTACAAATGTTACCTCTTACAGTAGCAATAGCGGTGCATTGAATTTTGATGGCAGCAATGATTATGTAACCATTGCAGACAACGCCGCTTTGGATGTAACCACCAATTATTCCATTGAATGTTGGGTGAAGTTTAATGCATTCTCCAGTGGAGCATCTATTCTTTCTAAACAGTATGCAGCAGGTGCCAATGGTTATTATCTCGGCCTTACTACTACCAGCCCATATACTGGTATCAAGTTCGATGGTTTGTCCAGTGCAAATGGATTGTTCGAAGCCAATACCTGGTATCACATAGCTGTTACCAAATCCTCTTCTACCAGAAAGTTGTATGTAAATGGTGTAGAAGTGAGCATGAGTGGCACAGCCATAGGCGCTAATAATGCAACTTCTAACACTACAGCTGTCACGTTGGGGTACAATCCTGTACTCAATACTTACCTCAATGGTACATTAGATGAAGTACGCCTGTGGAGTACTGCCATTTCCAAGGATAATGTGGTAAGCAACATGACGACGGAAATTCCGACGAACTCATCTGGTTTGGTAGCCTACTATCGGTTCAACTCGTTGAGTTCAACCACACTTACCGATGGAGTGGCATCCCCTAAAAATGGTACATTAACCAATTTTGCTTTAACCGGCACAAGCAGCAATTGGGTAGAAGGAATTTATTCGCCCACGCAACTCACAACAGTGGTAGGAGCAGGGTCAACAGGCAATGTAACGGTGACAGCTCCTGGTGGAACTGGTAGCTACAGTAGTTTCACTTATGTAAATACACCGGTGATTCAGTATTTCACCCCTACTAAAACCAACAGGGGAACCGCAGTAGGTATTTACGGGCAATATTTTACGGGTGCTACTATTGTTAGTTTCGGTGGAACAAATGCCTCTTCTTATACGGTAGTGAGTGATACAGAAATACAGGCAGTGGTAGCCGCCGGTACATCGGGCAATGTGATTGTAGCCACAGCTGGTGGCAGCGATACGCTTGCCGGTTTCATCTATGGTGTGCCTTACA
Source organism: Asaia bogorensis (assembly GCA_943367855.1). Classification (GTDB taxonomy): domain Bacteria; phylum Bacteroidota; class Bacteroidia; order Chitinophagales; family Chitinophagaceae; genus Nemorincola. The sequence continues at coordinate 476 of CALRKH020000123.1, read as the reverse complement.
GTAGTATTCAAGTATTGGCTGCATGGAACAAGCGCAATACCAATAGCACCACTTATCCATTAGTGGCTGATGTAACAAACGCCACTTTGGTTACTACGGCCAGTCATACCTACAATGGTTTTGCCAAAGTAAATCATATCAACAATGCTTGGAGTACAACCAATACCAGTGCCAGTTTGGATATAGCCACAGCGCCTTACCTAAGCTTTACAGTGCAAACTGTACGCCCGGTGAAGTTTGACCGTGTAGTAATACCCGGACTGGAAAACTTGTCATCAGGTAATCTTCAACTTCGCTGGAGTGTTGATAATTATGCCAGCTCATTGGGCGAATTTACCGGAGGTACTTCACCAGTAGTAAGACTTACTTCAGTTGATTTGGCTGCACAAGCCACACAGTCGGCAGGTACCATTGAGTTCAGGATTTATTCATACAACGTATCTGCTTCATCTACCCATTATCTGAAGGGTGGTACT
>CALRKH020000122.1:0-8458 GCA_943367855.1 Asaia bogorensis | reverse complement strand
GTGGTGATGAAAGTAACAGAAGTAAACAATGTGAAGGAAGTAGTGAAGGGCATGAACTTACAACTGGTACCGAATCCTAACAGTGGTAAATTTGTGATCAGCGGCAATGTATCGGTTACGGACGGAGCGGTATCAATAAGCGTAACAGATATGTTGGGCAAGGTGATATACACAGGCACAGGTGCAGTAAAAGGCGGCATGTTGCGTGAAGATGTAACGTTGACGAACACTGTAGCCAATGGCATGTATCTGTTAACAGTGCGCAGTAACGAACAAGCAGAGACACTACACTTTGTAGTAAGACAATAGTAGAGGGGTAGCGGAAAACTACTCACTTATACAATATACAACAGAGGGGCTCCAATTGGAGCCCCTCTGTTGTATACCGTTACGTTGATTGAAACAAGTTAGTATTGTAATAGCCTATTTGCTGTATTGTTTAACCACTTCTTTCATTTGATTCAGTTTCAAAAGTGCTTCTACTGGAGTTAGTGTATTTATGTCAGTTTCATCTAGTAGTTGTTGTATACGGCGAATATCCTCCGTTACACCATCAAAGATGTTGAGTTGATAATTAGGCGCAGGTTTGATACTTTTCATTTTTTGTTGCATAGATTCACCAGTATCGCTATGCTTTTCTTCTAGTTGGGCTAGTATTTCGTTTGCTCGTTCTAGTAGTTTGCTGGGCATGCCTGCCATACGCGCTACTTGTATACCAAAACTATGCCTACTTCCTCCAGGTGCCAGTTTTCGTAAGAACACTACTTTGTTGCCAGTTTCTTTATGTGTGATGTGGTAATTTTTTACTCTTGACAACTGACGTTCCAATTCGTTTAGTTCATGGTAGTGTGTCGCAAATAATGTTTTGGGTCTTGACGGACTACTATGTAAGTATTCTACTATACTCCATGCCAGAGATATCCCGTCATAAGTACTAGTACCTCGCCCTATTTCATCTAGTAGAATCAAACTGCGCTCGCTTATATTATTGATGATGCTTGCTGTCTCATTCATCTCAACCATAAATGTACTTTCTCCACCACCCAGATTATCTGACGCTCCTACTCTCGTAAATATCTTATCTGTTAGTCCTATGGTAGCAGAGGTTGCTGGCACAAAGCTGCCCATATGTGCCATGAGTGTTATGATTGCAGTTTGTCGAAGTAGTGCACTTTTACCACTCATGTTTGGACCAGTTAGTATTATTGCCTGCTGCTCTTCTTTGTCTAGCAAAATGTCGTTCGCTATGTAGCTTTCGCCAGGTGGCAGCTGCTGTTCTATTACCGGATGTCGCCCTTCCTTAATGAGTAATATAGGGTCTGTTACAAGTTTTGGTCTGTGATAACTGTATTTCTTAGCGTTGTTTGCAAAGCATAACAAACAGTCTAGTTGTGCGGTTATCTGTGCATTGTGCTGTATAGCTGCTATGTATGGTTCCACAGCAAGTAGTAAATGTTGATATAGTTCTAATTCAATGGCCAAAATTTTGTCCTCGGCACCTAGTATCTTCTCTTCATATTCTTTTAGCTCAGGTGTTATGTAGCGTTCGGCATTTGCAAGGGTTTGTTTCCTAATCCAGTCACTGGGCACTTTGTCTTTGTGCGTGTGTGTCACCTCAAGGTAGTAACCAAATACATTATTGTACGATATTTTTAGAGAAGAAATACCTGTCCTCTGCGATTCTTGTTGTTGTATTTGTAGCAGGTAATCTTTCCCGCTTCTGGATATTTTTCTAAGTTGGTCTAACTCTTCAGAAATCCCTTCTTTTATCATACCCCCCTTAGCAGCTACTGCAGGTGCATCTTCAGTAATAGTTTCAATGATGCGTTGTCTAATATCCGCCAGAGGTTGCATAGATTCCGTGATTTTTGCCAAAGCATCGTTGCCTTCTGTCTGACATACATCTCTCATTTGCTGCATAAAGAGAAGCCCTTTAGCTAGCTGTAATATTTCTCTTGGATTAGCTTTTTTTAGCGGAATCTTGCCTACCAATCGTTCTATATCTCCAGTTTGTTTCACCAGATTGCTGAGCGTATGGTTTATCTCCTGATTGAGAATAAAGAAGGTTACTAAGTCTAGCCTTTGTTCTATTCTGTGTATATCATATAGCGGGAATATTAGCCAGCGCTTCATAAGCCTAGCTCCCATTGGTGTGTGTGTATGGTCTATTGCTTGTAGAAGACTTGCACCCTGTTCGTAGCTGGTATGTATCAATTCTAGATTGCGAATAGTAAACCGATCCATCCACAAAAATTCATTCGCTGTTATACGTTGTATAGAGTTGATGTGCTGTAGATTGGCGTGCTCTGTGTCCTTTAGGTAGTGTATCGCTACCCCGCATGCTACAGTGGCAGACTTAAGGTCTTCTATTCCATATCCTTTCAAAGATTGAGTTTGGAAATGCTGCATTAATAGATCGTATGTATATTGCTCTCTAAAAATCCATTCGTCTAACTGAAAGGTGTAAGTTTTAGTGTCAAATTGCTCTTTAAATCGTTTCAATTGCGATTTAGAGAGTATGATTTCAGAGGGTTGGAAACTCTGCATCAGCTTGTCCATGTATTCTATGTTGCCTTCTGCAGTATAGAATTCACCAGTGGTTACATCCATAAAGGCTATACCACAGTAAGGATCGGCTAGATGAAGAACAGCAAGAAAGTTGTTTGTTCTATTTTCTAATAATTTGTCAGATGTTGCTACCCCAGGTGTTACTAATTCTGTTACTCCACGTTTCACTATACCCTTCGTTAGCTTGGGGTCTTCCAGTTGGTCGCATATGGCCACTCTATAACCAGCTTTTACAAGTTTGTGCAAGTAGGTTTCTAACGAGTGATGCGGAAATCCAGCTAGCTCTATGTGAGATGCAGATCCGTTCGCTCGTTTAGTTAAGGTGATGCCTAGTACTCTCGATGCTATTAGGGCATCTTCACTAAACGTTTCGTAAAAATCGCCAACTCTAAAAAGTAAAACAGCATCGGGATATTTTGACTTAATTTCCCGGTGTTGTTTCATCAACGGGGTTTCTGAAGATTCTTTTTTTGCCACAAGCAAATTTAACTTCTAATGACGGCAACTACTAATTTGTATCATTACTTGTGAGCGTCTTGTGGATAAACAAGAACATACTATATCACAGCTCCTTGTTTCTTCAGTTCTTCTTGTAGTTCTTTTGTTGTTTTTGATGTGCCGTCATGGCTCCAGCCTGGTGGATAAATAAGATACTTCATTTTAGTTAGCCATGAGTTCGTTCGCTTCATATCGCTAGCTATAGCACACCATTCGTGTGTCACTATCTTTATAGGATGATTGGGTGATTCTATAGGTTTTGTAATACCATAGTGAGGTTGCACATTGTCCAGTTCTGGAGAAAAGGTGCCAAATAATCTATCCCAGATAATGAAAACCATTCCCATATTTTTATCTAAGTAGGTAGTGTTACTTGCATGGTGCACACGATGAAGGGCAGGTGTAACAAAGATATATTCTATCCACTTAGGCGATTTTTTGAAGTATTGTGTATGTACTAATATGCCATATATCTGCGTAATTGAATACATGAAAATGACGTCAGTAGGTCTAAAGCCTAGAATAGCAAGGGGGATAAAATAGAAATACTTGTAAACTGGCATAAACACTGAAGAGCGGAAACCTGTAGTTAAGTTGTACTCCGGAGATGAATGATGTGTTACATGAACTGCCCAAAACACTCGCACTTTATGGTCTATATAGTGTTCTAACCAAAACAGAAAATCTTCACCAATTAGCAACATAGCCCAGTAAACAGTAGCATGCCAGTTCAAAGGAGTAGAATGGGCATAAAAAAAGTTTAAAACTGAAAGTCCAATTAGAAATCTAAGTACGGCATCAATGCCTGCATTTAGTAGATTCAGGTATATATTCATCAATGTTTCCTTTATGGTATAGAAACTATGATGTCTGAAGTTGCTTACTATAATTTCTAAGGGTATAAGTAGGCTATAGATTGGTAATGAAAAAAGTAGAATTATTTTGTTTTGAAGATCGCTCATGTAAGGTCAAAATAATAGAGCCGCTGCACACCAGCGGCTCTATTGTGTTTAACAGTTTAATTATATAGTTAAGATATCTTTTTCTTTGTCCTTGCAGTGTTGGTCTACAAGAGCTATATGCTTGTCGGTTATGCCTTGTATTCTTGTTTCCGCATCTTTCACAGCATCTTCACTCAATCCATCTTTTTGCAATTTTTTCACCTGTTCTATACTGTCTCTTCTTATGCTCCTTACAGCAATCTTGCCTTGCTCTCCTTCAGAATATGCGCGTTTTACAAGTTCCTTACGACGCTCCTCTGTAAGAGGTGGTAGAAATAAACGAATGAAATTGCCATCATTTTGCGGATTTAATCCTATATTGGAAGCAATAATAGCTTTCTCTATAGGACCTAACATATTCCGCTCCCATGGCTGAATTGATATTGTTCTAGCATCGGGAGTAGTAACATTAGCTACTTGGTTTAGCGCTGTAGCGTTACCATAATAATCTACAAATATACCATCCACTATTTGTGGAGTTGCTTTTCCTGCTCTTATTTTGGTTAATTCCGATTCTAAATGAGCAACTGCTCTTTTCATTTGAGCCGACACTTCGCTGATAATATGCTCTACTTGTTCAGACATAGCTATTGATTTTTTGCGGATTGCAAATGTAAAAAATTAATTCAAGTAGTGAGCAGGGTTATGGCAATAGTAGTTAACGTGTTGCATTCATACGCTCTATTTAGCTAACTAGCACTTTTTACTAAATGCATGATGTTTGTTATCTTCTACGATTGTAAAAAATTGTACCATTGCTTTGTTTGAAAATTACCTTATGGTTAGTTCTAATATTTGGTTAATGTTGGCTGGTATTGCAATATTTATGTATGCAATGTCATTATTTGAAGAATCTATCAGACAACTTTCAGGTAAGCGTTTCAAATCCTATTTACAAAAACGCACAAACACGAAGTTGAAAGCAATATTTAGTGGTGCTATTATTACTGCAGTATTACAAAGTAGCTCAATAGTACTGCTCATGACCTTGTCTTTTGTGGGTGCGGGTGTTATATCTACAACCAATGCATTAGGTGTGGTGATGGGTGCAAATTTAGGTACCACAATTTCTGGTTGGATAGTGGCAACATTGGGTTTTAAGTTGTCAATTGATAAATTGGCATATCCATTTCTGGCTTTTACATTCATCCTACGTCTGCTCTTGCCCAATAGGAATATAAAAACCCAAATCATTAATTTATTCGTGGGTTTCGGTTTGCTTTTTATTGGGTTAGAATGGATGAAAAATAGTACGGAGCATTTAATTGAAACTGTCAATATCTCGCTATACACTCACTATTCGCCTCATCTATTTATCCTGATCGGTGTAGTGTTAACTGCATTAATACAGTCAAGTTCAGCAATGATGGCTATTGTTCTTACTGCACTTTATCATGGTATATTACCTTTTGAGCATGCAGTCGGCATAGTTATTGGCTCCGAACTAGGTACTACATTAAAAATAGTTTTAGGTGGCTTTTCAGGGAGCGTAGATAAGAAAAGGGTTTCAATAGGTAACCTACTCTATAATTTGATGGGCGTACTTATTTCATCGCTCTTCCTATACCCTTTCATCTACTTAATCAAAGTGCAAATTGGCGTTTCTGACAATTTGATTGCATTAGTTCTATTCCAAACAATGATCAATTTTTTAGCAATTGTGCTGATCTATCCTTTTGTCGATAAATGCTCAGCATTCTTACATCAGTTAATTAAGAACAACGATGAAATATGTGGCTTAGTTTTTTTAGAAAAAGGTAAAAGGATTGAATTAAAAGAACGTAATCTCTTGAAAAGTGAGTTATTGCAGTTTCTTAAAAAAGTTGTTTCATTCAATAGATTGTTTTTATGCAAAAACAACAGTCTTGACAGAAATACTTCATGGGTTAATAACTTGAGGTCCGTAGCAAATAGTACAGCCTCTAGTGAGGAGTCTTATAAACTAATTAAGCATAGTCATGGGGCAATAGCTGAAATTATACTGATGTCTAAAGAAGTTGACGATTATGAACAAATAAGAATTGCTATAAACATAATTAACGAAGGACTGCACGCAGCAAAAAATGTAAAAGATATTGCGCATAATTTAGTTGACATGGAGATGGAAGACAATGTTTTTGTTTTAGAGTTGCTAGTGTCATTTCGCAAAGAAGCTAGTCAATTTTATAAAATCATTGAGGAGTATCTTTCGAAAGGTTTGGATGGAGCAAAATATGCTATCGAAATAGAGTTATTGTTGCATAATCTTACTACCAAGCATAATGAAATACTTACTAGGACTCTTGATTTGTTGAATACGAAACAGATAAAAGAGGTAGATATGGCAACATTGCAGAACGTAAACAGAGAGGTATTTGCTGCCCACAAAGCAATACTGATGGCAGTTAGCATGATTTTTGAAAAGATGTAATTAACAGAGATGCTCTTTACCTCTTTTTTTTCAATAAAACAATAATCCATTCTGGCTTAACGTAAAAGTAATACAAACGTCACAATCGCTTAATGGTGAATTTAAACTAGTAAGTTAATACAAAACTACTTTTGCGCCATCGTTAAGTAATTATGAATAAACTGTTATTTATTGCGCTGATACTTACCTCCTTAGTGACAAATGCACAGGTAGATAGTACTCATAAAGATGTTGAAAAGAAATCTCATTGGTATGACAAGATTACTATTCGTGGGTACATGCAAGTACGATACAATAGGTTCTTAGAGACAAACCCTAAATTGAAGAACGAGCAAGGAGATAGATCTTGGGGTGAGAATGGGGGTTTGTTTATTAGACGTATGCGTATCATATTTCAAGGGTATGTGCATGAGCGTGTATTTATATACATACAGCCCGATTTTGCAAGTAATGCTTCTTCTACATCTTTGCACTTTGGTCAGCTCAGAGATGCTTATATGGATGTTGGCATAGATAAGAAAAACGAATTTAGAATTCGTCTTGGACAAAGTAAAATTCCTTTCGGCTTCGAAAATATGCAGTCAAGCCAAAATCGCTTACCACTTGATCGAAATGATGCTATAAACAGCGCATTTACCAACGAGCGAGATATGGCGGCATTCTTTTATTGGGCTCCTACAAAAATCCGTGAGCGTTTTACTCATTTAGTAGCAGATGGTTTAAAAGGTTCTGGAGATTATGGTGTAGTTGGGTTTGGCGTTTTTAACGGACAAACAGCTAATAGGCCAGAACTCAATAACGAACTTCATGTAGTAGGTCGTGTAACATATCCTTTCAAGGTTGGGAATCAGATTATAGAGCCATCTTTACAGTCCTATTCCGGCAAATTTGTAATACCCACTGATCAATTGACAAGTGGTGTGAAAACATCAAAAGACAGAAGCTACTTAGACCAACGAACGGCAGCTACATTTGTATTATATCCTCAACCTTTTGGCATACAGGCAGAGTATAATGTAGGAACAGGGCCTGAGTTTAATAAACAGACTGGTACAATCGAAGAAAGAAAACTTGACGGTGGTTATGTATTGCTCTCTTATATGTTGCGTCACAAGAAGCAAATGATATTACCTTTTGTGCGTGGTCATATGTATAATGGAGGTAAGAAGCATGAATTAGATGCAAGAAGTTATGATGTTAAGGAACTAGAAGTTGGTGTAGAATGGCAGCCAATTAAAAACTTTGAGTTAGTAACTATGTACACTATAAGCGAACGTAGATTTGAAGATTTTAAAACTCAAGACAATTTTCAAAAAGGTAGTCTATTACGAATTCAGGCCCAGTTAAATTTTTAAGTTGATGCATTTTATGGAGGCTATTTGATATTGAATAGCCTCCACCAAATGCTTACAGAAAGTGCTCTCCAAAGTTGTAGTGCCTCGGGCACTTTGATAGTTTTATCATTGAGTTGTTGCAGTAGCAGTTCAGTGTGTTCTTCTAATAATGGTGATTGCTTACCTATCTGGTTGCGCAACCATTGCTGATCTTTGGCTAGTGCATCTATTAATGGTGTAAAGAAGCCAATTTTGTCCGTTCTATTATATACTTCGTCTGGCAAATATTGCCGGCAAGATATACGAAGCACATTTTTTCTTAGCCCATTCATAACAAAAGCATCAGGTTTGATTTGTGCCACACATTCGGCAATTCTATGGTCTAGAAATGGCATTCGGCCTTCTATACTATAAGACATGCCATTACGGTCATCATAATGAACCAAGTGCGGTAAGTGTACGCCATATATGCTCTCTTGCCACACATCATATGGGTTATTGTAATTGTAGAGTGTTATTTGATTATTGTTTACTTGCGTCAGCAATTCTGGTTTAATTATCGAACGACGACCTATCCTCGACTTTTCTCTCATCCTTGCCTCCGTAGCAGGCATTGCAGCTTTTAGCAATGTTCTTGCTATATATTT
>CALRKH020000121.1:0-8537 GCA_943367855.1 Asaia bogorensis | reverse complement strand
ATCGTTACCGCACCTTCGAGGAGATTCAAGACCGCTCCGAGAAACTACCCCATCAGCCAGCACTAGGCTTTCACGCTCCTGGCCTGTTCGATAAGGTGGTAGAGATAGATCAATGCTACCTTCAGCCAGAGCCTACTAACACTTTGCTCACCGTGCTCCGCAGCTATACACAGCAGCGCAAGCATCTCTATTACGACTACAAAGCTCAGTACGGTTGGCTGCGAAATGTCATTATCCGTGTGGCTACTACTGGCCAGGTATTGGTCAATATAATTATGCACCACGAGGATGTAGAAGAGCGCGAGGCATTGTTGCAGCACATGCGCGACAATATCCTTGGCATCACCTCGCTCAACTATACTATCAATCCTAAGATGAACGATACCATTCACGACCTCGATGTAGTGTGCTGGCATGGTCAGCCATATATAGAGGAGAAATTGGAACAATATCGCTTCAAAATATCTCCAAAATCCTTCTTCCAAACCAATACTAAGCAAGCCGAAGCCTTATACCAGGTCACCAGAGATTTTGCCGGACTCACAGGCACCGAAACCCTCTACGACCTATATTGTGGCACAGGCAGCATAGGTATCTTCTGCTCTGCTGGTGCCAAAAGTGTTATAGGTATCGAGGTGGTAGAAGATGCAGTGAAAGATGCTTGGCAAAATGCCGAAATGAATGGACTAACACATTGTAAGTTTTATGCTGGCGATGTAGAAAAGATTTGCACCGATGCCTTCTTTGCCGAGCATGGCCGACCAGATGTCATCATTACCGACCCACCACGTGCCGGCATGACCGAAAAACTAGTGCAGCAACTCCTCAAAATGAGAGCACCTAGACTGGTTTACGTTAGCTGCAATCCTGCTACGCAGGCCCGCGACCTGGCCCTGCTCGATGAGGCCTACAAAGTCATAAAACTACAACCAGTGGATATGTTCCCACATACTCATCATATAGAAAACGTTGCACTATTGGAGCTCAAGTAATCCACTCAGCTCCAATCTGTAACACCCATTTTTGTACTTTTGACCTAAATAAAATAAACAATGAATCTCGCAGATAGACTGTTTAATATGAAGAACGAAAAAGCAACGGCCAACTTGAAAGCTGGTCAGGATTTTTTAGCCGCCAACAAAAATAACGATGGGGTAGTGGAGCTACCTTCTGGCCTCCAGTATCTGGTACTTACAGAGGGCACAGGTGCCAAACCTACTGAGTTCAATACTGTTACTTGTCACTATCATGGCACACTCATAGATGGCACCGTGTTCGATAGCTCTGTCAACAGAGGTAAACCTGCTTCTTTCCCCCTCAACATGGTAATAAAAGGCTGGACAGAAGGCCTCCAACTCATGGGCGCTGGTAGCAAGTGGCGTTTCTTCATCCCGCCTCACCTCGGTTATGGAGACCGTCAGGTTGGCCCTACCATCGGCCCAAACAGCACACTTATATTCGATGTTGAGCTGCTCAGCATCAATTAATCCCTCACTATTTCTACATTACTCAAAAAAATACAACTCGCATGCAAGCTTGGAAAGACTATCAAGAACAGAACAAAGACAGATTTCTCAACGAGCTACTTGAGCTCTTGCGCATACCATCTGTTAGTGCCGACAGTAAGTACAAGGCCGATGTGGCTGCCTGTGCCGAGGCTGTTAAAGAGCACCTGCTCCGTGCCGGTGCAGATACAGCCGAGGTTTGCCCTACGGCTGGTCACCCAATAGTATATGCCGAAAAAATCATTGACCCCGCATTGCCTACAGTGCTCGTTTATGGTCACTACGATGTGCAGCCTGCCGACCCGCTACACCTCTGGCACAGTGGCCCATTCGAGCCCGTTATAAAAGACGGCAAAATTTTCGCTCGTGGTGCCTGCGACGATAAAGGTCAGATGTATATGCACATCAAAGCCCTGGAGACTATGGTCAAAACCAACACCATGCCTTGCAACATCAAGGTGATGATAGAGGGCGAAGAAGAGGTAGGTTCCTCCAACCTCGGCAAATTCCTCGAAGACAATCAGCAACGCCTCAAAGCCGATATCGTACTCGTGTCAGACACTTCTATGATCAGTATGGATGCTCCTTCCATAGAGAGCGGCCTTCGCGGCTTGTCATATATGGAAGTAGAAGTTACTGGTCCCAACCGCGATCTACACAGTGGGGTCTATGGTGGCGCCGTAGCCAATCCAGCTACCATCCTTTGCAAAATGATAGCCTCTCTGCACGACGAAAACAATCACATCACCGTTGCAGGCTTCTACGATAAGGTAGCCGAGCTATCAGCTGCCGAGCGTGCTGCTATCAACAATGCACCTTTCAATCTCGATGAGTACAAGGCCGAGCTGGGTGTGCAGGAAGAGTGGGGCGAAAAGGGCTACACTACGCTAGAGCGCACTGGCATCCGCCCAACCCTCGAGGTCAACGGTATATGGGGTGGTTACACTGGCGAGGGTGCCAAAACTGTGCTTCCTTCCAAGGCCTATGCCAAGATTTCTATGCGTCTGGTACCCAACCAGGTCTCAGACGAGATCTCTAACCTCTTCAAAAAACACTTCGAATCCATAGCTCCCGCTTCAGTTCAGGTCAAGGTAACAGCACACCATGGTGGTGAGCCTGTTGTTACTCCTACCGACTCAGCAGCCTATCAGGCAGCAGCCAAGGCCATCCGCACCACTTTTGGCAAGGAACCAATACCTACACGTGGTGGTGGCAGCATTCCTATCATTGCACTCTTCGAGCGCACACTAGGGCTCAAAACTGTCCTTCTCGGCTTCGGTCTAGATAACGACAATATCCACTCACCAAACGAGAAGTACGATGTGTTCAACTATTACAAGGGTATTGAAACCATACCTTACTTCCACAAGTTCTTTGCCGAGAGCTTTGGTAAATAAGCATGTTGTTACTACACGCATTCCACATCCTAGCCGGAAACTCACCAGTTTCCGGCTTTTTTTGGCACCACACTGCACCCCCCACAAAAAATCTTTACCCGTTTTAATACTTTTTATTTTTTACTTACAGTCTGTGTGTACCTTTGTCCTCGTTTTCCACACACGGAGGATGTACAAGCTGTTTTTTGACCGGCCCATTCCTGATAAGCTATTTATTGTTAATATGCCTACTGCCCGTGTTGTGCACCTACTCGCCACTAGTTGGCAATCACTCATTACACACATCTTTAATGTTCATTTTCATACTTCTGCCTCGCTACGTGTATGCCTAGTGCCTATATGCAGCAGCAGTTCACCCTCTATGCCTTTACCCCACCAAACTATATATTAACCATACAAGTATAATGTCACTCAACCACAATTCTAAAGCCTCGGTCGCCGGTCTGCTCATTGCTCTGGGTATCATCTATGGCGATATAGGCACCTCTCCCCTCTATGTGCTCAATGCTATTATGAAGGGTAAAGTGATAACCGAGGAATTAGTAGTAGGTGCGCTATCCCTCATCATCTGGACACTCACCCTCCAAACCACCATCAAGTACGTTATGCTCACCCTACAGGCCGATAACAACGGCGAGGGAGGCATATTCTCGCTCTTTGCCCTCGTTCGTCGCAGGCGCAAGTGGCTAGTGCTACCCGCTATGATTGGTGGAGCTGCACTCCTCGCCGATGGTATGATCACCCCTGCCATCTCTGTCACTTCAGCTATCGAGGGGCTCAAGCAGGTAGACTCCTTTAGGCATATCAGTCAAGATACCATTGTAGGCATCGTTTTGGTTATCCTTACCATGCTGTTCTTCGTGCAGCAGTTTGGCACAGCGTTTATAGGCAAGTTTTTTGGGCCCATCATGGCGGTTTGGTTTGGCATGCTGGCACTCCTCGGCATCGTCCATATATCCGACGATTTTGCCGTGTTCAAGGCCTTCAATCCATACTATGGCATCAAGCTCCTCTTCACCTATCCCGAGGGCTTCTTTATACTTAGTGGCGTTTTCCTCTGCACCACTGGGGCCGAGGCCCTCTACTCCGATCTCGGCCATTGTGGCAAGTGGAATATTCGCTACTCCTGGATATTTGTCAAGGCATGCCTCATACTCAACTATCTCGGTCAGGGCGCATGGTTAATCAATCATTATCACGGCAAGCCTATCACTTACAGCATGGTAGAGGCTGGTTTCAATCCCTTCTATGGTGTCATGCCAGGCTGGTTCCTTTATTCAGGCATCGTCATAGCCACCACCGCAGCCATCATAGCCAGCCAAGCCCTTATCTCTGGTTCTTTCACCCTCATTAGCGAGGCCATGCGCCTCAACCTCTGGCCAAAGTTTCGTATCATTTACCCCACCGAGGCTCGTGGTCAGTTATATATCCCTGCTATCAACTTTCTTTTGTTCATAGGCTGTTTCTGGATAGTAAATCACTTCGAGAAATCTTCCAACATGGAGGCCGCTTACGGTTTGGCTATCACCATGTGTATGATGGCTACCTCCATTCTTTTTGCCAACTATCTGGTGCTTCGCCGCCAGAAGGCCGTATTTATTTATATCTACCTCATTGTTTATTTCACTATAGAGGTCAGCTTCCTTGCCGCCAATATAGACAAGTTCCCTCACGGTGGCTATGTCACACTCATCATAGGGGGTGGGCTCTTCTTTATAATGTACAATTGGTTCAAGGCTCGCAAAATCAAGAACCGTTATGTTGAGTTTGTCAAGCTCGAAAACTATGTAGAAAAGCTAAAACACCTCAGCAAAGACACCACAGTGCCCAAGCACTCCACCCACCTCGTTTACCTCACCAGTGCCGATAACCCTCGCGAGATAGAGCACAAAATCATGTACTCCATCTTCTACAACAAGCCCAAACGGGCCGATATCTACTGGTTCGTCCATGTCGAAACACTCGACCAACCCTATACCTGCGAATACACTGTAGAGCATATCGAGAAAAACGACATCATTAGGGTAGAGTTTCGCCTCGGTTTCAGGGTTCAGCCCCGCATTAATCTCCTCTTCAAAAAAGTGGTGGAAGATCTCGTGCAGAGCAAGGAGGTAGACCTCACCAGCCGATACAGTAGTCTCGAGGCCAACAATATGATCGGAGATTTCTCCTTCGTAGTCATGGAGAAGTTCCTCAGTCAAGAAAACGAACTGCCGGTTTGGGAGCAGCTAATGATGAAAGTCCACTTCTTCATCAAGCAGCACAGCCTATCCGAGGAGAAAGGTTTCGGCCTCGATACCAGCAACGTCATTGTAGAGAAATTCCCACTCGTTGTGGCTCCCGTTTCCAACCTCAAGCTTAAGCGGCTAGATCGTTGTAATTTTTAATGCTGATGCGCTTGTTACCTAGACTACTTGTGCTTTATTGCTGCTTGCTAGCATCGCCAGCATCAGCTCACCTGCCCGATACTGCCACAGCTATAGCGCTCGATTATACTTGGCTCAACGGGCAGCCACGTCAGCAAGACTATCCGCTTACGCTCCTCAGTAAGCAAACAGGGGAGCAACTGCTGGTAGCTACCGTATTGGTAGATGCCTACTACAATTACGACTTTGCTAGGCCTGTAGATAATACACACATATCCTCAGCCAGCATAGGTCGATCTAATGAGGTTGGGGTCAATCAAGCTTCTTTTGGAGTCGAAAGTCACTACCGCAATGCCATAGGTCGCTTAGCCATTCAGTTTGGCCAGCAGGCCGCCATTGTCCAAGACCTCGATGCCTCAGTTGCCCATGGTCGCAATTCATCAGTTATCAATCTCAAAAACATTCGCGAGGCCGCTGCTGGCTACCACTTCAACAAGTGGCAGGGCATCAATGCCGAAATGGGTATCTTTTCCAGTTTTGTGGGCATGGAGAGTTACATCATGGCCGATAACTGGGCATATCAGCGCGCCATCGTATCCGATATGACACCCTTTTATTTCACTGGTGCACGCATACAGGCAGCCATCACCACACGGCTCCGGGCAGAGCTCTGGCTGGTCAATGGTTGGCAGAGTTATAGTAGCTACAACAGTAGCCCCGGTATAGGCGCTGCCGTTCTATGGCGGCCAGGCACACGTGCACAGATAGCTGCCAATGCTTACATAGCAGGTCAAGACAACCCCAATCTGCCTGCGCTCAAAAGATACCACCACGACCATAGCATTCAGTATGCCTATTATCGTCGTCCGCTCGCTCGTGGCATCACCCGGGCCGCATTTAGTCTCAACAACCATGCAGGCTTTCAGTCGGGCAGCGGCATCACACCCACAGCTCATCATATGTTAGGCACTTCATTAGCCCACCGGCTGTGGTTTCGGGCCGATAGATGTGCACTTACACTTCGTGCCGATTATGTCACCAATCCTGGCCTCTATTTGGCATTTGCCCCTGCACTCATCGCACCCAATAGCTTCACTAATGCAGTCACTGCCAATGGGGGCAAGCTCAACACTTGGCAACTATCCACCACTTTCGATCTCATGCCGTCCGACAATTACACCCTCAGGTTGGAGTATGGCTACAGAGCTGCCAACGTTCCATATTTTGCCGATGCTGGCGGCACCACCTCCCCCGATGGTTGGCTCACCACACCTGTCGCCCCCACCTGGTCGCCCCACCTTGCTCGGCAGGAGCATCGGCTTACGCTGGCAGTCAACTTTCGGCTGTAGCAATTTTATTATTGCTTAGTTTTCGCATCTTTAGGTGCGCTTCACCATTAGTATTGCGCTCATGGGGCTATTAATATGCTATCCTTCATTTTTTTTACCACCTTATTCATACCATCTCCTCATCATACTCCTCAGTATAGTTACATTTGTTCTGCCCTTGCTTTCAATGCCATATTCATTTGTTCAAACCCTTCCTTCGTATTTACGTCCAGCATCTTTGCTAGCATAGGCACCAGTATCCCTCTGAAGTGCTCAAAATGATGAAAGTTAGTAGTCCCATCTCCATTGTCTTCAAGCAAAAAGGCATGTTCCCCGTCAAATAAGTAAGGTATGCCCATACTTCCCATCCACCTCAATTCCTTATTGGCTACACGTTGTAGCACTACAGGTTTTATTTGCATCCCTTTTTGTCCGGGCGGGCATATATTCACTGTTATATGCGTTCCCGGTCTGGCATTGCCTTTTATCCATTTTATAAAAGGATTCCATGCACCATAATTATCAAAATCCATAAGTACATCCCATACCCTCGCTGGCGTAGCATTAATGAGCACAGAAGTGTATAATTGTTTCCCTTTTTTTATTTTCTGTCCCGAAAAATTAGTGTTTGTTAGCGGTCTCATGCTTCCTTTTGTGTTTGTTTATTTTTTTTCAATTACATCACAAAAGTAGAAGCAGCCTATACCTCAAAACGATAACATAAGATAAGGAATCAGCCCTGTCTATTCTTTAACACACGGTTCCTTATCCTGCTCAGGCTCACAGCTGTTATACCCAGATAGTTGGCTACCAGATGTTGTGGTATGCGCTCTAGTATTTTAGTTTTATTGCTGTTCAGCAGAGCCATATAACGTTCCTCAGGGCTTTCAGTTAGCAATCCCACCATCCTGTCTTCCAGCCCCATCATTGCCCATTCTGCTATCAGTCTGCCAAATCTTTCCCAGTATATACTTTGCGCAAACAACTCCTTTAGTTTGGCATAGGGAAACACCACCAGTTTTGTATCCGTTAGTGCCTCTATGGTCAATACCGATGCTTTGCCTGTTATGCAACTTATATATCCACTCACAAAAGCCTGTTCAAAGTAGAAGTAGGTAGTCTTTTCCTCCCCATCCTTAGTGTAGTAGTGTCGCATCTGCCCACTTATTATCATCCCTACATCTTTTGCTTTTTCCCCAGCTGTCACCAGGCATTTCCCCTTTTTTATCACACGCTCTGTCACATACGGTGCCAGCAGCTCCCAGTCACTATCAGGTATGTGCGTGTATTTGGCTATTTGCGCACGCAGCAATGCTGTGCTATCTATCGTTGAGCTAGACATATCGTAAATATAATCAGTAAATACGCTATTCACCTGTTTACAGCATTGTAATACTTAGTTTTCCTTTCCACGTGTATAATTTTCTTTTGCCACTGCCAACTAAATTCTATTTCCGAATTCCGTTTTTTGCCTAGAATGTCACACTTCCTTAGCTACCATTAGTCCTTGTCCGAAATGATAATACATCAACTACACCCATTTTACAGGGCAGTTTTTATTTTTTATAAATGAGTATCGCCTACATTATGTTCGCAGCTACAAATTGCACATCTTTATATCTACATTTTACGCTGTTATGATAAAATTGATAAAGCTGATATCCGCACTCGTCATATTGTTTGCTATTTCTTCTCGAGCTAATGCTCAAAATCTATACATCAAAACATTCGGCAAAACCGATAGTCAACCTGTCATATTTCTGCATGGTGGTCCAGGTTACAATTGCGCTTCTTTCGAAGCCACTACTGCACAACCCTTAGCAGATAGCGGTTTTTTTGTTATTGTTTACGACCGCCGTGGCGAAGGTCGAAGTATAGATAATCAGGCAAAATTTACCTTCCAAGAAACATTTGCAGATTTAGATGCCATTTATCAGAAGT
>CALRKH020000120.1:0-8723 GCA_943367855.1 Asaia bogorensis | reverse complement strand
AGTATTGAGGTAGGTGCCAGGTGCCCAACTGTAAGTATAATTGGTATACCAACCTGGGTCTACAGAGGCCAACAAGCGCACTGTATCATACTCGCACACTTGCCTGCTGCCACCTACAAACGGATCTGGCACCGGCTGTACGTCTATATATAATGAGTCATAAAAATCCGGACAACGATGGAAAGACACCTTTATCTTATACATTGCCGACGTATCTGGCGTTATTAGCGGTGTCAGTGCTGTAGATAACGGAACACCCGCCGTTGGCAACCACTGAAACTGGAACAACGGATGCGCTGTAGCAGCTATCTGCACTGCTTGCCCTAGACATATAGCCGTATCAGGTGTCAGTAAATCTATTGTGTTAGGTAGCACATACAAGTTCACTATATCATTTACCGCACATCCTGTTGCACGCGGCTTCACAGTTACAGTATACACATGGCTACCAGCCACTGTAGGTGTTATTACTGGGTTAGGTATGGTATCACTAGTTAAGTAGGTAGCCGGATTCCACCTGTATGTAAAGAAACCCGATGTAGCCGACGATCCTCCCCACACCGTCCCTGGCACTGTCAGGTCGGGGTAGTAAGACATAGGCAAACATATAGTGTCATATATAATTACCAGTGGCGCAGGCGTATCTATCTCTATAGAGATATCCTTTATCATATCAGGGCATCGCGCATAAGATGCTATCACCGTATACACACCTGCCACAGTAGGTGTTATCACTGGCTCCATCACATTCGTATCCGATACTCCAGTTGGCGGTCTCCACTTCCAGTTAAATTCCGGACTACCTGTGATACTTATCTGCACATACTCACCTGCACATATCACCGTATCTGGCGTATTCAGTATATAGTCATTAGGCACTGTATGCACCGTTATATTGCGCGTAGTGGCACAGGCAGGCAATGCCGTAGGATACACGGTCACAGTATAAGTGATATCTCCTAGCAGGGTTGGTGTCACCGTAGTGCTTGGCGTGCTCACACTACTCAGCCCCAGGCTTGGCGACCAAGAATAGGTATAGGGCACACCTGGCGGTGTCACATAAGCATGCATATCTACTGGTATACCCAAACAAGTATTTATCAGTGCCGAATCTATATCTACCACAGGGTTGGGCACCATTGATACTGTTACCGTTTTATATTGTGGCAGGCAGCCTAGCGTTGTATCTATCACCGTTCCTGTCAGTGTATACGTAGTTGTCACCACAGGCGTAGCAGTGGTAAACAGTGTAGTGGGCGAACCCAACGTCGCAGCAGGGCTCCACACATAGTTCAGCGCAAACACCGTATCACCTATCGCACGCAGAGTTATTGTCTGCCCCGCACATATAGCCGTATCCGGTGTCAATATCTTAAAACCAAACGAATCCAGTATCGTTAGCGATGCTCTGGCTGTTATCGCAAATTCACCAGGCCTGCAAGGCTCCTCTTTCAGTATCTCTATAGTCACTGTTTTGGGGCCTCCTGCCACTACTGGTAGCGGCACTATTGCTATAGAGGCAGTAGTATCTCCAGCCGGTATCACTATACTATCAGCTATTGTAGCATAGTCGTAGCCATTCACAGCAGTTCCTGTTATATTAAATCTGCGCACCACATCCGTATCTTGCTCCACTGGTATAGACACATAAAAATAACCTGGCGCACACCCACGCACCACATAATTAGTACCTCCAGCACCGCTCGAAACTACCGTATCGGGCACTGTCGATGTAAGGCTTCCTCCTTTTATAAACACTCCAGAGTTATAAGCATTATCGCCTATATCCGCTATTCCCAGCTTTAGATGATAGGTATCGCAAGGGCTCACAGCAGCTATAGCCGTAAGCACAGTAGTCTTTCCATCAAACACTAAACCCGTACTGGTAGAGTTGTCTATATAATACATAGCAAAAGGGCTGCCAGGTCCAAGCAATGCACAGTCTGCCACAGGGTAGGCTGTACCCAATGGTGCCGAATTCACACTATTAATACATACCGGTATATTAGTTCCTGGTATTCGCGCTATGTTGGTTGGCACCGGATAAGATGTAAGCGGCGATGTAACACCGCCCGATATCAAAAAACCAAACACATCATTAAACTCCGAACATGCAAACTCCGGATATTCCTCCGAAGCAAATACATAATCAAACTTCACCGTATCTCCAGCCGCTCTAAAATCAAACTCCAGCACACAGGCATCATTCGTCAATCCTCCACCTGCTAGTGCCGAAAGTGCCGCATCCGATAAACTAGGTGTAAAAAACGAAGACTCCGGCCCTACTGATGCCGCCGAGGTAATAGCAGTCACATCTCCCGTTATCAGGGCTATGCCGTCAGGCACACCTATAGGGTCTGTCACTCCTGTTCTGAAGATGGCATTGGCGCCACTGTTGCAGGTAAGCGTTGGCGACAGTATAGTTACCCCCGTACCAGCTAGCGCATTCGCTAGGTCTATTGCCGTAGCACCCGTAGTCGTTAGCGTTATTTGGGCAGCTACATGCTGGCCCTGTACCAGCATTACAGCCAATAGGGTAAAAAATAGGTACGTTCTACGCAAAAATGCTACCATGTATTCATGCTTTTATTCGGCCTCTGTTATCATATCCACTTACTAAAGACCGCGCAAATCAACAAAACGTTGGTTTTTCACCACAAAAGCCTAACCAAAAATAAAACAATTACATCTACACCTCACTCATATATACCAACTATAATTTTTCACAGCTACTCCACACGCATCATCCACCACATTACCAACCCTATATACATACTAATTCCTCCTATCTATACCCCAGTACAACTTCTGCCTGATGGTCTTCAAAAAGTTATGCTCGTCTGGCCGCACTAGCGATACACAAAAACGCTCCTTCTTCACTGCAAGCTGCACATTACTCTTTATAGTCTCCGTCCTCGCATCTAGCGTACACAAAAACTGCTCCGATCTCCCCTCTATCTCAAACGATATCACATTATCATCTGGCACCACTATCGGCCGCGTATTCAGATTGTGAGGTGCCACTGGTGTTATCACAAAACTCGAAGCCTGCGGAAATACCACAGGCCCACCACAACTCAGCGAATATCCCGTAGACCCCGTCGGCGTCGCCACTATCAGCCCATCCGACCAATAAGTATTCAAAAACTCCCCATTAAGGTAAGTATGTATCTTGATCATAGAAGAGGTATCCTGCCTGTGTATCGTAAACTCATTAAGCGCAAACGGCGACCCGCTAAACAAAGGCACACTTGAGTCCAGATGCAGCAATGTCCGCTTCTCCAGCGTGTAAGACCCGCGCACTAGCGATAGTATGGCAGCCTCCACTTCCTCCTCTGGTATAGCAGCCAAAAAACCCAGCCTCCCCAGGTTAATACCTATCAATGGTATCTGTGTGTTGCCCACAAAACACACCGCATCCAGCATCGTACCATCACCACCCAAGCTAAACAACATATCCGTATTAGCAGGCAAGTCTAGCTTACCCGTAAAAAACCTCGGCTGCTGCACAAAGTTTACTCTGTCAGCCAGCCGCTCATAAAAGTTTTTATAGATAACTATGTGCAACTTATTTTGCTCCAGCAGCCCTATCATTTTTTGCAGAAAGGGTAAATCCTGCTCGTCAAACGTTCTATTATATAGTGCTACCAGCATACTTAGTCGCTTTTATGGTCTATTCGCTATTAAAATGTAAATATACCCCATTTTGCCCCAAGTGATTTTGCGCCCACTCCACTCTTATCTTCATATCATAAAACGTCACAAAATCTACCCCCACTCCATAGCTATACATAGCACTGCCCGTTAGCGTATTGTCCTTCACCGCATTACCCCTCGTCTGCCCCGCATCTATAAATACCTTCGGATACACCCTCATCGGCATCACCGATAGATACTTGAAGGGCAACCGCCAGCTAGCATTCATCGCCTCATACTTCAGCCCCACACGCCCCAGCCCATAACTATAGCCATCAGTCACATAATACTCATAACCACGCACATAATCGGTCTGTGTGCCTAGCCCATTCCTAAAATAATATGGCTGCCGGTCAGGCCCCATCAGCCTCCCCCTAAAGATGGCCGAACCATACCATCGCCCGCCCAAATGCTTGAAATATCCAGCCTCCGTTTGCACATATACCTGCCTGTGCAGCCCCTCCCAACCCACTCTGGCCACAGCCTGCGCCACCAGCTTCACACCACTTAGCGAGTAGTTCCAGTTATCCACCCCATTATACTCTAGCCTATAGTTCAGCTCCGCATATCGTGCCCGCTGCGCACCATCGGTCAGGTAGTCCGCATTCAGCCGCACCACCGTATCACCCACCCTCAGGTCGTGCACACTGGCTAGCAGCACGTGCCTGTAGGCATAGCCCGGTCTATAAGTATAAAACAAACCCGCCTCATGATGCCGCCACAGCACTGGCCCTTTATAGTCACCCACAAATTGCAGCTTGTTTGCTCTCGTTTCATACCACGTCTGCCGGCTCTGCGCGCTATAGGCCATCACGCCAACACCATGCCGCTGCCTCCGGTCCATATACGGCACCAGATAGCTAAGCCCCAGCCGCTGCGTATAGCCTAGCTGCACCGTTGCCGACAAATGCTCCAATGCCCCCCTAAAATTCTTATCCGTCACCGTCAGCCCTGCCGATATCCGCCTCCAGTCGTGCCGCTCATTTGCCCACCACGCATTGATGTTCCTATCCACAAACTGTAGCACACCCTTGGGTATGTAATACCACCTTTCGCGCACCTTTATATGCCAGTCCACAGTATCGGCAGCCACCGCCACCACCTCCTGCTCCACTTCGTTAAACAATTGCAGATTGAACAACCGCAGCCTATTTTGCAACACATACCCATCCACCGAGTCACTCACCACCACACTACCAGCACCAATGCTCAGCTCCCTTGTTATCACGCTGCTCTGAGTCACATTATTACCCTCTATCACCACCCCACGCACATACAGCCGTTGCCCACCAGGCCACACTTGCCCAGCCACACTGCCCACCCACATGCAGCACATCAACCATATAGCAATACGCCCTATCACAAATAAGCCCGCAAGATAATCTATTATCACGCCCCTTCACCCCACTTCAGCTCATTGCCTTTATCCACTCTTCACTAACACACAGCTACATCAGGGCAAAATAAAAAAAGCGAGCATTAGTTTTTGCTATTGCTCGCCCAGTGTACCGACCCGTAAGTCGGGGCATAATAAATGTACATAAAAAAGCGAGCAACAACCCCCACTGCTTCTCGCTCCGTTCACCCACTCACAAGTCAGGATATTTCAGATATACACAAAAAATAAATAAATAACCGCCCACCAAACTGAATTCACATTGTAGTTGTTCAGAAACAGCAGAAAAAGTCAATCCCCTTCGGTCCACGGTTATAGGTTCTTCACCATCAGAGCAATAAACAAAAAACGAGCCTCCCCCACCCAACTGCAATAACTATACACTGTTTTACAATACACGCCTGTTGATACATCAAGATAGGAGCATTTCAGTAGTCTCAATATCTGTTTTTACTTTAGTTTACGGTTCCTGTTGGAGACACAAAAACAAGAGCGGAGAAACAGAGCGGAGAGTGGCATTCAGCTTATTTTGTTTTAATGGCGCTGCAATCGCCATACCTTAGGTTCCGCATTACATAGGTGAACCTACGGGCAGTAAAAGGGTACAATTTTGCGGTATATCCTTGGTAACATTATACTAGTTCATACGCAACTCAAAAAAAGTTTGTAATTTTTGTCTGCAAGAGAAAATGCTATTCGTCACATACCCGAAACCAATTTATAAAACCAAAAACAAGTACAATGAAAAATTTCATGCTTATTTTTCGTAGTGGCAGCGAGTCAATGAAAATGTCTCCTGAAGAATCTCAGCAAAACATGCAAAAATGGTTCTCATGGATAGGCGAACTGCAAAGTAAGGGTATTTACACAGGCGGCGAAGCGTTGCTACCTACTGGTAAAACAGTAAAAAAAGGCAATTTGGTAACCGATGGCCCCTATGCAGAGAGCAAAGAGGTAGTGGGAGGGTTCTTTATTGTAAAAGCTGCCAACATCGAAGAAGCTGCCGAGATTGCCAAGGGTTGTCCTGACCTTCCCTTAGGTGGATCTGTTGAAGTGAGGGATGTTGCAGTATTTGACAATATGTAATCCATGCAATTTGCAGAAACAGAAAAGCTGGTTGACCATCTTTTTCGCCACGAAGCGGGAAAGATGGTCGCCGTTTTATCAAGATTGTTTGGATTGCATAACCTACAACTGGCAGAAGATGTGGTGCAGGATGCTTTCATAAAAGCACAACAAAGCTGGAAGTTCAACAATCTTCCAGACAACCCTTCCGCTTGGCTAATGCAAGCTGCCAAAAACAGAGCAATTGATATAATAAGAAGACAAAACAATTTCAATCTCTACTCTAAAGAGCTAGCTGCTGAGCTGAATGAGCAGTCAGCCTACACGCTCAACCAGTTTTTTCATGAACAGGAAATTGCAGACAGTCAGTTGAGAATGATGTTCGCCTGCTGCCATCCATCTTTGAAAGAAGAAGACCAGATAGCACTTACCCTAAAAACAGTTTCCGGTTTCTCTATGCAGGAAATTGCAAGATCTCTTCTTACTAATGAAGCTGCTATTCAAAAACGACTACACAGGGCAAAAGAATTTTTAAAGAATAATCATATCCAGTTAGAAATTCCCGCCGGCGAAGAATTGAAGAAACGACTGGAAACTATCTACACCGTTCTGTATCTACTCTTCAATGAAGGATATAATTCGCTAAAAGCCGATGAACTTATACGCAAAGATCTTTGTGCAGAAGCCATGCGCTGCTGCAAACTGCTGGGCGAACACAAAGCCGGCAATCAGCCTTCTACATTTGCTTTACTTAGCCTGATGTGTTTCCAGGCTTCTAGATTCGATAGCAGAATTGATAACAACAATGATATAATTCTACTGCAGCAACAAGACAGAGAAAAATGGCACACAGAACTTATCAATATCGGGCTTCATTATTTAAATAAGTGCAGCAATGGCAATGACCTCAGTGTATATCATTTAGAAGCTGCTATAGCGGCGCAACATTGTTTTGCAAAAAACTTCAATGACACCAATTGGGAAATGTTACTTCAGTTGTATGATATGTTGCTCACAGTAAATCCATCTCCTGCTGTGCAGCTAAACAGGGCTGTGGTGCTTGCACAGTTGGGAGCTATAGAAGCTGCTATTCAATCTATTCTTTCAATCACCGGACTTGAAAAACTTTTACGAACAGATCATATTTACAGTTCCGTGCTTGGAGACTTGTATAAAAGACTCAGCGACAACATAAAAGCGAATGAATACCTGCAACAAGCTTTTGATCTTACCCCTTCAATAGCAGAAAAGAAACTCATCAAAACAAAAATGGAAGAACTGCTGAAAAATAAGAATTAAGCATTCTAATATTTACCCATTCAGCTGTGCGCAGCCTACATACCCAGCCATTCCCCCATTTTCAGATCACCAACACCAATGCTACCGTAGTTTGGCGTACACTTTGTCAACGACATGGTGGCCACCAGTCTCCACACTGACCAATCCCCTCACTTTGTACCAGATATTCCATGGGGCACTAAGAACTAATTAAACATAGTCGCCCATCAAGTACCTACCATATATCACCAAAACCA
The DNA here is from genome assembly GCA_943367855.1 of Asaia bogorensis. GTDB lineage: Bacteria > Bacteroidota > Bacteroidia > Chitinophagales > Chitinophagaceae > Nemorincola. The sequence goes on along the minus strand of CALRKH020000120.1, from coordinate 1,031 downwards.
AAACCAAATTTGTGGATATCTTTTTAAGGACAGCTACTTACTACGCTAATCTTGTGGTAGTAGTAAAACCCAATATTATTAGCATATAACGAGCTAAAAGAATTGAGGATGACTACGCTTAGTATTTTGTATTGTAAAACAGATTGCGATTGTCACAACACTAAAATTCAAATTTTAGCCCACCTGATGGAAATATTGCCAAGCCGTCGTAGTAAACCTTCCCACTTATAGCATTAAACGAGGCTCCATTAGCAATCTGTCGGTTAAGTACATTTACCACATCAATAAATGCTGTAAAATGACAACTGCGCCACTTGAAGCTATAGTTGGCCCTTATATCAAGACTCGAGAAATCCGGTAAGCGATCTTCGTTTCGGCCCATTAGTTCTTGCGAGAAACGCAGCACATTATTATTTAGAACATTACGGTGAACCACATAACGGTCTGTTGGTCTACCAGTTGCATACCTATATTTCACAGCCAATGACAGCCTAGTATTCACCTTATAGCTGATAAGCGCATTTATCTGATGAGGCTGGCTATAGATAAAATCATAAAGCCCAAGACCATCATGATCATCCCGCTGGCAATCTATAAACGAGTAACCCAACTGTCCGTGCAGGTTGCTCACCAAACGTTTTGTAAGATTAAGGTCTATTCCCCTACCATAGCCAGTACCGCTATTAGTTTTCAAACTAGTACCGCTTATTGGATTTACTACTAGTTTGTCGAAGTTCTTATACCACATTTCGGCCGTCAACTTAAGGTGACTACTGAAATAACGTCTATAGCCAACTATGTACTGTTGTACTTGCTCCATTTTCAGACGTATGCCTGTCACTTGATCGGCAATATCAGAATATACTGGGTCTTGATAATATAATCCAAACCCGTAATTAATAGTATTTTGCTCGTTGAGGAAGAAACTACCGCTAATTCTAGGTGCTACTACTAGCTGTTTGCAAAACCCTGTATAGTCGGCCCTTAATCCTACATTCACAGAGGCCCACTTGGCTGGCATACTCGAATAG
>CALRKH020000119.1:0-8835 GCA_943367855.1 Asaia bogorensis | reverse complement strand
GGATAGTATCCGTATCTTCAATCCCGAAACCCAACTCTCCGAGCGCAAACTGCTGCAAGTATCTATACTGCCAAATGTAGAAACACGCTTCGAAACCAAAGAAAAAGTTTCTCTGCTCAATTTTCTTCCCGATAACACCATTTTTTGGGCAAAAGACCTCAACTTCTGCATGGGTCGAATGGAGAAACAAGCGGCCGAATTACCTGCACGCATCAAAAACGTACAGGTAGCAGTAGACCACGAAGAAGACTGGTTGGCAGAGGTTTCAGAGGCCGATTTCGAAACAGATGGCACTTGGGTAGCTAAGCTAGCCGATCGTCACATCATCGAGTGGTACAATCATTCCATCGAGCAGGTTACAGGCCAGGCTATAGATGCTACCATGCAGTTCGCTACCGAAGAGCAACCAGTATTCAATCGGCAGTTTGGGCTGCTCATTGCCGATCTGCAAAAGCGTATAGCCAATAAGTATGTTCCTTACATCTTTGCCGATAACCCCAAACAACTAGAACGCCTTCGTAGTATATTCGACGATCTCAATGCAGGTATCACCTTCGTGCCTATCCCCACTGCTATCAGCAAGGGTTTCATCGATCACGATAAAAAGGTCATCTGCTACACCGATCACCAAATCTTCCAGCGATATCACAAGTTCAATGTAAAACAAGCCTATAGCAAGGGTAAAGCGCTCACACTCCGCGCCCTTCGAGAGCTTACCCCCGGCGACTATGTTACGCACATCGACCACGGTGTGGGTGTCTATAGTGGTTTGCAAAAGATAGAGGTCAATGGCAATATGCAAGAGGCTATACGCCTCATCTACAGAGATAATGATGTGCTCTATGTCAACATCAACTCTCTGCACAAAATCAGTAAGTACACTGGCAAAGAAGGCACCGTGCCGCGCGTCAATAAGTTGGGTAGCGATGCCTGGCAAAAACTAAAAAACAAAACCAAGAAGCAAGTAAAAGATATAGCTGCCGACCTAATCAAGCTATATGCTAAACGCAAGGCATCTCAGGGATACGCTTTCACCCCAGACAGCTATATGCAAACCGAACTCGAAGCATCCTTCTTTTACGAAGATACGCCCGACCAAGGCAAGGCTACCGCCGATGTCAAGCGCGACATGGAGTCGCCAGCACCAATGGATAGGCTAGTGTGTGGTGATGTAGGTTTTGGTAAAACCGAGATAGCTGTTCGTGCTGCTTTCAAGGCCGTTGGCGATAGCAAGCAGGTAGCCGTTTTGGTGCCCACTACTATTCTCGCTTTTCAGCACTACAATACTTTCAAGGAGCGGCTCAAAGACTTCCCCTGCAATGTGGAGTTTATCAATCGTTTCAAGTCTGCCAAAGAGAAGAAGGAAATTTTCAAAAAGGTAGAAGAAGGTAAAATAGATATACTCATAGGTACACATGGCATACTGGGTAAAGATGCTAAATTCAAAGACCTTGGTCTGCTTATCATAGACGAAGAGCAGAAGTTTGGCGTAGGTGCCAAGGAAAAACTAAGAGAGTTCAAGGCAAATGTAGATACACTCACACTCACTGCTACACCTATCCCGCGCACCTTGCAGTTCTCTTTGATGAATGCCCGCGATCTCAGTATCATCAATACGCCACCGCCCAACCGCCAACCAGTGCATACAGAGGTGATAGTGTTTGATGAGTATGCTATCAGAGATGCTATTTACTACGAAACAGAACGTGGAGGGCAGGTATTCTTCATTCATAATCGTGTACAGAGTTTGCCAGAGATGGTCACCCTGCTTCGCAATCTCTGTCCCGATCTCAACATCGGTATGGCGCACGGTCAAATGGAAGGACATCAATTAGAGGATGCGCTGTATAAATTCATAGAGCGAGAGCATGATGTGCTTTGCTGTACCAATATTGTGGAGAGTGGGGTTGATATCTCTAATGCCAACACTATTATTGTCAATAATGCGCATCAATTCGGCCTTAGCGATCTGCACCAGCTTAGGGGACGTGTAGGCCGTAGCAACAAAAAAGCATTCTGTTATCTCATTGCTCCTCCCAAAAGCTTATTGCCGGGCGACAGTCGCAAACGTCTCGAAACACTCGAGCAGTTTAGTGAGCTTGGTAGCGGTTTTCAAATATCCATGCGCGACCTCGATATTCGTGGCGCAGGCAATCTGCTAGGTGGTGAGCAAAGTGGGTTCATTGCCGAAATCGGCTTTGAGATGTACCAGAAAATACTTGCTGAGGCCATGCGCGAGCTCAAAACATCCGATTTCAAAGACGTGTTCAAAGAAGAGCTCGAACGTAAGAAAGACTTCGTTAGCGATTGCACTATCGATACCGATTTAGAGATATTGATACCCGATACCTACATCGAGAATATTACTGAGCGCCTCTCCTTGTACACCCAGCTCGATGACCTCGAAACTGATGCCGAAATAGAGAAGTTCGCTACTGAACTGCAAGACAGGTTTGGGCCTATACCCCAGCCAGTCAGAGACCTCTTCACTACGCTTCGTTGTCGCCGCATTGCCTGCGATCTTGGCTTCGAAAAGCTAATACTCAAAAACGAGCAGATGAGGCTCTATTTCGTTAGCAATCCCGACTCCCCTTATTTCGAGTCAGCAGTGTTCAATCATATTTTGCAATACATCCAAACGCGCACCGCCAACGCTAGGCTCAAGCAGGTAGGCAAAAACTTCCTGCTGGTTGTAGATAGAATCAAGAAGATGTCCGATGTACAGTGGTTCTTAGAAGGTATGGTCATGAAGGAGGAACATGTATAGTTATTAATCACTGTACCATTCACTCATAAATAAAGATGGCAGCCACTCTGGCTGCCATCTTTATTTATATGCATCATCAGCTTAGTTGGCCGATTTTACAAGTCGCTCTGTTTTTAGTTGGCTACCATCTTCGTCCATTATCACTATCATATACACACCATCAGCCAGGTGGCTAATGTTCAGGTCTTTCACGCCACTCACTTCCATTGCCAGTCTGCCATCTATAGAGTATAGTTTAGCTTGCACATTCATAGCGCATTCTATGTGCACTGCCCCTGTCGATGGGTTAGGGTAGATGCGTATGTCTGTTTTGTTTACATCAGTCACACCCACAGATCCTGTAAAGCCTGTTACTGTGTATGTCAGCGATACCGATTGGCAGCCATTAGTATCAGTTACAGCTACTTTATAGTTACCATTCCCAATTATAGGAGTGCTAGCACTTGTAGCACCAGGTATGGCTACTAGGTCTCTGTACCATTGGTAAGAGGTAAAGTAGTTGCTTGTTTGTAGCGTGCTTCCTGTTCTTGTTATCACTGGGTTAGGCAATGGCATTTCAGATACAGCCACAGTCGATGTCAGTTCGAAACATGCCGATGGAGTAGTGATGCGGCATGTATAGTTGCCCGCACTAGTAGCATTGTAAGTGCTGTTCGTAGCTCCTGTTAATGCAGTCGTGTTCCTAAACCATTGGTAGCTCACACGTGTACCCAAGAAGGAGTAATTGGTAGAGAGTAGTGCACCTCCACCCCAGCAGAATTTTGCAGGTGTTAGTGGTATTGCTGTCGGAGACGAAACCATTGTTACTACCGTATCAGCGCCAGTCATGTTCACACATCCTGTGCCAGTGTTGGTCACACGCACTCTGTAGTTACCTGTAAGTGCTGCTAAGTAGCTCGCATTTGTAGCTCCGGCTATCACACTGCCATTCCTATACCATTGGTAGGTTAGCCCTGCAGCAGCAGTTAGTGTCACATTGCCACCACTACAGAAGATGGTTGGCCCACCTGGTGTTATACCCGCATTCGGTAGTGCATTTACCACCACGATCGATGTTGCAGTTAACACACTACAGCCATCAACGTTTGTTACCTCTGCATAGTAGCTTTCGCTTGTTGTTGCAGTGTAGGTAGCATTTGTGGCACCGCTTATTGGTCCAGCGGCGTTATACCATTGGTAGCTATTGCCTGCTGCTGCAGCTAGTGTCACACTATTACCAGCGCAGAAAGTTAGCGGTCCACTCACAGTCACCACGTTCGATGGTAGTGCACGTACAGTGATGGTCACTGGTGCAGATACTGCATAGCAGCCAGCGCTGTTTGTCACCCGCACGGCATAGGTGCCAGCGGTTAGTGCATTGTATGTGCTTGCTGTTGCCCCAGCTATTGGTGTGCCGCTTTCTTCCCATTGGTAGGTCAGTCCCACACCAGTGTTAGCGTTCAGCACCACTGCTGTGCCAGCACAGGTAGTTGTTGTGCCGCCAGGCACAGTTATAGTAGCTGTTGCAGGCAGCACTGTTACTGCCATCGGTACAGATGTTGTAGAGCATCCCGCAGCTACACTTACACGCACACTATAGTTGCCAGCCACACTTGTGGTGTAGGTTGCGCTTGTTGCACCACTTATTGCTATCGCTCCATCAAACCATTGGTAGAATGCTCCTACTGCGGCCGATGATGTTAGTGTCACAAAGTCTCCCGGACAAAGTATGGTGTCGCCTATTGGTGTTATTGCTGCTATTGGTGCAGGTATCACAGTCACTACTGCTGTTGTTATACAGCCAGTGCCTAGCGTATAGGTTACTGTTGTTGTGCCTCCAGACAAACCTGTTAGTGCTCCAGTTCCAGTATTGATGGTGCCTACGGCTGTATTGCTGCTGCTCCACGTTCCCGGTGTCGATGTGTTGGTCAGTGTTATCGTCGATGCAGGACAAACTGTTCCTGCACCACCTATTGCTGCTGGTAGCGCATTCACAGTAAATGCTCTCACTCTGAAGCATCCATTGGCTATTGTATATGTAATGTTGGCATTGCCCACGGTATTTCCTGTTATCACACCTGTGCTAGCACCCACGCTCGCCACAGTAGCATTGCTGCTGCTCCAGGTACCAGCTGGTGTGCTGTTCAGGGTTGCTGTTAGCCCTAGGCACACACTGTTGGTAGTCGTTGGGGTAAAGTTGGTAGGTATAGCATTCACAGTCACTACTCTTGTAGTTTGGCAGCCAGTTGGCAATGTATAGCTTATTGTCACAGTATTAGCCGATACGCCAGTCACTACACCTCCTACCACTGTTGCTACTCCTGCATTGCTCGTGCTCCATGCACCTCCGCCAGTGGCAGAGCTTAGTGTGGTCGATGCAGCCACACATACGCTAGCAGTGCCTGTTAGTGCCTCTGGAGTCACATTCACAGTCACTACAGCACTTCTGGTACAGCCATTCGTGCCAAATACTGTTATTGTACTAGTGCCAGCATCTATGCCTGTCACCACACCAGTCGATGCGCCTATTGTTGCTACAGCAGTATTGCTACTGCTCCAGGTGGCACCTGCGCTGCTGGTTAATGTTCTGGTGCTGCCTTCACACACGCTCAGTGTACCACCTATTGCTGCAGGTGCTGGTAGCACCGTTACCGCAGTTGTGGTCACACAGGTAGATGCTGGCAGTGTGTAAGTTATTGTTGCTGTACCACCCGCTAGAGATACGCCAGTTACTACTCCAGTTCCCACTCCTACAGTTGCTACTGCAGTGTTGCTACTGCTCCATGTGCCCCCAGTGGTGCCATGTGCCAGCAGTGTAGTAAAGTTCGGGCATAGTGTGGTCACACCTGTTATACCTGTTGGTGTGCCGTTTATGGTCACTACTGCAGTGGCTATGCACTCTGTTGGTAGTGTATAGGTCACTGTTGTTGTTCCCGGTGTCACACCAGTCACCACGCCTGTTGCAGCGTCTATAGTTGCCACACCTGCATCAGCTACAGACCATGTGCCACCAGGCGTTGCATTATTTAGTGTAGTCGTTTGCCCAGTGCAGGTGCTTAATATGCCACCTATTGCTGCTGGGTTAGGGTTCACAGTTATTATATTCCTTATAAAGCATCCTGTCACTGGCATGGTATAGGTCACATCCGCTGTGCCCACACTTACACCTGTCAACACACCAGTGCTTGCACCTACAGTAAATATAGTAGCATCGCTAGATGTCCATGTACCTGTTCCAATAGGCGGTGTAGCATTAGTTAATGTTGTGCTTCCGCCCACACATGTTCTTATGATACCAAAGGTCAGCTCCATTGGGTGTACGGTCACATCTAGTGTTGCAAAGCAGCCCGAACTTAAAGTGTATGTTATCGTTGCTGTCCCTGCCGATACCCAGGTGTATTCTCCTGGCACTATGCCCATACCCGCTACCGCTAGATCACTACTACTCCAGGTGCCACCAGGTGTAGCATTGCTCAAGAAGCCATTGGTGCCATACATACATATCTCTGTAGGCCCGGTTATTGGTGCCACTACGGCAGTTACTGTTACCACCGCCGTACGGAAACAACCACTAACTAGTGTATAAGTTATAGTTGCTGTTCCTGCTCCTACGCCTGTCACCAGTCCTCCTGCATCCACTGTGGCTACACCTGGTGCACTACTGCTCCATGTACCACCAGCTGTGGTGTTCTCTAGCAGTCTCGTGCCCGATATACATACTGGGCCTGCTCCTGTTATAGGGGCTGGCAGTGGGTTTATGGTCACATCAGTAGTTCTGAAACAGCCCGATGGTAATGTATAGGTTATAGTAGCTATTCCACCAGCTACACCTGTCAAAATACCCGATACTGGATCTACTGTTGCAATACTGGTAAAGCTACTACTCCATGTTCCGCCTGGCGATGCCGTAGTCATTGTTCCAGTGCTGCCAGCACATAGAGAGAATGGCCCCGTAACACCCACTGGTAAGGCACTTACAGTCACCACTGCAGTATATATACATGCTGTTGGTGTCCTGTAAGTTATTGTTGCCGTGCCTACCGACGATCCTGTTACTACTCCAGTTGCAGCATCTACAGCCGCTGCTGGCCCACTGCTACTCCAGGTGCCACCAGGCGCACTGCTCGATAATGTAGTTGTCAATGCAGTACATACTGATAAAGAACCCGTTATTGGCGATGCTGGATTCACCATCACATCTATTGTCGCAAAACATCCACTTGCCGACCTATATGTAAGCGTTGCTATGCCCGCACTTACACCAGTGGCCACACCAGTTAGTGGGTTTATAGAGGCTATTGTTGCATCGCTCGATGTCCATGTTCCACCAGCTGTATCATGCGTGTATATGCTTATTGCGCCTTCACACATCGTTCTCGATCCCGCTATATCTGGTGTTAGCGTACAGGCTGGTGTCCAGCGATACACTTGGTCTGCTACAGGAGCTGTTGTTATTAAGTCTTGAAAAAGTGGAAACAATAATGGTGTGGGAGACGGCCCCTCATCCGATAAAGTTTGCCAATCTGATATGGCATCATTAGATATCCCGATTGTAGCATCTCCAAATATTAAAGATGTCCCATAGTGGAAATCTATGATGTTCGTTGTTTCGTAAAGCTTTATTTGAAAAGTAATATCGCCAAAACCCGATAGAGACTCGTATCTATTCCATTCTATTGTAAACACTCTGTTAGGTGCTACTCCCGATGTTTGATAATAAGCTGCTGCACCAGCTGTAAAAAAATCCCCAGTTAAGTCGTCCCAATAAGGCATTAGCCAGCCTGGTCCATCAATATCAAATGAAGAATTAAATAAAGAACTACTCGTAGAGTTGTTCAGCGATACCCATCCATTACTACAAGCCGATAACTCAGTGTAGGGCGTACCACAGTACTTAAAAGTAAATCCTATTGGTATACTTAGCTCTGTTGCATCGTCATCCATAATTGTAGGTATCATCGTTCCTGTTGCCGCAATACTGGTGAACGGTGCAGTCAGCGGTGTAAACCCATACGATGCCGCAGTTTGACCAAATGATATCACAACCGATAGGCATAAAATTGTGATAGATAACAATAATTTCTTCATGTATCAATTAGTTTAAAACGTCAATATATTGGTGCTCCTACATCCCCAAACGTTAGCTTTTGGCACAACATTTCCATGTAGATTCCCACCCACAGATTTTCGCACATTAAAATTATGTAAACTTTGCGTAACCAATTGATTTAGAGTGGATTTTTTGTCCAAACTCTGTGAAACAATCAAATCCGCTGAATTTATAACCTGAAGGTGTCAATTATATTGTTTCAAGAATAATTTGTTTTCTGCTCCTTATTATCCCTTTTACCCTCCTGCTTACCGCAATGCTTGTTTCAGCTTCCACAACAGCGACTCATTTTTACTCACTACCATATAGAGACTTCGCTCACCGCCAAAACTCCTGAAAAATCGTTCCACTCCACCGTCCATACTACCCTCCAGGTCAAACCATCTGTTACCCCTTTTCTTTGCTGCAAGCAGGGCATGCCACAGCAGTGCAGCTATACCATTATTGCTAAATTCCGGATTTTGTCCGCCCATCAGGTAATAGCTACTTTCAGCATCCCATACTGTCCATATAATGGCGGTAACTATCTCGTTTTCATTTTTAGCAGCATATACAGCACTGCTATTATGTTCTTCACCCACTTGTGCCAGCTTTTTCATCATAGGCACGGTTGCCACACTTTTTTTATGCTTCCGCTCTAGTGTAGCCATATGATACTCGTGCAGCTGGGGCACAAAGTTGTTACTTTCTTCTATAGTTAGTTCCCCAGCAGCACCTTTTAGTTTCCTGCGTAGGTTTTCGCTCATGTTTGCCAGCAGTTGCTCCTCTGTTTTTGTTAGGTCTATCCTGAAGGTCTGTCGCACACACACATCCAGCCCCACTCTGTGTAGTAGCCCCACTTGATGTAGCCCAGGTAGTAGCGATAGGTTCCAAACAGCTATTTCAGGTAGCTGCTTTAGTAGCCCGTTTATTACATCATATTCATATCCATCCCGCTTGCTAGGTTTCACATCTTTCGGCACCAATACTACAGGTCCAT
>CALRKH020000118.1:0-8956 GCA_943367855.1 Asaia bogorensis | reverse complement strand
TGCTGTGCCAGCTACTGCCAACGACGGAGGCACACTTACTGGATACGTGTTCGATTCAGCTGCATCATTTGGCTGGATAAGTGCTGGTAAATTTTATACTACCACAGCGGCTCGCACCGCCATCACCCTTAAGATGCCCAATGTAAACTACAACGATAGCAACACTGCTGCATTTGTAGTGCTGCCCGATGTAAAAGGACTAGTACCAGTCTCTACCTACTATCGTACCTGGTTGCTTTCTCAGTTTTCTACCACAAGCATAATACCTGTAGGTATGCCAGTGAAGATAGTGGTACTTAACAAGCAAGGTGCAGACTACTTCTACTACGAAACTGAAACTACTGTAACAGCAACTCAAAACATGGTAGTAGAACCAGTGATGATAAAACAAACACTAGCTTGGGTAATAGATAGGCTAGCTGCTATGTAATAGTAACAGATTGATTCTCAACATATTATGGCCACTTGTTGCGCACAAGTGGCCATATTTTTTTCAACTTTTTTCAATTCTAGTTTTATTAGTTGAGGGTTATTAGCAGCCAAGTTTTGCTTAATGGCTTGTTCATTATTGGTGGTCGATGTGGTATGCCTGCTTAAGGTAGTGCAGTCTGCATTGCCCAACCAAAGCGGCTTTTGCGTGGTCTTTATGGGTGTACAGATAATTCGGACACGGTGATGCAATAATAGCTGCTAGTGCGCAATAGTAGCCTTTCAGCATCTTCCTGCTCCGGTCAACTTCAACAACACATATAGGAAAACAATGATCAAGAAAAGTTTACTAATAGTAGGCCTGGCTGGTAATGTATATGTGGCAGATGCCTACAACCATAGGGTGCGCAAGATTGCCAAAACAGGCACTATATCTACCATAGCAGGCAAGGGCACAGCAGGCTTCTCGGGCAATGATGGTGCTGCCACAGCGGCCGAGCTGAAGAACCCAACAGGTGTGGCTGTGGATAATGCGGGCAATGTATACGTGCTAGACTTTGGCAACAATTGCATTCGCAAAATCACCACATCGGGCAATATAGTAGCTTATGCTGGCGATGGTGCACTTGGTTTTGCTGGCGATGGTGGCGCAGCTACTGCCGCCAAGCTTTATCAGCCCGCTGGTATGTATATGGATGCTGCTAACAATCTGTTTATAGCAGACGGTTTTAATCATAGGGTGCGCAAGGTGGACGCTGCTGGTGTTATCACTACAGTAGCTGGATCTGGTGTTATGGGGTCATCTGGCGATGGTGGTGGCGCATTGTCGGCCAAGTTGAATGCAGCTGCTGGTGTAGGCACTGACGCTAGTGGCAACATATACATAGCCGACAAGAGTAACCACCGTATAAGAAAGGTGGACGCTAGTGGCACTATATCTACACTGGCAGGTAATGATACGGCTGGATACACTGGCGATGGCGGCACAGCAACAGCTGCCAAGCTGAACAAGCCACTAAGCATAAAGGCAGATGCGGCTGGCAATCTATATGTGGTAGATATGGGTAACAATCGCATTCGCAAAATAGCTACCGATGGCACTATAGCAACCATTGCAGGCACCACAGCCGTAGGTTACTCTGGCGATGGTGGCCCAGCTACTGCGGCCGCATTTACATGGCCTGCCGATGTAGCGTTGGATACTGCTGGCAACATCTATATTGCCGATCAGGGCAATAATTGCATTCGCAAAATTAGCAAGCCTTCGGCCGCTATAGCTCAGGTGCAGGCTGCACAGCCACTTCATGTATTCCCCAATCCATCGGCAGGTAGTTTTCTTATAGAGTTACCGGTAAAGGTAGGTGCGGCAGTAGTAACTATTACCGATGCCACAGGCCGCATAGTAGAGCGCAGACAGGTAGATAACTTGGGCACGCAATACACTTGCACGCTTGCTCACCCAGTGTCTGGTCTATATCATGTTGCTGTGGTTGCCAATGCTACCACCTATGCAGCCAGGTTGTTTATTCAATAAGCTTTGTGTTTAGAGGAAAACCTGCAAAGCCTATCTGTGCCACTCCATTCCAGAGCTTGTTTTATGTTGTTGGTTTGCTACTATAAGGTTCTAGTTTTAGTGCGAAACTAGCCAAACATTTGAGCTACATCTTTGCTTTATGCTTGTCTAAACAAGGTGCTTATAATGGCAACTTATCAACATCAAAACTTGCTCTTAATGGGGGCGTCAATTATCTGTTGCGAGGCAACATTAACTGCAGCATTTCATCTACTTTGTTGGCCCAGGGATAATAGTCATAGTCAAATGCTTTAGCTCTATATCTATTGGGTTTTGCAGCGGCACCAGTGGGCATATGCCTGCTCATAGGGTTGGGCAGGTATATATAGCCTGCCTGTCTGCCGTCATAGGTCATCGCCATCCATCTTCTAAAGTTGCCCCTGGCACCAGTTTGTGGGTCTATGTCCTTGGGCAGATAGCCCACATTGGGCAGGTGCTCTATGGGGTAAGAGTATTGTAATATGTAGAATAAACTATCTGCTGCAGGTAGGTCGTTTACCAAGTTGCCATCAGCTGTGTGTAGTCGGCCTGCAAAGTTGTGGGCTGATATGGCTTGCAGAGCAGTGTCGGCAAAGAAGTAGGCAGCACAAAACCTGAAGTTGTCTTTAAAATCAGACCTAATGGCACTCGATATGTTAGTTACATCTTTACGCACTTTTTCAGCTTCTTTGGTAGCACCTCTTTGCTCTAGTAGTTTCAGCCGGGCATGTTGGGTAGGTAGCTGCACCAGCACATAGTCTGGTTGTTGGGGGCCGCCTTCGCGTACCGGTTTATTACCCCTCACGCTTATGAACGGTATTTGAATTTGCCCCTCGGCAGATAGTGCCACAAGTAGCAGCCATACTATATAACAGTAGCGCAGTTTCATTCCTTGCTATAATAAGACGAAAAATAGACCAATAATCTTGGGTCAACAACGGTTTTATGATATTTTGCTAAAGTGCTAGCTGCACAGATTGCTTGGTTCATAAAACAATGTTAAAGCTGGCATGATATTTTAGAGCGTATTAGCAGGCATAAAAGTGCTACTACTTCGTTGTGCGTCCTCTTTTCTGAGTTCTATTTGACCTTTGTATTTATAATAGTGCATGCTCTTGTGCCCATCAATAAATGTAATTGGCTCACAGCTATTTGCTTATCCTAACTTTGCAGTTTAATTATAAGCTGCGTTTATGTCTCAAAAAGGGTGTCTTTCATTGTTATTGGTTTTATTGATGGGGTTAGGGTTTTCTGCTCTGGCGCACCATCCGGCTGTTCCCAATATTGTGTCAGAACCTGTTACCTATAATGCAGGTGGTGTGCAGCTAAAAGGCTATCTGGTATATGATGCAGCCAATAGCGCCCGCAGACCAGCTGTGATAGTAGTACCCGAATGGTGGGGGCTCAATGACTATGCCCGCCGCCGTGCAGAGATGCTGGCAGGGCTAGGGTATGTAGCATTTGCTGCCGATTATTATGGCGATGGTCGCCAGGCCAATGACCCCAAGGCAGCCCAAGAATTGGCTACACCCTTCTACCAAGACCCAGAACTAGGGATGGGCAGAATGCAAGCAGCCATAACCTATCTTAAGGTAAACCCATATGTAGATACTGCCCGTGTAGCAGCTATCGGTTATTGTTTTGGTGGTAGCATGGTGCTCAATGCTGCAAAATCGGGAATGCCTTTAAGCGGAGTAGTTAGTTTTCATGGAGGCTTGGCTACAGTGCCTGCCAGGCAGGGTAGTGTGCGTGGCAAAATATTAGTATGTCATGGTGGGGCTGATAAGTTTGTTTCAGATGCAGAAGTCAAGGCGTTTCGTAAAAACCTAGATACACTACATGTTCCCTACCAGTTTGTATCCTATCCGGGTGCTACACACGCATTTAGCAATCCAGATGCTACAGCCAATGGCAAACTATTCAACCTGCCAATAGCTTACGATAAAAATGCAGATGTATCGTCTTGGGCTGAGATGAAAAAGTTTTTGACGGACATATTTGCCCAATAGTCTAAATAACAACTGTTGGTAAATCTATCTCACAGGCAATTTCATCTATCCACCGTCTTGCTTACCTTCGCTCAAAATTCGGTAAGTGCTCCGGTTATTCCGAAACAATAGTCCTTTTACTGTCCTTATTCTGCTGCTGTTTGCCCTTGTGGTCAAGGTGCAAGCTTTGCTGCACCCCATAAGGCCAGTATTAGTAGAGGGGCATTTTCTGTTCAACTATATAGTTAAAGCACTCAATGTAGTATTCAGGGGTAGTAGTTTTGCCTATACGTTTTTGGCTATACTGATGCTTTTTGCTCAGTCTATATATATAAAAGGTATAGCTACGAAGCACAAGTTGTTTCCCCGCTACACCTACATTCCTGCCTTTGTTTACCTCTTGCTTACTTCTCTCTATCGTCCGTTCAATTTTTTTAGCGAAACCCATCTACATATTTGGCTCATTCTGGGTGCTGTAGACTATATGTTTAGCTTCACCCAAAACAATCAACCCCGAAAACAGATATACAATGCGGGTTTGCTGTTGTGTGTGGCCACACTATTTCAGTTCTCCCTTCATGCCTACTTCTTGCTACTGTTGGTAGGTATGGTGCAGTTTCGCCCGTTCAATCTGGGCGAGTGGAGTGTGGCATTGATGGGTTATATTACTCCTATTTATTTTGTAGCGTGCATTTTGTTTTTGGTAGATAGGTTTTATCTGCTCGGTTTGTGGCCACAGTTGGGTTTTGCATTTTCGGGTTCGGTGGTGTCGCCTGGTTATCTCATTTTTACGTTATCGGGCATAGCTATTTTGCTGGGTAGTGGGGTGTTTGCCATGCGGCAAAACGTGGCATTGAGCAATATATATGTTCGCCGAGACTGGACAGTTATTTTGTTTTATCTTGTTATATCGGGTTTTGTATCGCTCATGACCGATGCGGCTATTGCTACAGCCTGGCTAACCCTTATTCCCGCATTAAGTATAATTATATCTCACGCTTTTCTCCTTGAAAAGAACAAACGGTTTAGTAATTTTATCTTTTATTTCTCGCTCGTATTTCTAGGCATTTGCCTTTTGATAAATAAATAACAAAAAATGAAATTTGGTATAATAGTTTTCCCGGGGTCTAATTGCGACAGGGATATGATGCACGCACTACGCGACGACCTGAAACAAGAGACCGTAATGCTATGGCACAAAGATAGAGACCTGAGTATGTTCTCTACTGAAGATTGCATAGTGTTACCGGGCGGTTTCTCTTATGGCGATTACCTACGCTGCGGTGCATTGGCTCGTTTTAGCCCTATGATGGAGCAGGTGATAGACTTTGCCAACAGAGGTGGTAAAGTGCTGGGTGTATGCAACGGTTTCCAGATACTGTGCGAAGCTGGCTTGCTGCCAGGTGTGTTGCTCCAAAACGATCATCAAAAGTTTGTGTGCAATAATGTGTATATCAAAAGCGATAATACGCACAACAGAATAGGTGGAGCAGTAGGCTCACAACCACTAAAAATACCTGTGGCACATGGCGAAGGTCGCTACCATGCCGATGCTGCTACCTTAAAACAACTGCACGACAACAACCAGATAGTTTTCCGCTATTGCAACGATAAAGGTGAAGTGCACATAGACTCCAACCCCAACGGTGCTGTGCAAAACATAGCGGGTATCTGCAATGCTGGTCATAATGTATATGGCATGATGCCACACCCTGAGCGAGCTACGGCAAGTGTGCTGAACAATACAGATGGCAGGGCAATACTTATGGCTCTTACCAGATAATACGGAATAGGTTACCTATGAAAATAAACGTTAAATGTGCAGCTGGCACCTAATGTTTGCTCACACTACGGTAATTTACAACGCCTCTATTGGGTACATATTATTAATAACAGATAATTCAACACTGATGAAATCATTAAGACTATTTGTTTTGTTCGTAGCAGGATTGCTTGTTTCGGCTGGCAGCTTTGCACAGCGTGCGGCCGACCCCGCTAAATGGCGCACCGAAATAAAAAAGAAAAGTGCCACTGAATACCAACTGGTGTTTCACCTATCGCTCGATAAGGGTTGGCACATATGGTCGCTCAATCCGGGTGGAGATGGTATGCAGCTGCCGCCAGATTTTTCTGTAGGCTACAACCCCGACGCTGTAGTGAAAGGCAAACCAACCGAAAAAGGTAAAGCCACCACAACTACTATGGATGGCATAAATGGTAAGGTGACCTGGCTAAGTGGCAATGTAGACTACACCATAGACCTTGTGGTGAAGAAGCCTACCAAAATTGTTTGTAAATATAGTTATCAGGTATGCGATGACAGGCAATGTCTGGCACCTGTAGATAAAGAAATAGAATTGAACATTCCTTAGTGGAATGTTCAATTTTCGTTTCAGCCCAAACCAAATCTCCAGCTTATTTTTCTGTCTTTTACCACAGAGTGTACTACTATGCATATTTTAAGGTCCTTTCTTTTATTGGCGTTCAGCCTGTTCTTTATACCAGGTGCTCAGGCACAGCTCACAGCCGACCCTACTACATGGGATGTGGCGCTAGAAAAAGGAAAAGGCGATCAATACGAATTGGTATTTAAGTTGAAGCTTGCCAAAAACTGGCACATATGGTCACTTAATCCGGGTGGAGATGGCTTGCAAGTTGCTCCAGAGTTCAAGGTGAGTCCCAACCCTGATGTGAAAGTATTGGGCAAAGCCACAGAAAAAGGGCACCTCATTAGCGGGTTGATGGATGGCGTAGATGGAACCGTGAATTATTTTCACGATGAGGTTACTTATAGGCTCAAGCTATCTGTAGCACGCAATACTACCCTGAAAGGTAAATACATGTATCAGGTATGCGACGACCACATGTGCCTGCCGCCCAAAAACAAGTCATTCAAAATAGAAATTACAGATGCAGCTCCTGCCGAGGCAATGGCTACAGCAGCAGTAGCTCCTACAGATACTACCCCGGTTGCCGACTCGACAGCTACCGCAGTAGCGGCTCCTGCTACTACAGCTACACCCACTGCCACAGCAGCAGCAGCTGAGGCTCCTGCTAATGAAGATAAAGAAGAAAAATCGCTCTTGTGGCTATTCTTGGCAGCATTGGGCGGTGGTTTTGCTGCTGTCATCACACCGTGCGTATACTCTATGATACCTATCACGGTGAGCTTCTTTACCAAGCGTAGTAAAACCCGTGCTGAGGGTATTAAGAACGCACTATTTTATTCGCTTTCTATCATTATTATTTTCACTGTGCTAGGTGTGGCTATATCGGCCATATTTGGTGCCAATGCGCTCAATGCACTCTCTACCAACTGGATAGCTAACCTGTTTTTCTTTGCCATTTTCGTTGTGTTTGGTATTTCTTTCCTTGGTGCTTTCGAGATTGCGCTACCATCTTCATGGACCAATAAAACCGACTCTAAAGCTGGTGTAGGTAGTTTTGGTGGCATCTTCTTTATGGCGCTCACTTTGGCTATAGTGTCTTTTTCTTGCACAGGGCCTATAGTAGGGCCGCTGTTGGTATTGGCAGGGCAGGGTGGCATAGCAGGGCCTGCAGTGGGTATGTTCGGGTTCTCCATCGGTCTTTCTCTCCCGTTTGCTCTTTTCGCCATCTTCCCGGGTATGCTCAATAAAATGGCATCTTCTGGTGGTTGGCTTAATCAGGTCAAGGTAGTACTCGGCTTTTTGGAGTTGATGTTGGCCATGAAGTTCCTCTCCAATGCCGATTTGGCTATGGGTTGGCGCTTGCTGGATAGAGAAATATTTATAGCCGTGTGGATAGTGATATCTGTTTTGCTTGGCTTCTATTTGTTGGGCAAGCTTAAGTTTTCTCATGACGATGCGCCTGCTCAAAATCTTTACGGACAAGAGTACACTTCTATCTTCAAACTGTTTATGTCTATTGGTGCGTTCTCATTTGCAGTTTATCTGATGCCTGGTATGTGGGGCGCTCCGCTCAATGGTATGAGTGCATTTTTGCCACCTATGGGTACATTCGATTCTTTTGGAGGAGGAGGCGAGGCTCACGCCGCTCCACATGCCAACGGAGAAGGCCCAGTGAAGTATGTGAAAGAGCTAAGTATATATGAGCCCAAAGTGGTGAAGAGTAATGGCATAGTTACCTACTTCGATTATGACGAGGCACTAGCTGCGGGCAAAAGATTGGGCAAGCCAGTCATGCTCGATTTTACGGGTATCAACTGTGTCAACTGTCGTAAGATGGAAGGGCAAGTATGGTCTAACCCCGAAGTGGTGCGCAGGCTCAAGGAAGACTTTGTAATAGCCTCTCTTTATTGTGACTATAACAAGATAGACTTGCCAGAGAGCGAACAGCATTTCTCCAAAGCGCTCAATGCAGATGTGGTTACAGTAGGCGACAAAAATGCAGATATTCAGGCAACTAAGTTTGGCTCTAATACGCAGCCTTTTTACTTCTTTGTAGATGAAAATGGTAATAAGCTGGTAGATAAAGGCTATTCTTACGACCTTGATGCAGCTAAGTTTACAGCTCATCTCGATAAGGCTAAAGCCAACTATCAGGCGCGCAAGGCATCGGCTCAGTAGTTGCTGCTTTTTTTGTGGTTGCCATATTGTGTACAGTAATACTCGGCATTGGTCGATCCTTTTCGGATATTTGCCCTTTATATCATTATGGCAGTTGCTTCAGGCCCACTTAAGGTTCAGAAATATTTGGCAGCACTCTCTGTAGTGCTCTTTTTGGCCAAGATGTTGGCTTGGGTTCTCACCCATTCTGTTACCATACTTACAGATGCGCTAGAGGGTATTGTAAATATGGTGGCGGGTTTCCTTGGGCTTTATAGTCTATGGCTTGCCGCACGTCCGCGAGATACTAATCATCCCTATGGTCATGGTAAGGTTGAGCTACTGGCTGCTGCTGTAGAGGGCACACTTATCATCATCGCCGGATTGGTTATTTTTTACGAAGGTGTCACCAATTTATTTGTTCCACATCAACTTCATCA
>CALRKH020000117.1:0-9015 GCA_943367855.1 Asaia bogorensis | reverse complement strand
ATTACGTGGCGAAGATGTAACAGTATATGGTGATGGTTCTCAAACTAGATCATTTTGTTATGTAGATGACCTAGTAGATGGGATTTATAGATTATTACTGAGCGACTATCACAAGCCAGTTAATATTGGTAATCCTTCAGAAATTACATTGTTACAGTTTGCAGAAGAAATTTTAGCACTTACAGGATCTAAATCTAAGATTGTATTTGAACCACTACCACAAGATGATCCTAAACAAAGGCAACCTAATATAACAAAAGCCAAAGAAATATTGGGTTGGGAGCCCAAAGTAGATAGACACGAAGGCTTGAAAAGAACATTAGCGTATTTTCAAAAGCATATTTAGAAACTGACAGTTAATATAGTAGGTCGCAAATTCAACCTTAATTGTTTGAGTTTGCGACTTTTTATTTTAAGCTAATTTTGCTCAATGCGAAACTTCCAATTGTGTCTAATAGCCTTCATTTTAATGTTGTTTTCTTCTGCTTGTAATAAAAATAAGGAACTAGATAATCAGCCCGAAAACAACGAAGCTTTCGTTTATGAAGTTAAGTATGACTCAATAATAAGAGCTGCCGAAAATAATGTTTTCTACTTTTCTTTCTCTGTTAATGTAAAGTCCGGAAACATCATTGGAAATGAGTTGACTGTGTCTTTAGAGGGGCTTCCTAATTCGGTTAAAATTGATAAAGAAAAGCTAATTGTAGGCGATTTGTTAGGTGGTATTTTCAAGATAGAGACTGGTGTTACTCCAGTTGGTAATTATCCTTTCAAATTTCGTTTTGTTTCAGAAAAATATGGATTAAAAGAGTACAACATGGAGTTAAGAGTAATTCCTTTACCAGATTTTTCTCAATACTTAGTAGGTCAATACGACACATGTTTTGACTATTGTCCGCCAGATACTGGCATATTAAATTTTAAAAGCAATGTTGCACTTGTTGTTGACTCCGCTTATCGGATAGAAATTTCAAACTATCATGGTTTGGGAAATGATTACGTAGTGAGGGCTATTGTAGGTAAGGATATAAACATACCCAAGCAATTTGTGAAAGATAGATTTATTTGGGGCTCAGGTCGTTATTTACAAGACGGAAGACCCGGGCATGGGGGAGATTATATAGTAGAGATATTAGACACTATGATTACTACTGCAGATACTATTGGTTGTAGAATGTACTTGCAACGGTAATATTACTTTAGATGAAAGACTCTATTAAATGTAAATTTCTAGGTAAGGTCTCCCATGAAAATTAGGATTTCTTCCGTCAGAATGGTTACATACATTTTGAGTCTTTTTTAAGTCCTAAAATTGTAGACAGGATTCGTTCATTAGTAGACTTATCGCGCGCATACGTTCCAGTCAGTGTTTGAAAAACATAAAAGGTATACCTATACTGTATGGGCGAATAGGAGAACGGAATCTTGTTCATCGATTACCTTTCACAAGTTTTATTCAACCTGAAATTGAAACATTGATGATAGACGCAGGTATAGGTAATCTGACTGAATTATTGCCATCAGAAAGTAGTCGTCTAGGGTTTAGAGAGCGAGATGGGTTAGTGTCTAATTTTTATATTAACGAAAATGGAAGCCGCTACAAGCAAATGGGGTGGCATAAGGATGTGGTAAGAGAAAACTTGCTAGGTTTCAAAAGATGTAGTATGCTAAATGTTGGTATTTATTTAACCGACTCAAATAGAGTGAATGGTGGTTTGAGGGTGTTGCCTTGTTCGCACATTAATAGAAATGTGTCTAAAATGATGATGCTTGATAAGAGAGCTGATGAAAAAGAAATTTTAATTAATGCTTGCAAAGGTGATGTTGTAATTCATGATGGAGAACTTTGGCATAGAGTGGCTAAAGCAACGATTACTGGGGTTGATAGCATTAGAGAGGTATTGTACGTGCCTATAATTTGCGGAAATCAAAAAGAGCGAGATGCATATAGCGGACGCCCATTATATCATTATTTTAGCCAGCTGATAAATTATAAATAGAACTATAAAAAAGGATGCTCTTTTGAAGCACCCTTTTTAACGAAGTTATTGGATCTGGTTATTTTATTATAATCAGTTTCTGAGTTTCGGTTATCTTGCCTGATTGTAATGAAACAAGATATAAGCCTGGGGCTATGTCTTTTAAGTTGATATGCAAAGAATTACTTCCTTCAACTAAATCGATCTTTTCTTTGCTAATTATTTTTCCAGCCATGTTAGCTATTGTTATTAATCCGTTCGAGTGCTCTCTAGCTGCTATAGTAATATTAAATCCACCAGTAGTAGGGTTAGGGTAGAGCTTGAAGATAGTATTTGCAGATGTGTTTACATCCTCTATGCTTTGAGGTGTAGGAGCACCTATTGTATTTAGTGTATTGTTAGTAACTATTGGCTCGTTATAATCAAAATAAATAGAAGCTTTATTTCGTATTTGTGTGCCTATTGCAAGCGAAGGGTTGGTGTGTATAGTATATGTGAACATGCCTTGAGAGCGAAGATCATCCATAGACTGAGAAGGTAGATTTATATTATGGAATGCAAAACGCACTATTTTGTATGGCCCACTTTGATACATAGAAACTTGGCAAGGTGCAGTTTCGAATATTGGTTGTAAGCTAGTCCAGTTTAGGTTGCTGTCAAGAGTATCTATTACAACCACATTTTTTGCATACCATGAGCCAGTATTTTGGAAATGTACAGTATACTCTAGTATAGAGTCAGCGGTTGTTATAATACCACTTGCTCCTGTACCTTTAGGGTATACTTCTTTGTAATTAGGGTCGTAAGAAGCGACTACGTTTGTGCGATATGCATTTACATTATTGGCAGGTGTAAAATCGCCAAACCATGCACCTGGTGCACTGTTATAGCCTACTGTATCATTAAAGTTGATGGCTGTTCCTGCAGGTATGTTGGTAGGTACATAGTAAGATGCGATGAATGATTGAGATTGACCAGGAAGTAATGATGGTATGCCTGTTGAGGTATAGAAGTAAGGGCTGCCAGACATGATACCTGACGGCGTGAAGGAAGGCGTATGTAGTTGTCCGTCAGCTTTGTAAGTTAGTGTGGTACTATCTTCAATAATAGATCCTTCGTTTATTATTGTTACTCTTTGTTTATAGGTCTCGCCTGGCACAGCAGGTGTTATTGAACTCGTGGAAACTCTGAGATTGTGAACAGGTACAACTCTATTTGCAAAATCTACATTTAGAACACAGCCACTAGTTGCAGTTGCAGTTGCAGTAACTGGGATGTTGTTTACCTGACAGCCCGAAAGTGTAGTAAATGCTTTTAGTGATTCTGTAATAGTATAAGATCCAGATGGTACTTTGAATGAATAATAACCTGATGCATCAGTATATGTATAACCAATTCCGCTACATAAAATTTGTACATGATTTATGCCGTTTTCGCCAACATCTTGTGTACAGTTGTTGTTAGTGTCATTGTATACTCTTCCTTCTATTATACAATAACAAGAGGTGTTAGAAGCGTCGAATCCTAGGTAAGCATTGTTAGATGCAGTGCATCCAAGTGCGTCAGTTACTCGTACGCTATAGTAGCCATGTAGTAGCCAAGTTATAGACGGAGTAGTAGCCGCAGTAGACCATCCGTAAGTGTATGGTGCTGTGCCTCCATAAGGAGTAGCAGTGATTGTTCCATCATTATTAAACTCGCATGTTGCATCTCCAGTAGATAATGTTACACCTACAGGCGAAAAAGAATTAAGATTGAAATTGAACGTTTTTCTGCAGCCCATATTATCAGTTACTCTTACAGAGTAATTGCCAGCAGAAATAGAAGATAAAGATGGTGTTGTTGCACCATTGTTCCACAAATACGTATATGGCAATGCACCACCTGAAGCTGAAATACTCAATGCCCCTGTAGATGAGGTGCATAGTGGACTGGTAGAGCTGAAACTTCCATTGATTACATTCACCGGAGCTACATTAACTTCTCCAGATTGAGTACAACCAGATGCATCTGTTACTTCAAAACGATAAGTACCTGCAGGCAAGCCCGTTGCAGTTGCACTGAATTGAGCAGGCGTAGTGTACCATCTATAACTATATGGAGGCATACCTCCAGTAGCAACCACAGACGCATTGCCAGTGTTGCTAGTGCATAGACTCGGAGAACTAGATGAAGTAACTGCTACAGGTGTGCTGGAGCCAACAAACACACTAGCTTGGCCAGTACATCCTATGGCATCGGTCACTGTAACAAAATAGCTACCAGATGATAATCCCGAGGGTGAAGATGTAACATCACCATTACTCCAGGAATAGGAATATGGAGCAGTACCTCCAGCTGGAAAAGCTGCAATAGCGCCATCAGTAGCGCTACATGTGGTAGGAGTAGTTGTAGTAGGTATACTTATTGTAACTGCCTGAGGCACAAACACATTGTAGCCAGATAATCCAGTATCCCAAGCGGCATGGCAGCCATCGGCGTCTATGATATCTACATGATAATTACCGGTTGTAAGTCCAGTAATTGTAGGAGAAGTTGCTCCAGTTGACCACACATAGCTTATAGGTAGTGCGGCGCTTGGGTCAACTGCAACTACTGAGGCAGTTCCATTTGTGCAATTTGCAGGAGTAGTTGTAACTGTAGCAGTAAACGATGTAGTTGCTATTTGTCCAAAGTCAGGATTGTGTCTTGACCCATATTGACATCCTGCCCCATCGGTAATAACCACCCCGTAGTTGCCAGCGGGTAGGCTAGCAGGGGAGCCACTTGTTATGATACTACCTGTGGATTTATTATACCATTGATAAGTATATGGAGCAGTGCCTCCCGATACTGACGCTGCTATACTGCCAGGTGTAGGGCAGGCAGCATCGGTTACAGACAAAGTATAACTAAAAGGAGCTAGGCCTGAATAATAATCAAATGTAGCAGAGGTGCCATCTGTTACATATACAGAAACTGGCCCGCCCGAATATCCTGTAAGTGCATCTGTAGTGCCAGTTACAGTGTGGGTTGTAATAGTGCCCAATGTGCCAAATGTTGTCCATCTTACAGTTACTGGTGCTGTAAATCCAGTTAACGATAAAGAAAGTACTCCATCATTATTACATGGTGGAACTGGAACACTAAATGAAGTTGTTTGGGCAATCGCATTGTTGCCAAGTGTGGCCAATGCTATGAAAGAAAGTATTTTTTTTATCATGTTATATTGGTTCTTTAAATTAGATAGGTCAATATTATGGTTACTTTTGCTGTTTCATGTAAATGTACAAATAATACGTAATTCAGCTAGATTTTGTGTAGTGTTTAGTAAACGGAAAGAGTTTTAATACAGTTACATGATTATTGAAGTTGATTTCTTTTTCATTTCGAATTACAATACTAACAATTTATAAATTTAACTTATTTTTATTTTATGGTGCTGTATGTGAGGTTTTTATTGTCGTACAATGAAAAAAAAGTTAAGGTGGAGTTATGAAAATTGTAAAACTGTATTAACTTTAACCAACGGTGATGAAGCATTGTGCAAATTATTGTGCGTGAAGAATGATAATAGATGTATCACCTTGCTAAATAGTTAACCATTTTTTATTTATAACCACTTAAATAAGCCTACAAGTATGAGAAAATTTGCGGTATTAAGCTTATTGGTTTTTGCATTGTTCTGGGTTCATCAAGCAATAGCACAAACTACTTCCTACACTACACCAGGCACCTATACCTACACAGTTCCAGCTGGTTGCACATCGGTTGGTATTGATATGGCAGGTGCTCAAGGTGGAAATACTACCACTGGTTCGCAAGGTGGAAGGGGGGGTAGAGCACAAGGCGTATTAGCTGTTACACCAGGTCAGACACTCAATGTATATGTAGGTGGGCAAGGTGCTGCGGGCAATACATCTGGTACTAATACAGCAGGAGGTACAAATGGTGGCGGAGGTGGTAGAGGTTATGGAGCAGGCGGAGGCGGTGGTTCTGATATCAGAGTAGGGGGCACAGCGCTCACTAACAGGGTTATAGTAGCTGGTGGCGGTGGCGGTGCAGGTTACAACTGTGCTTCTGCTGCAGAGCAAGGTGGCGCAGGGGGCGGATTGTCTGGAGGTACAGGCTGGCAATGTGGCACTGAGAGTGCATCTTTATGCGGTGGTGGTGGCACACAGACTGCTGGCGGCACAGGTGCTACATCATACGGTGCTCCTGCAGGTTCTCTGGGTGTTGGTGCTACAAATACTTCTTATCTCTATTGCGGCGGCGGTGGCGGCGGCTACTATGGCGGTGGTGCAGCTGCTTTTGGTGGCGGTGGCGGTGGGTCCTCTTTTATTGGAGGCACTGGTATTTCTGCCGCTACAACTACAGCAGATTTTAGAACAGGTAATGGTTATGTAAACATTACTCCATTATTACCAACTATTATTACTAGTCCTACATCACTTTCTTTTGGTGGTGTTACAGTTGGTGGCACTTCAGCTGCTCAAAGTTTTTCATTAAGTGGGTTATACTTGGTAGGCGCTCCTGCAAATTTAACAGTAACTGCACCTGCAGGTTTCCAGGTGTCGCTTGAAGGTACTTTGTGGTTTTCTTCTCTATCTGTTGCATTTACTACACCTACAGTATCATCAACAATTTTTGTTAGATGTGCTCCTTCCAGCTTAGGTGCTGTTTCTGGCAATGTGGTGGTAAGTGGAGGTGGGGCTATTACAAATGGTACTGTTGCAGTATCAGGTATTGGTGCAGCAGCGTGTACAGGTACTCCTTCCCCAGGCACCGCAGCTATTACACCTACAAGCGGAACTGGTAGCACAGTATTTACCTTGAGCCTAAGCGGAACAACTGTTGCAGGTGGGCTTACCTATCAATGGCAATCTTCTCCTACAGGTGCAGCAGGTACTTTCACTGATATTCCTGGTGCAAACGCCCCAGGATATTCATTTTCAGGACTCACTTCTAATCGTTTTTATCGTTGCAATGTAACATGTCCTTCATTTGCAGTTGCTACTTCCAATACTGTTTCGGCAACAGCTCTTACTCCAGCTTCTGCTTGTACCCCTGCTTTTGGTAATACTTGTTCTAGCTTCCCTATGAATACAAGTATTGCACTACTTAATGGTACAACTGGTTCTTTAGCAGATCCTTCTACAACATGTGCTACAAATTATATCGACAATACTAGTTTAGCAACTGCAACCTTAGCTCCTGGTTCTACATACTCTGTAACATTAAGTGTAACTACCTCTTATTTCGCTCAATTCAATACTCAGATTTGGATAGACTACAATGATGATGGATTATTTTCTTCTCCAGGCGAAACAGTAGCTGGTCAAATAAATCCTCAGCCATCAGCTTCACCTGTCCTAACTATGACCATATCGCCTACAGCTACTCCAGGCATTCATAGAATGAGAATAGTTGGTTATTACACTGGTATTGGAACTACTCCTGCATTTCCTAATGTATTATCTTGTCCTACAACAGCTACTAGCTATGGTAATGCAAGAGATTATAGAATTGTTATAGCACCAGCTTGTAGTACCCCACCAGCAATTACTGGTGTAAACTATGTTTGTTCCCCTGGCTCTACTACATTGGCTAACTCTGTGCCTGGTGGCACATGGAGTAGTAGTAATACAAGTGTTGCAACTGTTTCATCAAGTGGTGTAGTAAGTGGAGTTGGCGCAGGTGGGACAACTATTACATACACTATACCAGGAGGATGTTACGTAACTAGGCCAGTTGGTGTTTATGGCAGGCCAACGGTAGCCTCTATTACACCATCGTCCACAACTGTTTGTGCACTTACTAACTTGTCATTTACTGCTGGTGCAACTGCTGGTGGCACAATAACATCTTATACCTGGACAGGTCCAGGTGGTTATATCGCTACAACTACAGCAAATACACATTCTTTTGTGCCTAGCTCTTCATTAGCAACAGGGCAATACAGTTTATCTGTTACATCCAATATTGGATGTTCTAGTTTGCCTATAGCAACATCATCTATTACTGTAAACAATGCGCCTGCGGCATTTACTGGTACACCTATAGTTTGCGAAGGCGCTACAACAGCTTTGAGTTCATTGTCTCCTGGAGGATCTTGGTCTTCTAACGCAACTTCAATAGCTACTGTCAACTCAACTGGGGTAGTTAGCGGTTTAGTGTCTGGCTTAGCAACTATTAGTTACACGTTCACTTCTACTGGTTGCGCTCGTACACAAGTAGTATCTGTTAATCCTCTACCATCAGTTACAGTTAGTCCATCTACATCTGCAACTATTTGTGAGGGTGGTGCTACTTCTTTTAACGCATTTTCTCCTAACCCAACGTTTGCAGTATTATCACAAAATTTCAATAGTGGTCTAGGTTCATGGTCTATAACAAATGGTGGAGGAGCAGCTGGTTTTTGGTGGAGTATAGTTAGTGCTCCAGGTCATGCGGGTACCCCAGGTGGTAGCGATAACATGGCTCAAGTAGTATCTGAAGGTTTTGGAGCGCCTGTTGTATCTACTTTAACTTCTCCTAGTTTTTCTACGCAAGGTTTTGGTTCTGCCAATTTGATTTTCAATCAATATTTGATTTCTGACCCTGCAGATGTAGCAGTGATCATAGAATATTCTATCGATGGTGGCAGCACATGGTCAACCTTACAGAACCAAACTGCTTCATTTGAAGGTTCACCAGTGTGGAGCGCTACATCTCCTAACACTACAATAGCGCTACCAGCGCCAGCAATAGGTCAGGCAGATGTTAGAATACGTTTCCGCTACAATGGCGCTTCTTTCTATTGGTTTGTTGACGACATAACTGTAAGTGCAGCTTTACCGCCATCAACGTATGCATGGACTGGTACACTAGGTTTGTCATGCACTACCTGCACTAATCCTACTATTACACCAACATCTACAGGTGCTAACAACTATAGCGTTACGGTAACGAGCAGTGCAGGATGCACCACAACCGAACCAGTTACTGTGAATGTTAATCCGTTGCCATCAGCAATATCTGGTAGCAGCACTATATGTGTAGGTTCTACCTTTAGCCT
>CALRKH020000116.1:0-9033 GCA_943367855.1 Asaia bogorensis | reverse complement strand
ACTTGTATACCGTCCTGATTCTTTTTCAGCTTCCAAACTGGCTGGGCTATTGAAGTTGTAGTTATAAATAAAGCCAATAAAACCAGTCTTACCATAAAGGGTTTATTCGTCAGAAAACCCTAAAGATATAAACAACACATTCATATTGTAAAGAAAATCTTTTTGCTTTAGCCTACCACTTTAGCCCGGCTATCTTTAGCACCTCTCTTACAGCTTCATATGTTCGTGCTGCGTAAGACCCTAGTTCGCGCTCAGGAATCCACTTAGCCTCTACAATATTTTCTTCTTTCTGTGGTCTCAGCTTATCAGCACTCACACCTTGCATGCTAAACCATACAGTTTCTTTCAGATACTCAATACCATCTTGCTGATAAATATGGTAAGAATTAACTATTTTCTCACCTAATTTCAGTTCATTAAGCCCAGTTTCTTCTTGCACCTCTCGTAGCGCGCAGCTTGCTATGTCTTCTCCTTCATCAAGCTTCCCTTTAGGCAGGTCCCATTTACCCCTTCTAAATATCATGAGCAAGGCTCCATCTTCGTTAAAAACCAATCCTCCACCAGCTTGTATTGGTGTGTATAGTGCCTCGAGTTGGCTTTTCAATGTATCCGCTGATACATCTTCAATTATTGCCCCCATGCTTCCTGGCCGGTCTAGCAGCTGCAATGCCTGACTGAAACTACGAAGCGTGCCACCCGAAAAAAACTGATACATTTCTGCCACAGGGTTACCATCCAGATATGCCTCCATATCTGTAGTCACTATTAGTGGTTTGTCATTATAATAAATCTTCTGAGCGAAACTCATAGCACAAGCATTTTATAAGAGGCTAACGGTAAAGATACCGAAATATACTCCACTATATACAGCCTCATACAAATCAGCATTTAGATACAATGATAGGTGTATAGGCAAACTAATGTAGGGCTTATCTTATCTTTGCAACCAATGAGCACTTCGAAACATTTTGCAGAAAAACTACTTCAGATAAAAGCATTGCAGGTAAACCTGCACAATCCTTATACATGGGCTAGCGGTTGGCGTTCGCCAGTTTATTGCGACAACCGCAAGGTACTCTCCTACCCTTATGTACGCGATTTTGTGAAGAGTGAACTAGCAAACATGATACTAGAGCAATATCCAGATGCAGAGGTGATAGCCGGTGTGGCAACAGCAGGCATAGCACATGGAGTGATGGCGGCAGACTTGCTCAAGCTACCTTTTGTATATGTACGTGCCGAAGCTAAAAAACACGGAATGGGCAACCAAGTAGAAGGTGTACTTCATGCAGGGCAAAAGGTAGTAGTAGTAGAAGATCTGATTTCTACTGGCAAAAGCAGCTTACAAGTAGTTGAAGTTCTTAGAGCTATGGGGGCCGAAGTAATGGGTATGTGTGGTTTATTCACTTATGGTTTCCCAATTGCTGATGAGGCTTTTGCGGCTGCTGGTTTACCATTGCATACTATTAGCAACTATAGTGCATTGATGGAGGTAGCAGAAGAACAAAAACTAGTAGAAAGTGAAGACAGAGAGATACTGGCACAATGGCGCAAAGACCCGGCCAACTGGCAGCCTCCGGTAAAATAACAACCTGGAGACAGGTGTAAAACAACCTGACAATTTTATGGAAAGCCAATTTTATGGCAATAGCACCCTAAACCTTCCATTAAATGGATTGGATATTACCAAACACATGGATTTGGTAACGGGCTTAGCTACTACTTGGATGTGGGCTATAACGCACCGCACAGAGTGCTTTTTGCGCATTGCTATACCCGATGGAGGCTTCATAGCAGCATGGATGGATGTGTTTTATGACGCTAATGCCGCCACCATAACCACCACAGCCAGCAACGAATACTATCAGGAAAATCACCTGCCAGAGAAAGCAAACGCAGCACTAAAGTCTAAGATAGACGCACTGATTGCACAGGAGCTAAAGAAACCTAAAATATCGCCTACAGGCGCATTGGAGCTTTGGGGTGCACTAGTACCATCAAAAACCTATATTATAACACCTGCATTGCTATACTTGTGTGTAGGCATATACATTGCCATGATAATAAGTGGCGTAGCTCCATTATCTCCTACTCCCACATCGCTGGTTCATTGGGGCGGCAATATAAAATGGCTAACCCAAAACGGAGCATATTGGAGGCTTATCAGCTATCAGTTTCTACATAGCGGCCTCTTTCACCTCCTCATGAATGGCTGGTCATTGCTATATATTGGCATGTATCTCGAACCGCTCATAGGCAAAAAGAGATTCCTCTCGGCTTACTTAGCTAGTGGCATCTGGGCTGGACTCGCAAGTATATGGATGCACAACAACTCTGTAGGCGTAGGGGCATCTGGAGCTATCTTCGGACTATATGGAGTATTCTTTGCATTGCTTACTACCAACTATATTCAGCAATCGTTGAGACGCACTTTGTTGCGTAGCATTTTATTCTTTATTGTCCTCAACCTCATCAATGGCCTACAGGATAATATTGACAACGCCGCTCACGTTGGTGGTTTGCTTAGTGGGCTCATCATTGGCTACATCATGTACCCGGGTATAAAAGAAAATGGCACCCAACTACGTGCGGGAGCCATATCTATTATCATAATATTAGGCAGCATATTGCTAGCTATATCAATGCTGAGATTTATTTAGCACCAGTTTGTTTGCATGTTTTATCATCATAGTGATGCAACAAAGAAAGTTAAGATTTCTGCTCTTTTTTTCTCACCACAACCCATTCATCTATATGCACATTAAAAGGCATTTTACCTATGGTTACTATAGCCTTTTTACCCCCTCGCAATTCTGTCAATATTCCTACTTGATGATTGTCAGTGTTGCGCACCATATCTCCCAATGATGGCACACCACCTACAGTTTCGTAGTTCTTATCAGCCTTTTTAGCAGCAGTTGCATTAGCCGCTATCTGTTTCTTGCGGAATAATACATTTTCTGCAGCAGCTATTACATCTTGTTTGTTTTCAGCTTTCTTCCAATCCTGAATAATCTGCTTGAACTTGCGTTCCATGTCTCGCAAATATTCAAGCTCTTCTTTCTTTACTTTATTTTGCAGCCTTATAGTTTCAAATTGCACTTTCTGTTTTTCTTTATCTGTCGCCTCTTCATAGTGCTTTTTTAGGCGTTCATTCTCTTTTAGTAGTTTATCTAATTCCTTAGTTTTTTCAGTCAGCTTCACACTTTGTTGCTCTGCCTGTAGCAGCATTTTATCAAGCCTGAAGTGCTCTCTCTGCGTCAACTGCCTCGCCCTGTCTATAATGGGCGTGGGCAATCCGCTGCGTTGAGCTATAGCAAATGTGTACGAACTACCCGGTTTTCCAGTTGTCAATCTGTACAGAGGCTCCAGCTTTTCTTCATCAAAAAGCATTGCACCATTTACTATACCTTTCACCTTGCCTGCCATCACCTTTAGGTTCAGGTAGTGAGTAGTAATAATGCCAAATGCATGCCTGCGTGCCAATTCTTCTACAATAGCCTCAGCAAATGCTCCACCCAAATTAGGGTCAGAACCTGAGCCCAACTCATCTATAAAAAACAGTGTTTTCCCATCGGCAAAATCCATGAAGTGCTTCATGTGCTGCAAGTGAGCACTATAAGTACTCAGCTCATGCTCTATGCTTTGCGTATCGCCTATCTGCACCATCACTTGTTTGAAGATGCCCATCTCCGAATGCTCACTAGCAGGTATCAACAAGCCAGCCTGCATCATCAGCTGCAGCAACCCTACCGTTTTCATAGATACCGTTTTGCCACCAGCATTTGGTCCACTTATAATCAGTATACGGTTGTTTCGGTCAAGCTCCAGATTGAGCGGTATTGTAGACTTGCCGCTTGCCTTGTTGTGCAAAAAAAGCAATGGGTGAAAAGCTTTCTCCAACCTGAATCCTGGATGTTGGCTTATGTGTGGCATGTTAGCATTCATATCTATTGCCAGCAATGCACGAGCTCTTATATAATCGAAAGCACCACAAATATGGTAATACTGACTTAGTAGATGTGAGTAGGCCGATACATCTTTGGTAACTTGGGCTAGTATACGCTGAATCTCTCTCGACTCTGCACGCTCTAGCATGAATATCTCATTATTGAGCGCAGTAGTTTCTTCTGGCTCTATAAACACTGTTTTCTGCGTATCACTCTCTCCGTGCAGTATCCCTTTTACTATTCGCTTATACTCTGCTAACACTGCAGCCGTACGACGACCATTCAAAAAACTCTCGCCTATATCTGCCAGATAACCAGCTTTACTCAGCTTACGTAACACAGACTCAAAAACCCTGCGTGCTTCGTTACGCACACGGCTAAGATCGGAACGAATAGACATCAATTCACGAGATGCATTATCTCGTACCATACCCATTTCGTCTATCACTGAGGTGATTATTTCAGTAATACGTTTTTCGTAATCCGTTTTCTCTATTACCGCAAGTAATGTTGGGAATAAGTCATTATTTTTTTTGAACCATAGCAGTATATCTTTTATAGTAAGTGCCAAATGGTTCATGTGCAACAACTGCTCTCCACTCAGCACACCACCCACTATCGACAATAGCCTTATCTCCTTTGATACATTTTTGGTAAAATCATTCGGGAAATGATCACCTGTTAACAGTACGGTCTTGAATTCCCATGCCTGCATCAGCTCTCGCTCAGCATGAACCTTATGTGTATGAAACCTAATGTTTGCTACTCTCTCGCGCGCTTCATCCATGCGGCACTTTTGCAGCAATAAAGCTGCTACCTTATTAAACTCAAGGGCTTCAACGGCATTGGCCGGGTACAATTGCATCATTACTTCTTATAATCCTTGCTCACTATCTAAAGCACAAAACTAATAACATATTTACAGCAACCACCTATTACCATATTATCAAATAAAATCAGCTTCAGGTTATATGCCGTTTATCTATTCTTCTTTTGCTTCAAAAAGCTTGTCCTTATCTACTACTTTCACTTTTGCTTTATCTCTCAGTGTTCTGGCTATAGCTCCATACGGAGCGGTTATTACTTGCTCTCCTTCATTGAGCCCTTCAGTTATTTCCAGATACTTATTGTCTTGCAATCCAGTTTTCACATCCTTCAACTTCACTGTCTTGCTAGCTGCATCATATATAAATGCTACCTGCCTTATGTCAGTAGACGACACTACATCATCCTTACGTTTCATACTATCTGGCCAATCTCTGGTAGTAATTGCATTTACAGGCACAGACAAAATCTGCTCTTGCTTATTGGTAATTATCTCTACCGATGCAGACATACCTGGCTTGAAAGGAAATTTCACATTCGGCTTACCCATCAAGTCAGCATAGCTATCAGCTAGTATCAGTATGTGTACTGTATAGTTTGTTACCTGATCGGCACTGGCATTGCCCGCACTTAGTGCTCCTTTGGCACTACTTACAGCCACCTTCGATACTATACCTTTGAACTTACGATTGCGATAAGCATCAGCTTCTATAATTGAAGTATCCCCAATCTTCACCTTAGAGATATCAGTTTCACTCACATCTACCCTAACCTCTATTCGGCTCATATCAGCAATGGTCAGCATCTCGGTTCCTGCCATTTGTGCAGTACCCACCACTCGTTCTCCTTTTTTCACATTCAATGCTGATATAACCCCAGATGTTGGAGCTACGATGCGGGTGCGTTGCAGATTTTCTTGTGCCTGAGACAGGCCAGCCATGGCACCCTGCACTACATACTTACCACCCGATGTACTAGCTACAGCCGCATCATAGGTTGCTTTTGCCGACTTGAAAGATGCTTCTCCTTGCTCAAACTCCAATTCAGATATTACCTTCTGTTCAAAAAGTTTCTTATTTCTGTTGTACGTAGCCAAGGCAAGCTGATATTGAGATGCTGCCTGAGCCATCATTTCTTTAGTATTGAGTGCTGTAGCCTTTGTTTGCTCCACATTAGCCACCGCCTGATTGACCAATGACCCATAAATAGCAGGATTAATGCGTACCAACAATTGACCTTTCTGCACACTATCACCTTCCGCTATAGTAAGTTCTATAATCTCACCACTCACTTCAGGTGCTATTTTCACTTCAGTTTCAGGGTATATTTTGCCAGATGCACTTACAGTTTCTATTATAGTGTGGCGTGCCACTTTCTCTACAGCCACTTTAGTACCCTCATCTCCACTACCACGCATCAACAAAAAAGCTACTACACCCGCCACAGCAACGCCCCCAATTATCCACCCAACTTTACGATTCATAAACGAATAAAAATTGAAAGTGTAAATATACACCAAACCTTCATGCCCACTTAAATAAGAAATGATTAGATACCAGCAACTAACCAAAAGCAATTATTGCCTAATTCGTACCTTAGACCACTCAAAGCATACAAATGGCACAACTGATACGGAAAGAAGACGCTCTGGAATACCACGCAAAAGGTAAGCCGGGTAAAATAGAAGTGATTCCTACTAAAGAGACCAAAACTCAGCGCGATTTAGCATTGGCCTATTCGCCAGGCGTGGCAGAGCCATGCATGGAAATACATAACAACCCCGAAGATGTTTATAAATACACCGCCAAAGGAAATCTGGTGGCGGTAATAAGTAACGGCACTGCAGTGCTGGGACTAGGCAATATAGGTCCCGAAGCATCAAAACCAGTAATGGAAGGTAAAGGATTACTCTTCAAAATCTATGCAGACATTGATGTTTTTGACATAGAACTAGCAGCTAATGATGTAGAAGAATTTATAAAAGTAGTTAAAGCGTTAGAGCCAACTTTTGGTGGCATCAATCTCGAAGACATAAAAGCACCAGAATGTTTTGAAATAGAACGCCGACTGAAAGCTGAGCTAAAAATACCAATCATGCACGACGATCAGCATGGTACAGCCATCATATCGGGCGCTGCATTGCTCAATGCCTTAGAGTTGGTCAATAAAAACATAGCTGATGTAAAAATAGTTATCAGCGGAGCGGGTGCATCTGCAATATCTTGCTGCAAAATATATATGGAGCTAGGTGCCAACGTGCGCAACATGTACATGTATGACACTAAAGGCCTGATAGTAAGTAGCAGAACAGACCTGGATGAAAACAAAAAAATATTTGCCCAAGATGCAGAACCCATGTCACTTGAAGATGCCATGAAAGGTGCAGATGTGTTCATTGGCTTATCTAAAGGCAACATAGTATCTCAAGATATGGTGAAGTCAATGGCCGACAAACCAATAGTTTTTGCACTGGCCAACCCTACACCCGAGATAAGCTATGATGAAGCGTTGGCTGCAAGACCCGATGTTATCATGGCTACTGGTCGTAGCGATTACCCCAATCAGGTAAACAATGTGCTTGGTTTTCCATACATCTTCAGGGGTGCGCTGGATGTTAGGGCATCTGCTATCAACGAAGAGATGAAACTAGCTGCTGTTCACGCACTGGCCGCTTTGGCTAAAGAACCTGTACCAGACATTGTAAATGTAGCATATAACAACGATCACCTTCAGTTCTGTCCTACCTATATTATACCCAAACCAATGGACCCAAGGTTGCTGGTTACGGTGTCTACAGCAGTTGCTAGAGCAGCTATGGAAAGTGGAGTTGCACGCAAGCCAATAACAGATTGGGCAACTTATGAATTGGAGTTACAAAGACGTTCAGGCTCTTACAATCATTTGCTGCGCTACATCAACAACAAAGCCAAACAAAGCCCGAAACGTGTAGTATTTACTGAAGCTGAGAACTTGAAA
Organism: Asaia bogorensis; assembly: GCA_943367855.1. Classification (GTDB taxonomy): domain Bacteria; phylum Bacteroidota; class Bacteroidia; order Chitinophagales; family Chitinophagaceae; genus Nemorincola. The sequence continues at coordinate 1,282 of CALRKH020000116.1, read as the reverse complement.
ATATTGAAAGCAGCTCAAATTGCTAAAGATGAGGGCGTTGCTATTCCAATATTGCTTGGCAATGAATCTAAAATAAAAGCTCTAATTGACGAATACGGATTGCATCTGGAAGGGGTAACTATTATAGACCCTAAAAGTGATGCAATGGAGCAAACCAGATGTAAGTATGGTGAGCTGTACTTCGAAAAACGTCACCGTAGAGGTGTCAATCTTTACGAAGCAAAAAAAGCGATGAGAGACCGCACCTACTTTGGCTGTATGATGGTGAGCAATGGCGAGGCAGATGCTATGATATCCGGATTAACTAGAAAGTATCCCGACACTATTCGTCCTGCACTAGAGATAATAGGCATGAAAGAAGGGGTACAAAAAGTGGCAGGCATGTACATTATGATCACTCCAAAAGGCCCATTATTCTTTGCCGACACTACGCTCAACTTTAATCCAACCAGCGAAGAGCTAGCAGACATTACGCTTCTTACTGCTGATCTGGTATCTAGCCTAAACATTACACCAAGAGTGGCTATGCTATCTTACAGTAATTTTGGAAGCAGCCCATCGCCTGAGGCAACTACTGTGCGCAACGCTGTAACTATTGTAAAAAACAGAAGACCCAACCTACTGGTAGATGGCGAAATACAAGCAGCCATAGCATTCAACAAAGAGCTATTGAAGGAGAATTATCCATTTACTGACCTTGTCAATGAGTCGCCAAATGTGTTAGTTTTCCCAAATCTGTCAGCGGGCAATATTGCCTATCATTTGCTGCAAGAAGTAGGTGGCGCAGAAGCTGTTGGCCCTATTTTGCTTGGCATGCGCAAACCTGTTTATGTATTGCAATTAGGCAGCACTGTAAGGCAAATAGTAAACATGATAGCTCTTGCGGTAGTTGAAGCGCAATAATATCGGGCACATAAACTAAATAAAGCTTTAACCATTGACACAAAGGCAATTTAACTGTATTAATTACCTTTGTCACAACAAAAACAATTAGACTATGAAGAAGATTATTATCGCATCTGTCACATCTTTAATGCTACTATCTACCAACGCTAACGCGGGATACGTAATAACAAAAGAACCAGTTAAAACTGAGGTAGCTAATGGCAATTATGCAGCAGGTAACGATGTTCTTATTGCTAATGAAAATGCAGGTGCTACAGAAACTGTAAATACAGTTATCAATAAAGAGCACAAGAAAGGCTTCTTCTCCAAGATTTTCAAAGGTGGCGGCAGTGACAACATACCTATGCCACTTTATGTAGTAATGAGTATCTTTTTT
>CALRKH020000115.1:0-9170 GCA_943367855.1 Asaia bogorensis | reverse complement strand
ATCTACACAAAGGCTATGGGCAGCATGCAGATGTGTATCAGAAGATAGCGGGTAACTATTACCTCATTCAGCAAGAGCGGGGCCCTATTAAAGAGCTATTTGTATTTACAGCCCTAAAAACTCATCTCAATGTAGCCGAACTTGGCGAAATAGGTATAGGCTTAGGACTGTAATAGTATCACATCTGTAACCCCTATTTTTGCTCCAGTATTTTTCAATCATGATACACCCAAAAGACTTAAGGATAGAGGATTTTACTTACACATTACCTGATGAGCGAATAGCCCGATATCCGCTATCTGTCAGGGATACTTCTAAGTTGCTTTTGTATGAACAGGGCCTTATAAATGAGTATATATTTAATGAGCTACCACAACATATACCAGCCAAGAGCATGCTGGTATTTAATGAGGCAAAGGTGGTAAATGCACGCTTACTGCTACATAAAAAAAGTGGAGGCAGGATTGAACTCTTTTGTTTGGCCCCTCATGCCCAGTATGCTGACATTACATCGGCTATGAGTAGCCAGGGATCGGTGCTGTGGGAGTGCCTGGTAGGTGGTGCTGCTAAATGGAAAAACGAAGAATCAATATTGGCTGAGTGCGAGGATGTGACGCTAAGTGCCACTATTGCAGAGCGCAGACAAGGCAGCTTTACAATTGCCTTAAGTTGGAGCAATAAAGCCCTAAGCTTTGCAGAGATACTTCACCTATTTGGCAAAGTGCCATTACCACCCTACCTAAAAAGAGCAGCTGAAAAAGGAGATGAAAATACCTACCAAACCGTATATGCCCGTGCAGAAGGCAGTGTGGCTGCACCTACGGCAGGCTTACACTTTACACAGACTGTGCTACAAACGCTAGCAGAAAAAGGTGTAGCAGAAGAATTTGTAACACTACACGTAGGCGCTGGCACATTTGTGCCTGTAAAGAGCGAGCAAATGAGCGGACATGATATGCATGCCGAATGGATAGACGTAAATACCTCATTTATAGAAAAGCTGGCAGCTAATGTGGGCACCACAAAAGTGATAGCAGTGGGCACCACCTCTATGCGTACGCTTGAAAGCCTTTACTGGATAGGCAATGCGCTACTGAATGACACCTATACCGCTGACGCCCCCATCGCCGTAGGCCAATGGACACCATATGATACCGAAGCACAACATACACCAGTTGAAGCACTTGATGCATTGACTAGCTACCTGCGAAAGCAAGGGCGAGAACGGCTACTAACCCGCACACAAATAATGATAGCACCTGGATACAAAATGAGAATTGTAGATGGGCTTATCACCAACTTCCATCAACCACAGTCCACCCTATTATTGTTGGTATCGGCACTGATAGGTGATGACTGGCGAAAAGTATACCAGTATGCCCTTGATCATAAGTTCCGCTTCTTGAGCTATGGCGATAGCAGTTTGCTATGGCGAAAAGATAATTCATCATGAAATTTTATGCTACACCATCTCCTATAGCTTACCTATTAGTTCCACTGCTGGATGCAGTGCTAGGTGGTGCTATTATAGTACCAATAGCTGACGCTATACTAGAGCTGAGCAACGCCTATAAACTATTAATACTTGGGGTGCTGTTTATGCTGTGTTTGATATGGTATATGCGTGCCATGCGCTACAAGGACTATATAGAAGTAACAGAGCATGAACTGAATATAGTGCAAGATGAGCGCAGAAAAGATGCAACACCACCACTATATGTGAAACCTAAAGACGTGAAACTTGTAGAGATAGTGACAGTGTACCCCACACATCAAGAGCCTAGCAACTATCTAATATATACTCATTTGCTACCCGAACCTTTGTGGATAGATACCTACCAAGTGCCATTGAACAATTTCATTGTCTTCCCTAACAGTAATAATTTGCCAATAAGTTATGTGACACTACAACATGCCGACATAGATGTGGAACAACTTAGCAAAAAGTATATAGTGCTGAAGAACCATGAGCGTAATAAGAAAATACGAATAGCCTTTTCCAACATTGCTGAGATTTGTCACATCCACAAACATGCTTATTCTATAGCTCAGAGCTACATAGCTTTGTCTACAAAAGACGATGAACTCTACATGATATACCAATATCCACGCCAAATAGAAGAGCTTAAAGAATGGTGCACAAAACACGGAGTGAGTTGGCGCACTGAGCATACTAATAGAAACAATAATTAGTTCTAATGATAAGTATACCTAAAGCTAGGGCCAAAGAATATGAAAGTATTACCAAAACAATTTAATACTTCAATTACTTGATCACCAACTTAGATGTAGTAACTACATTGCCATTGCTAATAACACGGCAAGTATATGTGCTTGGTGCTAAGTGGGCAACGTTTATAGTATAGACCCCTGTACTACCAACGAATACCCTAGAAGTAACCAACCTGCCAGCTGCATCTCTAAGCTCCAACAAAGGTGCATCTATATCTCTAAAAGAGATGGTAAGCCAGTCTGTAGCTGGATTGGGATATAGCACCACCTTTGAAGGAATATTGTTTATAGATTCATCTTTGGCTGGCGGATTTTTGAGCTTGAATAACATCCATTTTTCAGGGTCTACTGTTATGCTATCAATGTGCTTGGCAAACAATGTGGAATAGTTAATAGTATTGCCATTAAGATGCACCACAATGCTTGTATCGCCAGCTGCACTATGCAGCACTATAGGTAGTGGCATGTCAAACTTGGATAGAGACCAATGGGCAGATGGCGACTGATGAATGCGTAATTGAAAAACATTACCTGCCTGATTCCAAACAACATCTAGATTAGGGTGACCCTCAGCATGTATCCACTGAGTGAAAAATACACTTAAGTTTCGCCCTGTGTGTTGCTCCATTATTTTTCTAAAATCGGCAGTGGTTGCATTACCCCACTCGTACTGCGATAGGTATGCCCGTAGTGCACCAAAAAAAACACTATCATTACCTACTTCGTAACGGAGCATATGGATGACGGCTGCACCTTTGTTGTAGGTAAGTCTGCCATCAAACACCCTATTCACCAACATAGTATCGGCTACATTTACTGACCCCCAATCTTCGGACGTAATTGATGTGTGTATGTTATGAAGAAAATTCAATCCAGCCTCTCTACCATCAAACTGGCTGTAGCATAAATACTGAGCATAAGTGGCGAAACCCTCATTAAGCCATATATCGCTCCAAGTGGCACAAGTAACAAGGTTGCCAAACCATTGATGTGCCAACTCATGAGCTAGCACAGTAAGTCTACTAAATCTGGTGCTAGTCATTGTTTGGTGCTCCATGTTGGCACCAAAAGGTATGTAACAGTGGCCATATTTTTCTTTCCAGAACGGATATCGACCAAACAATTGGTTCATGTACTGCATTAGAAGTGCTGTAGAGTCGAGCCAAGGTTTAAGTGTATTAATACCAATAGACGGATTGGTACTTATGTAATTCTGCATGAGCAGAGAGTCATTGGTTTGCTCATCTAGTTTCATTTTGTAGGTATACTCATCGTATCTGCTTATGGCTACAGAAATTAGGTAGTATGCTATAGGATATCGGCTACGCCATTGATAACAAGTGTGCGCTAGCCCTACAGGTGTGGTAGCTACAAGCAAACCGTTAGAACCTGCTTTAACCCCATTAGGCACTGTAATATTCATATCCACAGAGTCTACCTTATCTGTAAGTGCTTGCTTACACGGCCACCAAAACCGGGCAAAATAGGGCTCAGTGAGCGAGAAGGTTATACCAGCCCTAGACATAAGGCCATAACCCATGCTACTAAATGACACCCGCGGAACTCCATGATAAAAAACTCGCGCTGTAAACATGTTGCCTGCTGAAAGCACTGCTGGTAGCTGCACCCTTCTTGCCAATGAATCCGTAGTAAAATTGCAACTTACACCATTCACCAACACAGAATCTATCTGCAAAGTATCATCGAGCTCAAAAACGTAATACTGCATAGCTGGCGCTACTACCCTAGCTGTGGTAGCTACGCTGCCTTCTATGTAAGTGCTGGTATCTACTAACGAAATATCGAACGACAGATATACTACATCATAATCGTTTTCCTCAGCTACTGCCACTGTGGGTTTAGCCGTTTGGTATTTATGCGCAGATTTGCAATGATGTTGTGCAGGTGCACAAAATGAACCGAAAGTGAGCAGACAGATTAGCAAAAAAAAGAAGCTTGCCTTCATACATATAAAGTTAGCGAAGATGTCGCAATATGTAAGACAAGCTTAATTAAGTATAAGAATAGCAGTATTGAGCACTGTAGCAAAAGAGACCCATAGTATATATGGAATCTGTAGCAATGCCGCAAACCTATTGATGGGATACATGGCTCGTATCATCATCAATATAGTTGCCCATAACAACAAAATATCTAACAAAGCTAGCCCAACCTGATGCAAGCCAAAGAAGATAAGACTCCAGAAGAAATTGAATGTCATTTGAATAATGAACAATGTCTGGGCATTCTTTCTTAGTTCTTTAGGTGCTTGTAATATATTGTAAAGCCCTATACCCATAAGTACATATAACACCGTCCATACAGGGCCAAAAAGATAGTTGGGCGGATTGAAAAAAGGTTTCCTTAAGCCTGCATACCAACCGGGTATTTGTGCTACTGTAACATAACCCGATATACCACCAACTACTAAAGGGAGTGCAATACATCCCACCAATTTGAACCACCTCATGAATCGACAATTACGTTTACAAAATTAAAGGTATAGCAAACACATGGTGTTCAACATATTGTAGCGGAGAAAAGTGAAAGCTATTTATACTGTCTTAGCTACTATGGCAGCCTTTGCCGCCTGCGCCATGTCTTTAATGAGCATTGGGTCTTTCTCTATTGCATTACCCACCACTACAATATTGGCACCAGCAGCACAAGCTTCATATACACGATCGGCACTGGTGATACCTCCACCTACTATTAGTGGAACAGATATGTTTTGCGCTACCCTGCTAATAGTATTAGTAGGTACAGGCCGGCGAGCACCGCTACCAGCATCCAAATATATAAGATGCTTGCCTTGCAACTCTCCTGCCCATGCAGTACAAAGGGCTATTTCAGGCTTGTCGGCAGGGATAGGTGTTGTGTTGCTCATATAAGACACTGTAGTTTGCACTCCTCCATCTATAATAATATAGCCAGTAGACAGCACCTCCAGTCCACTTGCCTTGACCTGCGGAGCAGAGACAACATGCTGACCTATCAATAATTCAGGATTTCTACCAGAAAGTAATGTGAGATAAAGAAGTGCATCGGCGTATGGCGTTACCTGAGCAGGACTACCAGGAAACAAAACAACAGGAATATCACTCTCTGCCTTAAACCGCTGAATACACAACTCCATTTGATGAACCATAAGTAAACTGCCTCCTACAAATACATATGACACTCCAGCGTCATTGCACAATCGGGCTAGTGGCACCATATCTGCAGGGGCTACCTTGTCAGGGTCTACCAGCACAACAAATCCGCTATTACCTGCCATCTTCAATGCCTGCAATTGTTTTAGTACCATAGTGATGTTCTTAAGTTCTACTATTAAATGGGGGTATAGCTTTTAAAAAATGGCAAAAAACTACGCAAGGTGATCAACATTTAGAATGAGTATTAAGCAGCACACAGAGTTTAAGCCTGAGTGTAAAGTTAGAAAAAGGCACCTAAAAACTATTTACCCTGCTACAATAGAGCGGTTTGCATATCTCGCCAATTGTACTCTTGAGGCTGCCAATTCTTTTTTAGCAATTTATCAGTAATATCTCTGTTAGCAAGAAAATTTACTTTTTCCTGCATTAACACATGCATTTGCACTAGTTCTGATGCCTTCACTACATCCTCCCACGGGCTCAACCTGAAATAACTAAAGAAAGAGGCTAACAATGTTCTTACTTCTTTTAGATTCCAATAGTGTAATATATATGGCGCAGCTGCTTTTATCTCACCCATTTGCCTGAAGAAGACAGAAAAGGCAAACTGCTCTACCACATGCTTAGGAAACTTAGGATATTCTGTATCAGTAAATGTGAGCACATCGTCGAGCAAATGTCTGTATCTGGAGTTAAAAGAGAGCACTCCTGCATTCCACATGGCTAGGTCCCAAAGAGGCTTACCGTTTACCTGCATCGGTATGCTATCTCTTAGGTGAGCATCAAGCTTCGTGAATATAGGATTCATTTTAGTACTCACTACCCCTTCCATCACGTGCATAAACAGCTGACCATCTGCTACTGCATTTATTATAGGTTGCAATGGCTTGTTGAATACCACATCAGTATCTGCATATATTATGTTGCCATGTCGCTCTTTCGTAAATTCTTTGAGCACTTCAATCTTTACCCTATGCACAAAATCTATGCTACCGCGCCAGCGCTTGAGAACGTCATTATTGATAACTGCAAAATGCAGGGGCATACCCGGCACCCTAAACTGTGCCTTAAACCAATCTGGATTGTCTGTAAATATCCATACCTCACTTCCTACAGGGCATGTGCCATTATATAAACGAGCTAGTGAGAGCAAAGCAAAAGCACACTCATGAAATATACCCTCATGTCCGTAGCACTGAAAAACTAAGTAAGTAGTCTGTCTTTCCATGTATGATGGCAAAAGCTTATTTTGTAATGTAGATTACTATTGGGTTCTAGCTATTAATGATATCGTTTGGGTGTGTGTTCAGCAATTGTTCTGCTGCCACCATTCGGTAATGGAGCACATCGTCATCTGGCATAAAGGCAGCTACTTTTCTCAATGCAGCATATACTTTTTCTAGCGGAGCAGATGTTGTAGCTGGCCTACGAAGATCGATAGCCTGAGCAGCAGTGAGCAATTCTATAGCCAATACACGCTGCACGTTTTGAATTACTTTATACAACTTCACAGCAGCATTAGCACCCATGCTCACATGGTCTTCTTGTCCATTGCTGCTCACTATACTATCTACCGACGCTGGTGTGCATAGCTGTTTATTGGCGCTTACTATAGCTGCAGCAGTGTATTGGGCTATCATAAACCCACTATTCACACCAGCATCTGGAGCTAGAAACGGAGGCAAATCTCTCTGTCCGCTTATTAGCAAGTAAGTTCTACGTTCAGAAATGTTGGCCAACTCTGCCATAGCAATAGCCAGAAAGTCGGCATGCAAGGCTAGTGGTTGCCCATGAAAATTACCCCCACTTACTATTGCATCTTCGTCATGAAACACTATTGGATTGTCTGTCACAGAGTTGATTTCTGTTTCCAGCACTTTAGTCACTGTGTCTATAACATCGGCGGTGGCACCATGCACCTGCGGTATACACCTAAAAGAGTAAGGATCTTGCACCTGAGCTTTGGGCATAGCTTGCAGGGCACTACCCTGCAGCAAACTGCGCATTTGCTCTGCTACCTGCAACTGTCCTTTGTGGGGACGCACTCTATGTATAGCATGCCTGTATGGTTCATCTTTTGCCATATATCCATCTGCCGACAATGCACCTATCACATTGGCCCAGGCAGCTAATTTATGAGCTGCAACGAGCGAAGCTGAAAGATAAGCACTCATAAACTGAGTTCCGTTCAGCAGCGCCAAACCCTCTTTGGCCGCTAGCGGCATAGGTTGCAATCCTGCTTTGGCAAGTGCCTCCGCAGCTTGCATACGCTCACCATTATAATACACTTCGCCTTTGCCAAATAGCGGCAAACACAAATGTGCCAATGGGGCCAAATCGCCAGATGCGCCCAATGAGCCCAACTGGTAAACAACAGGGGTAATACCCAGATTGTAGAAATCTACCAAACGCTCTACTATTGAGGTGCGCACACCACTATAGCCTTGCCCCAAACCATACACTTTGAGCAGTAGCATGAGACGCACTATATGCTGTGGCACCTCCTCGCCCATGCCACAGGCATGCGAGCACACAAGATTTTCTTGCAATTGTGCCAATTCATCGTCTTTAATACGCACATTGCACAAGGAGCCAAAGCCCGTATTGATACCATAATAGGTATTGCCTAGCTTTAGTATGTCGTCGAGATATTGTCTGTTGTTGGCTATCCTTTGCTTTGCTGTTGTTGGCAAAGCTATTGAGTTGTTCCAGTTATTTCCGGCTAAGTCGGCAATGGATAAATGTTCTGGTAATTCCATATATCGAGAATTGTGGGCAAATGTAAACAAAACACCAGATGCAAACTGCATAGTGAATATGGTGAAGTACTTTACACAAAATCACAGGCTCACCATTATTATTTATTAATTTTGCTTGGCAATGTTAAATTGGTTATTTGGTAAAAAAAGGAGTGCTAAAGAAGAGTCGCCCTATGCCCACCTCCCTAAGCCCGAAAAGGCTGATTGGAGTATACTTGGTACGGATATGCACTCTCATTTCTTACCAGGCATAGACGATGGTGCAAAAACACCAGAAGATACACTGGCTATGTTAAAAGCCATGAGTGAGATGGGTTACAAAAATATTGTAACTACGCCACATGTATTCATAGATTACCACCCCAACACCACACAAACTATATTATCGGCCCTAAAGATTGCCGAACAGGTGATTAAAGACAATAATATAGACATTAAAATAAAAGCTGCAGCAGAATATTATATAGATGATCACTTTGAGCAGCTGTTGCGCACAGAGCCATTGCTCACCATCAGAAACAAAGAGGTATTAGTAGAGTTTTCAATGATGTTTGAGCCTCAAACACTTGCTCAAACCATCTTTGAGATGCGCGCTTCGGGTTATAAACCAATCATAGCTCACCCCGAGCGTTATATGTTCTATCACCGCAATCCGGACAAGTATCTAGAACTGAAAGACAGAGGTTGTTATCTGCAGCTCAACTTGCTATCTCTTACCGGCTATTATGGGGCTCATGTAAAAGAAGCTGCAGACTATATGCTCCACAATAAAATGTATGACTATTGCGGCACAGATGCACATCACGAGCGGCACATTGGCGCATTGAGAGCGCTAGGTTGCAGCCACGATTATTATAAAATTGCCAACTACCCGTTTTTAAACAACCAAATAACCCTGTAAGTATTTACTTATTACATCGGAATGTATATTTTTGCCCCCGTTTTGGGATTAAATGAGCCAATAATTAACTCAACCAAAATGCTTTAACCATTTGAAATGAACAATACAAATTACAGTATTGGC
>CALRKH020000114.1:0-9261 GCA_943367855.1 Asaia bogorensis | reverse complement strand
GTCCGTTATCGCATGTCGGCAGCCACCGTTTACCAGCAGGCTGCACCTCAGCACACTATGTCCATGCTCGGCTACCAACCCGCCCCCAATGGCATAGATATAGTGCTGCCAGGCAATTGGTTGAGCCAGCCTGCAGCAGCTTATCCTGTGGTTATAGACCCGCTCATCACCGTCAATACATCCTCTACTGTTGGCGGCTCCACCTACAGCCCAGGGCTCACCGTCAGTTGCGACTACGTCAATGCCGCCAATGTACCACCCAATGTCACCATTACAGACGTTCGCTGGTCGTTCAACTATATTGCCAGCAGTGGCGCACTCTTGCTCAATGGTGCTGCCGACTATACCATCGGCACCTGCCGCAGCCCAAGCGTTGGTGGCTTCTTCTGGTTTTGCAACCTCGCTAGTCCGGGCACCTGCACAGGCACATCAGTGTCCATCTTCTCCGATCTCAGTGCATGCCTGCCACCACCACAGTGCCTCGGCTATCCGCTCAATATAGCCATGCGCTTTTATCAAAACTATGCATCCACATTACCCTGTGCAGTCACCTACATATCATCTGGCTCACCACTCACCATCACAGTCTTTGGTCGCACGCTCGAGGTCAGCCCCATCTCCTCTGTTGGTGGCGCCACAGCTATCTGCGTGGGTCAGTCTGTCACACTATCGGCCACACCCACCTATGGTGTCCCACCATATAGCTACAGTTGGTCGCCGGGTAGCATCAGTGGCGTTCCCGTCTCCTTCACGCCCGCTGCTACCACGCCATATACCCTCACCGTCACCGATGCCTGTGGCCAAACCTCCACAGCTACGCAAACCATCGTTGTTACACCTATCAACCCCATAGCTGGGCCCGCTCAGGTATGTGTAGGGGCCACCATTCCTTTGTCCAACTCTGTTCCGGGTGGTAGCTGGCTCAGTGCCCATCCTGCAGTGGCTACTATTGGTAGCTCCACAGGCATAGTTACAGGCATAGCAGCAGGCACAGCACTCATTTCCTACATCACACCCGCAGGCTGCTATGCAGCCACCACAGTCACCGTTGTTGGCATGCCGGCAGCTATCACAGGCACCACCGCTGTTTGTGTGGGCAATAGCACACTCTTGTCATCAGCCACACCCGGTGGCACATGGGCCAGTGCAGCCACAGGCACTGCCACCGTAGCGGCTGCCACAGGCAGCGTCACAGGCGTGGCAGCAGGCACCACTACTATCACATACACCACATTGCCGGGCTGCATAGCCACAGCTACAGTCACAGTGCATCCATTGCCCGTCATAGCCTCTGTCCTCGTCACCAACCCCTCCACCTGTGGCGGCACCGATGGGCGCATCCTGCTCACAGGCCTGGTGCCAGGTGTGCTATACGAGGTCTCCTATACCCTCGCAGCTAGCCCCGTCACTATATCGCTCACAGCCTCAGCTACAGGCACTATAGCTATCAATGCACTCAGTGCTGGCACCTACACCAGCATATCGGTCAGGTCACCTCAGGGCTGCATCGGCACCTGGTCCACCCCAGTCACTCTGGTCGATACAGGTATGCCACCTACACCAGTAGCAGGCACCAATGCCCCATTGTGCGATGGCAGCACCCTCTCGCTTACCGCATCCACAGTGCCAGGTGTCACCTATGCTTGGGCAGGCCCTGGTGGTTTCACTTCCACACTTCAAAACCCCACCATACCTGCAGTCACCACAGCCGCAGCAGGCACCTACAGTGTCACCGCTCGTTTGCTGGGCTGCACCACCCCCGCAGCCACTGTCAATGTTGTGGTACACGTAAAACCCCAGCCGGCCAGCGCCTTCATCACACCCATACAGACCTGTGGTGGCAACGATGGCGCCATTATATTCACTAGCTTGCAGCCGGGCAGCACCTACAATGTAGGTATGATGCGCAATGGGCTAGGGGCTTGGTACACCCTCACGGCCAACGATACAGGCACACTCACCGTTTCAGGCTTGGCGCCAGGCACCTATATCAATGTCTTTGTGGCACAGGGCACTTGCGTTTCTGCTTTCTTTGGGCCATTTACCTTTGCCGACCCTCCGCCTCCATTGCCGCCCACTATCACTACCAATGCACCCGTTTGTCCCGGTGCCAGCTTGCAGTTGCAGGCTAGTGCTCCTTATCCCGATGGCGATTTTTATTGGGCAGGGCCCAATGGCTTTAGCGCATCTGGCAGCACTGTTGTCATAGACCCGGTTACAGATCAGGCCAAAGGCATTTATACCCTTACCTACATTCGCAACAATTGTCGCAGCTATGCCACCCAAGAAGTTTTGCTCTATCCTCCGCTGGTCTTAGATCAGGTTAGGGCCGATAGAAATATCATTGAGTATGGCGATAGTGTACAGCTATTCGCTGGTGGTGCTCGTTATTACGACTGGCTACCCCACGACCGCACCAACCCCAACTACACCCTGCCCAACCCCTGGGTCAAGCCCGACGACTCTCTTACCACATACACCCTGCGGGCAGTCAACGAATGGGGCTGTGCCGATACCGCCAGCATTATTATACGCACACTACTCCGCAGCGACCTCTTCATTCCCACCGCCTTCACCCCCAATGGCGATGGCAAGAACGACTATTTCCGTCCACGCAACATGCAATACAGCAAGATGATAGACTTTAGCGTATTCAATCGTTGGGGGCAAGAAGTATATCATACTGCCTACGATGCCGAGTCCGGTTGGGATGGCATCAGTCGCGGTCGCCCTGCCGATGTCGGTGTTTACTTTTATACGATCATCATTGAAGATGCCTTTGGCAAAATTCACAACTACAAAGGCGATGTTACACTCATACGTTAATCATCCCCAAAAATTATACACCCCTTCGGCTTGCAATACCATGCTATAATCTTATTTTTGCGCTCCGTTTGTTACACCACAAGCACTTTAGGTCTCGTAGTTCAATGGATAGAATAGAAGTTTCCTAAACTTTTGATACAGGTTCGATTCCTGTCGAGACTACTACTTCTCAAAGCCTTGCTTAGCAGGGCTTTTATTTTTCAACCCGACAGGAATTTTGAACTTTTGTTACTTTATACATAAATGACTTAACGCTATCTGTAAAGAAATGCAGTACATTGACCTTTCAACCAAGTAAAAATGATTAATGAAGACTTGCTAATACAACTGTCAAATCGAAGTTCAGTTATCGCATTAAATGACACGCAAAAAGAAATTGCCAATTTAAATCTGAGCGAATCGGAGATTCTTGACCTAACGAACGAAATGTTTAGGATAGGTAGTAAATCGCACCTGTTCTCTCTCAATCCAATATTAAGGGAGGAATTAGGATTCCAATTAGAGTTTATGACTCAAGGAAACAGCGAGTTGAGGCAGAGATATAAAGATAAGAAAAACAAGTATCTAAGTATTGGAAAGAGCTTTGCATCAATTAGCTTTTTGTTCGATTTGGTGGGTGAGGATTTTACAGCCTTGGACATTCTGCTAATGCACGAATTGCTAATGGATGATGGACAATTTAGAACAAATGACGTCTTCGTACTGAATTCTGAAGGCGAGAAAAAGGTATTTTCACGTGAAGGCATCTCAGGAAGGATTGATGATCTTATGAGCTGGTACTACTCTTTGAAAACCAATCCCAACGTGTCTGAAGTCATTTTAGCCACAGTTTTTCATTACTATATTTTGCTAATTCATCCGTTTATGGATGGAAATGGCAGGATTTCAAGATTGTTTTTAAATCTGATCCTTTTAAAGAAATCGCTTTTTCCTATTGTAATTCCTTATGAAAAAAGGAAGGACTATTACACAGCTTTAAATGTTGCTGACAATAATAAATTCGATCTGCTGATTGATTTAGTTGCAGCACTCGCAAAACAGAGATTGGAAGAATACTTGAAACTAACTAAGGGTTTAGCAAATTTAGATAATTCTGTAGAATGTCTTGTGCTTACCGAGGATGGGAATACAACTATGATACAAAGTTTATTGAGTTTTCATGGATTTGACATGAAGAAAACAAGCATTGAGTCTTATGACGGAAAAGATAACATCGCCTCAGCGGTTTTCCTTGCAAAGAAGATGATTAATAAAAAGCCCAACTTAAGGTATATTGTTTTACATAGGGATAGGGACAATGATTCACCACAACAACTTGAACAGATAATTACTAAATTAGTTAAGAACGCAGGGCTTCAAGATATAACGACAGTTTTTGTCACTAGATTTTATGATATGGAAAGTTATTTCTTGAATGAATGCCATGTAAATGAAGTTTTTCCTTCGATCCCAGTTCAACGGGCAAAGGAATTAATAGAGCTTGCGACAAAAGAAACTAGCGAAGGTTCTAAAAAGAAGCTGAGAATTGCTTATTTTGACTATGGAAAATATGGGAAAATCGAGGATCCTCAAGAACGGGCAATTCAAATAAATGCCCTCTATGATTCCGATCCAATAAAATATAGGTACGGCAAAAATGTTCTCTACAAACTTGAGGAGCTTATAACAACAGAGTTGGGGCAGACGGAAAAGGTCAGTTTAGTTAAACAAGGGAAGCACATTAAAGTTCAACAGTTGGAGTCGGCCCGAAATAAGCTACAAAACTGAAAACCTGCTTTCATTTCGATCAAATTAGGGCCAAAATCAAAAGTTTGCTTGGTTCAAGAAAGCGTAAATATTCTGCAGTTTCTTCTTCAAAAGGTTCGATAATGAAACAGTAGGAACTACTAATGCCTGTAAACATCTTAAGTGATTTTGCGGCCATTTTTATTACTTTTAAGTCCATGAGGAAAGTCTGCTTTATTGAAAATAATGATATAAAAAAGGTAATTCTATTTTCAGCTCAGGCAGACGAAGTATACGTTTTTTGTTATGACACTTGGCAAGATGCTGCGTCGATAGGCGATTACCTATATGAAACACTTGAGGACGCAGAGGAGTATTGCAGGGTTGAGTATAATATTAAGCCAAGCGATTGGATTGACATTGCAGACCCCCAGCAGGGCTGCCAACAGGATTTTATTTTGCCGACCAAAGTGAAAGGTAAAGAAGAAGGAAATCCTCAATGGGGTTGTTTTCAAAGCTTATATAACGGTAAATGGATGCACGTACTTACACCTAATAACCGAATAAATAATACTCTTTGCGGTACTACAGGAAATGAAAGACTATTCCTTAGTGGGCTAGTGGAAGAATTTGATATAGCAATTAAACGGGATAAAGAAAAGGCACGTAAAATTCTAAAATCTCTCAAATTTGACGACCAGTCAATCGGTAGAATCTTATACCCCCCTTTTGGCGCAAGTCTATTCGACAAATGAAGGATTTCTAGTCTCGTACTTTCCATTAAAGCAATCTGAATGGTCGTTTTTTTATCTAGCTTACTAGCAAATTCAATTATATTTACGATTAGAAACAATCTTACTATGAATATCGTAGTTTATGGAAATTCAGATAAAAGTTCAATAACTGGATTTTCTTCCGAGATCGAATTCATTAGGTATATTGAAGGAGAGATTTTCAAAAAATACTCTGGCAGATATCAATATAGCCAAAGGCATAAAGCAGATATTATTATTATGGCTAGAGAAGGGAAGGCCTATGGTTATTTTAATATATGTGGTATGCAGAACCCGACCAATGAAGATAATCTTAATGCCAAAAAACCAAGAAAAGTATATCTAGTCAAAGAATCAATAGTTTTCAGTATTCCTGTTGTATTAAATAGTATAGGTATATCTGGTTATCAGTTTGGCAAATCTGTTACTAGTGAACAATTTGATGAAATTAAAAAACTAGGTGGTTCGCATATTGTTTATACTGCATCTTATAAATCCGTCCTTGACAGTAACAGATAATGGAAATTAGTATAAGAAAGTTATAGATTCAATCAAGCAAAATCTATTTTGGTGTTTATAGCATTATATCTCTAGTTTCAAGCAAAAAATCAGGTTTTAATATAAAAACTTAATATCTATTTAGCAAGTTTGTAAGTTATTCATCTACCTAGAAAGCTACTGAGAATTTATTTGAGGGTACTGTTATGGATAAAGATTCAAAAGAGAAAGGAGTTCCTTTTAGGGACTTCTTAGATAAGACAACAAATTTGGTGACACTTTTCGGAGTGTTTAATGCACTTTTTATTTATTCAACTACTCTCGACAACGAAGGTGCAGCTGGTTTTCTGCTCCCAACATTTTTTATTCTCTCAATATTTATTTGGCTTGAACTGATTTTATTTACGTTTACTTCAAATGACGGGACATGGAGGTATGAGTTATTCTTCATTCTGCTTTGTTCAGTTGAAATTGGACTAGTTTGGTACTTTATTGTAAAGTTTGCTGGGCTATTGATACTATTAGTATATTTTGGAATCTTCTTCTTGCTTGTTTCATTGCTGACCAAAGTACTTACCAAAATATTTCTACCAACACTATCAAAACTAAAGGACAAGAAAGAAAAAAATTCAATATTTTTTTTTATATTAATAGCTATCGTTTTATCAGGTCTTATTCTCAAATTATCAATACCTCCACTACGACCAATTATACAAATGATCGTACCTGAAAAAGTACAGACGAAAAATGACAATAATAACGAATGAGAATTAACTACAAAAACCACCCGTTCATTTGGCTCAATTTTCGACTTGCGAAGTAAACTACGTAAAAAAATCTGCTAGAGGTTTATTATAGTCGCCACATCATTAGTTTTCAACAAATCATTACATAGGGTGCTGTATTACCCATATAAAATTTAGCCACCCTCCACCGCTCTATTTGCGTTAAAGCATTTAGTTCTATCAGCACGCATAATAGTTTATTTTTACACTATAATCAGTTGCCAAGCCTATGAAAGCAATAGAGGTAAAGGCAATTGGCGAATGCAAAATTTGTATATACTTTTGATGCATTGCTTTTTGTAAATTCCTTCTGTTTCTATGCTACAATACAAAAAATTGACAAGCCAGCTTTTAGCAGTTGTTATTAACTTCTCTATTGGGCTGGTGGCATTATGTTTGGGGGCTAATATTTTTGGTCTACTATTTCGTGGTAGAGACGGTTTTGCGCAGAGCAATTGGAATACTGCAATACTATGGTTGTTTATTGGTTCACTAGCTTATCTGCTCAGAAGAACCATGAAATTGTATCTAGATAAACAACAGTAACTAAGTACAAGAAATTGGCTAGCTCACTACTTGATCAATCAATATGATCGGCAGTATATCTATTGGCTATTTGCATACATTCTGCTCCCCTACATAGCTCACCTCTTTTTACTAGCCTTAGCTTTTGGGTTATAGTTCAGGCATAGGTCCATCCAGTAGGCAAACTGTTGATTGCTTTTTATCACCTCAGGGGCCACATAGCCATATCCCTTATACACCCTATTTTTTATAGTCATTTGCCTATAGCCCACCAGCTCCGCTAGGCTATCTTGCAGCTCCGGCTCATAGCGCACCATTAGTTCATCACCACTTACAGATACACACATCTTTCCATTCACCATAAAGGTCAAACCCTTAAACATTTCTTGCTCCACCACCACTATATCCGCTATCCCCGCCAGGTATTCCCGCACCCTATTGGCCAATGCTATATCGTATGCCATTTGCTAATATTTTACGCACTCAGCTATTCTATTTTTGCTAAGGTAGGCTGTCACATTTATTATTGCATAGCTGTCTATATTAAATCTTACACCTATTTGGCGCAAGTCTTTTCGACTTGTGTCTAATTTACTGCAAGTCTTTCGACTTGCGAACAACAATAAAGAATATTTTTACTAGATGAGTACAAGGTACAAATACACAGAAAAACATGCTGCATATTTTGTTACATTTTCAGTAGTAGAATGGGTAGATGTTTTTACTAGAAATGAATACAGAAAAATATTCACAGACAGTCTTGGCTTTTGTATTGCCAACAAAGGACTAAATGTACATGCATGGGTATTAATGACTAATCATGTTCATCTCGTTATTTCTTTAGATGAAAATGTGCAACATACATTATCTGATGTACTACGAGACTTGAAGAAATTTACCGCAATGCAAATATTAAAAAGCATAAGTGAAAACGAGCGGGAAAGCAGGCGTTCGTGGATGATAAACATTTTTATTTATGCAGGAAAAAACAATAGCAATAATACCAACTTTCAATTTTGGCAACAAGATAATCATCCTATAATACTTAATAGTGAAGAGAAGTGGAGTCGTTCAATAGAATATATACATAACAACCCAGTAAAGGCAGGAATAGTAGACGTACAAGAGGAATATGTATGGAGCAGTAGTAGAGACTATTGTGGCAAAGTCGGCATTGTTCCAGTTTGTAAACTATAAACTACTACAAGTCAAAAGTGCATAGCTGTCTATATTAAATCTTACACACTATCAGCACATTACACCCCACTATTTTTCTTATATTTGATTTGCGTATGACCACCCCTGCCAAAAACTGCCTCATAGCTATAAGCCTGTTTGTGTCCAATTTCTTTGTGGATATCCTGGTACTCAAATTCATCATTGGCGGCATCGATTACAAGTCTAGAACCTCCCCAATACATGAAAACAACTCCATAGCACTCAGTTTATTACTCATAGCCATACTTATTGTCTCAATTTATATCACCGTCTCCCGCCTCCGCAAAGACATCAGAATCAAAGCCGATATTGGTTCCGATATCTATCGCATTATAAGTTCATTGGCAGTGGCAGCCATGGTGTTTTTTATACTCATATTTATGCTAATGATTGTTATTATGATTTTTTAATTCCAGCATTCAGAAGCAACAATTAGCTAAGCCTTAGGTTATTAGATAAATCAAAATCAAATAGCCCGTTCCAGCCTCATATCAGGTATCATTTATTGCCCCTCAGCATTAGCGCATACATATTCGCCAGGTGCCGCATACACTTTATCTTTTTGGCTCATGCAGCTATTTGTTAGCTGCTATTACAGTGTTGTTCCTACTGTTCAGCTTACTACACTTCAGTTGTATGGTATATTTATTCATAATCCTTGCCCAGCCTGCATTTTCAGTCAATCAGCCTTTTAAAATCACCTCAAAAACTGTATTGTCCTGCACACTTATCTGCACTATCCTGCACACTTATCTGTATCATCCTCAAAACTCATTTTGTTACTATCCGCCTTCCTACCTACATTCGCACGCGTTCACCATATAGCTGTCGCTTATGTTATAGCTAGTGTAGGTAGCAGCCTGCCTCAGCTCTATATACCGTCAGCCCATTACATAAACCCTTTTTCAACT
>CALRKH020000113.1:0-9323 GCA_943367855.1 Asaia bogorensis | reverse complement strand
CGAATAAGATTAGTTATTTCATTGAATTCGGTAGCAAATGCAGGGTCGTGGGCTATGCGGTGGCTCACCTCGGCAAACTGCTCGTCAGAAAGTTTACCTTCCACGAAGTTTTCGGCCAGTTCCCACATATTTTGGTTGTTGTTAGACATTTTTTACGCTTTCTATTATCTTACAAAATGCTTTTATGCTTACTTATTGCATGGTATAAAATATCTTACGCAATCGGGTAAGGCATTTATATTTCTGCGTTTTGGCATTGTCTGGGTTGGTATACCCAAAGTCTGCCGCTATTTCCTGCATGCTCTTGTCGTGATGGTAGTAAGCCTTCAGTAGCGAGCGGCAGGGTTCACCTATTTGTTCCAGTGCGGCATCAAGCTGGTCATAGTGCATTTCCCGTTCTTGGTGCGCATCCACATCTTCCTGGTAGGGAAGACCGTCATCGTCTTCATCGTTGCCGGTATTATCCAGCAGGGTTATGGGCTCACGGCTTTGTTTTTGCAACTTTTTGTACCATAGGTGTTTGCAGATAGAAAACACATAAGTATTTATAGAGCAAGTGAGCCGGAACTCCTCGTCTTGAGCTTTGCTGAACAGTATCACCATTGCCTCCTGAAAAATATCGGCTGCATCGGTTTCATTACTGCCATGTTTTATAAGCCAGCCATTCACGATGGTGAAGTTGTGCTTATAAATTTGCTCAGTGGCTTTCCTATCGCCATTGGCCAGTGCAGACAGTAATTGCTGTTCCGTATTGAGGGTGCTTTGCAATGGTTAATACTTATTTTAAAGAAAAGTAACCCAAGCGGGCTACATATATTATATGATGCAAGATGATGTGGTAAAAATACAACATGCAATAGTAGAGGTGGCAGGCAGAAATGTTAAAAAAATAGTGGCCTATACCTGCAAAAAATAACGCTCTGGCATGTGGTATGCCAGAGCGTAGAATATAATTTAATAGAGCCGATTAAGGAGCTATAGCGTAGGTTACGTTACATTTTTCGGTTTCGTCCAGGCGGATAAGCGTCAAGTGATTAGCCTCTACCATAGATACCAGATATTTAGCAATATTCCCTTTTTTGGCTTTGCGCAAAGTAAGGATTACGTTGCCAACCTCATCGTTAGTGAGAGAGTAGGTACCGGTTTCGCGTGGGTTATCGCGCATATCGCGATAGGTGCGAACGTAGGTGCCGTAGTTTACATTGTTACTATTGCTAACTGTGAGCTGCAAAGTAGAGAACCAGTTGATGAACTGCGACTCAGAGCCGATTTTGTCGGGGCACTTCATGCCTACGAAACACCAGTTTTTGTCGAAAAGCTCATATTTGTTGATGGGCGATGTGCTGCTAGGCGGGAAAGGCGGTTTTTGAGCCATTGCCCCGAACGGCAAGGCCATCAGGCATACCAGAAAAATGTTCTTGAGCATGTTTTTTAGCATAGTAAAATGTTTCTTCGGAGTAAAAGTAATAAAAGCTTCTTTGAATTTTATATACCCGATGGCAAAATATCGAATTATTTGAACAAAATAGCGATTGGCTGTTTGTGCCAGCTAAATAGTGGCCGTATGATGTAGTTATTTAATTCGGAGAAACTGGATTACTTTTGCGCCCTATTATTATGTCTGCCTTAAAATTTCATTCGCTCACAGTAAAGGAAGTAAGGCCGGAAACGGCTGATTGTGTATCGGTAGCGCTAGAAGTGCCACAGGCACTGGCAGATACCTTTTCCTTCAAGCCGGGTCAGTATCTCACATTCAGGCACTATATAAATGGAGAAGAGGTGCGCCGTTCCTACTCTATATGTGCTGGCCCCAATGACGGCGAGCTGCGTGTGGCAATAAAAAAGGTGGAGCAGGGTAAGTTTTCTACCTATGCTACTACTGTGCTGAAAAAAGGAGATGTGCTGGAAACTATGCCACCCATGGGCAACTTTACACCACATGGCGAGGCAAGCGGGCGTAATTACCTATGCTTTGCGGCGGGTAGCGGCATCACGCCCATTTTGAGTATTATGAAGTGGGCATTGGAAAGTGATACCACTTCTACCTTCACACTAGTATATGGCAACCGTAGCCGCAACTCTATCATATTTAGAGAGGAGATAGAGGCACTCAAGAATAAGTATATGCAGCGTTTGCGTCTGTATCACATACTGAGTCGTGAGTATATGGACATACCCTTGTTTAGCGGAAGGCTGAATGCAACAAAGTGTGCTGAGTTTTGCGAGACACTAGTGGATGTGCAGCAAACGGATGAGGTATTTATATGTGGGCCCGAAGAAATGATATTGTCTGTGCGCCAACAACTATTGGATAGTGGAATGGCAGCTAACAAGATACACATAGAGCTCTTTACCTCGCCCGACCAAAAGAAACAACAGCAAGATACATGGGTGTCGGCAGCAGGTGCTGATAGTGGCCCTAAGAGTAAAGTATCTATAACACTAGACGGAGCTACGTTTGAAATGGAGGTGCCGTTTACAGGAGAGTCTATACTGGACGCAGCCCTGCGCCATGGCGCCGATCTGCCCTATGCCTGCAAAGGTGGGGTGTGCTGCACCTGCCGTGCCAAGGTGACAGAAGGTGATGTGGAGATGATGGTGAACTATGCGCTGGAGCACGATGAAGTGGAGCGCGGATATGTGCTAACCTGCCAGGCGCACCCACGTAGCGAGAAAGTAAATATAGACTTTGATGCCAGATAGTAGATAAGATGCGTAAATGCCTTTGGAAAAAAGCCAAAAAGAAAATTGAAAAAAGTTATGGTTTTTTGAAAATGGCGATTATATTTGCTGAATAAATAACAAAACACACTCTGAATTTTAACAAAACAAGCTCTGATATGAAAAAACTGATCCTCGCTTTATTGGTTGCGGGAACTGCAGCGACAGCAAATGCTCAGGAGCCTAGAAGTATCCTAGTTTATGGTACTGCGGGTCTTGATCAAGTTAGGCAGCCATCATTGGTAAAAAACACCAACTGGCACGCTTCTCCAGGTGTCGGCTACCAGTTCAATCACAACTGGACTGTAGGTCTTAATCTTTCTTGGGGACAGGATGCTACTAAGGACGCTAACGCGAACAAAGTAACAAACAACATGTACGGTGCTGGCGCATTCGCTCGTTACTCAGAGTACATTCGCCGTAGCGAAATATTCTTCTGGTTTGCACAAGCTGGTTTCTCTTATGTAGGTGGTTATACTACTAACAATGGTAACCCAGCAACTAACAAATACAACGGTGTAGCGGTGAACTTGTTCCCAGCTATCGGTATCAATGTAGGTCGTGGTCTTGCGCTTAACTTCTCTGTAGGTGGTGTTAGCTACGAAACAACTAAAGGTGATGGTGCTGCATACAGCAACAACGCTCTTAACCTGACTTTCGGCAACCAAATGAACTTTGGTCTTAGCAAAAACTTCAATGTAGCTCATCGTGTAGCTGCTCACCACGAGCCAGGCGACGAACTGCACCACAGAAAGCTTGATGCTATGGAAGATGAAGATGATGCAGCTCCAAAGCCAAAACGCAAACAACGTAGCAGAGACGAAGACGAATAATCTTTGCTCTAAGTAACTAATACTTTTTTACACTGGTCTGTGCCTATGCACGGACCAGTTTGTTTATTAGGATGATGCTATAATAAAGTAAGGTAGTATCACGTTTGTTTATTAGTTTTCACAGCGTATGAAGAAGGTGTTTTTAGCAGTAGTAGCCTTGCTAGTATATAGTGGGGCAATGGCGCAAGATAGTGCCAGTGCAGCCACAACAATGACTCATAGTGCGTTTAGCAAGGATAGCTATACTGCCAGTATAGGTTTTGGTTTTGTAAACGGGTTTAGAGCAGCCTACGCTGTGCCAAGTGGCTTTGAAAAGGGAACGCCTTCGGGTTTTGCGCCTTTCTACTTTCGTGGAGAGTATGCTGTGAGCAATAGAGTAAGTATAGGTGTAGGAGGAGCGTATAATGTGACTCATTTCAACTCTTTTCAGCTGTATGAGGGTTATAATGGTGTCATTAGGCGTAGCCGAACCAATAAATGGCGTTTGTTCAATGTTGGGGTGATGGGCTACTACCACATGGGGCATCTGCTGAAGGTGAATCGCTTAGATCCATACGTTGGTGTTGGCCTTAGCCTAAATAATATAACCCAATCTGCTTTTCCTGTGGGCGATACTACAATAGAGCAGAAAGAGCATAAGGTGTCTCCATATCTAAAAGCAGGAGCACGCTATTACATATCCAACCAGTTTAGCGTATATGCCGAGGCTGGATACGACCAGTTGAGTGCATTTAGTGTAGGTTTTTCGTGCAGATTTTTTGGTACACGTAAAGCCCACGAAGAGGTTAAATAAAGATGCATAACAATCTTAGAAACAGGCACTAAATGAATTAACTTTGTGCGCTAAGAATTGATAAAAAATGAAAATACATCGCGAAGGGTACTGGTATATCCTTATAGCTACAGTTTTATGGTTGGGTTTAGGCTGGGCCGCAGCTCACTTCATACCGGATAGTTTATCTTGGCTTACAGGGCTTATCACATTTGTGTTGTTCTTATTGTGGTTTTGGGTGGTAGCTTTCTTCAGGCTACCTATACGCAATCTGGTACATGGCGAGGAGAAGCTTATAGCCCCTGCCGATGGTAAGGTGGTAGTGATAGAAGAGGTTTTTGAGCCAGAGTATTTTAAAGAGAAGCGACTGCAGGTATCTATATTTATGTCGCCCATCAATGTGCACGTAAACCGTAACCCTGTGAGCGGAGAGGTGAAGTATATGAAGTATCACCCTGGTAAGTATCTGGTGGCATGGCATCCTAAATCGTCTACAGAAAATGAGCGTACCAGCATAGTGATAGGCAATGATAGGGCAGACATACTGATGCGTCAAATAGCTGGTGCACTTGCCCGCCGTATATGTTATTATGTGAAGGAGGGAGATGTAGTGAAGCAAAATGAAGAGTTCGGCTTCATTAAGTTTGGCTCCAGAGTAGACTTGTTTTTGCCACTAGGCACACAGGTTGATGTGAAGATAGGCGATGTGGTGAAAGGTGGTATAACAGTGGTGGCGCACAATTACTAGGGGTAGTGGCACTGCGTGTTGATATGTGAAATAGTAGTAACTTTGTACGAATAAAATTGAAGTTCATGAAAAAGATAACAATGATGCTTGCCGCAGTGGCTTTGCTTTCGGGCGGTGCAATAGCACAAGAAAAAGCATGCTGCAAGAAGAAAGGCGAAAAGTGCGCTAAAGAAACAGCTGCTTGCTGCAAGGACAAAAAAGGTAAAAAATCTTGCAGCCACAAAGAAGGCGAAAAAGAAACAACTAAAGAGGAAGCTCCAAAGTCATAATTGCACTTGTGCAATGCTAAAATAACTAGCCCCAGTAACAGACGTTGCTGGGGCTAGTTATTTATACAAAAATGTAGCGTGTTTCTAAATCTTATTTACACGCTTTTCATGTCTGCCACCTTCGAAGGCTGTATCAAGAAAAACTTCCATCATCTTTTGTGCATCGGCATAAGTAACAAAGCGAGCTGGTAGGCATAGCACGTTGGCGTTGTTGTGCTGGCGTGCCAGCGATGCCAGTTCCTCGTTCCAGCAAAGGGCAGCGCGTATGCCCTTGTGTTTGTTGGCGGTAATAGCCACGCCATTGCCACTGCCACACACCAATATGCCTGCTGCGGCTGCACCGTTTTCTACCATTTGTGCCACTGGGTGTGCATAGTCGGGGTAGTCGGTGCTATCGGTGCTGTAAGTGCCTTTGTCCGACACTTGCCTGCCGGCACTAGCTAGTGCGGCTTTCAGCATTTCTTTATACTCAAATCCAGCATGATCGCTACCGATGGCAATTGGTAGGTTTTTGTTGAATACTAATTCCATATAAGCTTAAATATTGTTGAGGTTGATTGTTAGCATTACTGGTGTTTACTAGTTATCCTTCAGATCTTCTAGTTCTTTCATGGCCTTTCTTTTTTTGCGAGCTCTGGCAGCACGGCCGCTGATGGCCACAGAAATTTCGAATAAAATATAGAGAGGGAAGAATACCAGTAGGCAACTAAACACATCGGGCGGAGCTATGAGCATAGCCAATATGAATAGTATGAGGAAAGCATAACGACGACGAGCCTTCAAAAACTCTGGTGTAAGTATGCCAATGCGGGTAAGGAAATACACCAGAATAGGTAGCTCAAACACAACGCCAAGCGCTAGTATGAGGTTGCTCATGGTGTCGTAATAGTTCTCTATAGTAATGATGTTCTCGAACAATGGGCTGAGGCTATAAGAGCCAAAGAAGTTGATAGTATAAGGTGCTACTATGAAGTAGGCAAAGCAAACGCCCGAAAAGAAGAGCAGTGAGCACCAAAACACTATGCCTCTAGCCATGCTTACCTCTGTGGGCTTCAGGGCAGGTTTCACAAACTTCCACATCTCCCATAGTATGAAGGGGAACACCAGAATGAAACCACCCATAGTAGAAACAGATAGGGCCATCATGAACTGACCAGTTACGGCAGTGTTCTGAAACTTCATATTTATCTGCGTATTGCAGAGTGCATCTGAGTGCAGCAGGCGACCAAGTGCGCAAAACCACTTGTAAGACACAAAATCTTTGTGCGCTGGGCCGAGAATTATGTTGTCGAATATGTACTCAACCTTCCAGAAGACTACACAAGCTCCTATAATGATAGCAATAGCCGAACGCACAATGTGCCAACGTAGCTCCTCTATATGATCGAGGAAGCTCATCTCTGCTGCCGGATTGGCATTGCGTTTATCCAGAAATTTGTCGAGAAGACCCAAAGTATATAATTAGGGGCGCAAAGTTAGGACATAACACAATAGTATGGGCAAGTGGGTTTGGGTAGGTTGGTGCAGTGCAAGTTGCGCTTTAAGACTATTTTAATATAAATAGCCGAAGCCCTATAGAGAATTTGGATAAATGTTGTATATTTGCAACGGAATAAGATTCAAAAGAGAGGGGACACGGGTTGTCCCCTCGTTTATTAGGTATGAGTGACATTATTGAAAAGGTGTATGCCTTGTTAGAGCCATTGTTAGACGGAACTGATATGTTTGTAGTGAACATAAAGGTGAAGCCTACCAACAACATTAAGGTGTTTATAGATGCAGATGCTGGTTTTTCGGTAGAGAAATCATCGTTTGTAAACCGCAAGTTATATGCGGCTATAGAAGAAGCACAGCTATTTGTAGATGGCGACTACTCGCTAGAGGTGTCGAGCCCAGGTATAGATGAGCCATTGGCGCAGCGCAGGCAGTATCATAAAAACGTGGGCCGTAAGGTGACTGTAACAGGCACAGACGATAAAGAGGTGACAGGCATGCTACTGGCAGTAACCGAAGAAGCACTGACACTAGAGGTGAAGGGTAAGAAGGCAAAAGATGTGACAACAGTAGAGATTCCGTTTGCAAACATTAAAAAGACAATCGTTCAAATCATTTTTTAAATATCACGTTCATCGTTCGGTAGAGCGGTGGTGAGCAAAAGAGAGATATATGGCAAGTATTAACCTCATCGACTCCTTTCAGGAGTTTAAAGAAGCCGAAAATATTGACAGGCCTACCCTCATGAAGGTGTTGGAAGACGTGTTTAAGACATTGCTGCGCAAGAAATATGGTAGCGATGAAAACTTTGACGTAATCGTAAACGACCAGACGGGTGACTTGGAGATTTTCAGACGTAGGGAGATAGTAGAAGACGGCATGGTGGAAGATGATAATACTCAGATTCCGCTGACGGATGCGCTGAAGATAGAACCCGACTATAGTGTGGGCGAAGAGGTATATGAAGAAGTAGATGTGCGCAACTTTGGCCGCCGCTCTATATTGGCTGCCAAACAAACATTGGCTGCTCGTATAGGCGACCTGAAGAAGAATAACTTGCTGAAGAAGTATGCTGACCGCATAGGCGATATTATAAGCGGTGAAGTGTACCAAATATGGAAAAAAGAGATATTGCTGCTAGATGATGAAGGAAATGAACTGATAATGCCTAAGTCTGAGCAGATACCTACAGATTTCTTCAAGAAAGGAGAAACTGTGCGTGCTGTGGTGAAGAAGGTAGAAATGAGAAATAATACCCCGGTTATCATTTTAAGCCGCACACATCCGTCCTTCTTGGAGAAACTACTAGAAATAGAGGTGCCAGAGATAATGGATGGCCTGATAGTGATAAAGAAAATAGTGCGCGAACCTGGCGAACGTGCCAAAGTAGCTGTAGAAAGCTACGACGACCGCATAGACCCAGTGGGCGCATGTGTGGGTATGAAAGGCAGCCGTATACATGGCATAGTGCGCGAGCTACGCAACGAAAACATAGACATCATCAATTTTACCAACAATGTTCAGCTATTGCTGCAACGCTCGCTAACGCCTGCACGCATTAATAAAATGGACCTGAATACAGAAAAAATGTCGGTAGATGTGTTTCTGGACCCAGACCAGGTATCGCTGGCTATAGGTAAAAAAGGTGTGAACATAAAACTGGCTCAGGAGCTTACTGGCTATAGCATAGACGTGTATAGGGATGTGAAAGATGAGGTAGAATATGACATAGACCTAGACGAATTCTCAGACGAAATAGAAGCATGGGTGATAGACGAGTTCAAGCGAATAGGCTGCGACACCGCATTAAGTGTGCTGGAGCTAAGTGCCGAAGAGCTGGTGCGCCGCACTGATCTGGAAGAAGAAACAGTGATGGATGTGCGCCGTATATTGGAAGCAGAATTTAATGAAGAACAATAAAATCGTAATAACCAAACCGAATTGTTCTTTATGGAATAGTAATATAACAAACGCTCCCACGCCATTTTAGTGAAAAATGGCGTAGGTTTGCGGATAAGGCAAAAATCCGCGCAGGGCATAACAGAAAAACATCTGACAAGGAAAAAAGTAGAATGAGTACAACAAGTAATACACCCAGGTTGCTAGCTGCAGCCAAAGAGTTCAACATCGGCAAGGAAACCCTAGTTGAGTTTCTTACCGAAAAAGGCTTTGAGATAAGCAGCAACCCGAGTACTAAGTTAACAGAGCAGATGTATAGTGCCCTGCAAGTGGAGTTTGCCCAAGACAAAAAGGACAAACAGCGCAGTGATAATATAGCATTGCCCAAGGGCTCTCTGCTAGATACCATCCGCAAGTCGAAAGAGGAGCTGGATATAACCGCCAAAGACAAGAAGGATGAGCCAGCACCTGTGGCTGCACCAGCACCTGCTGCCAAGCCTGTAGAGGCCAAGGCAACTAAGCCTGTGGAGCCACCTGTGGCACCTAAGGAAGAGCCTGTGGCTGCACCAGCACCTGCTAAGGAAGAA
>CALRKH020000112.1:0-9665 GCA_943367855.1 Asaia bogorensis | reverse complement strand
CAAGCAAACAACACAAGCAAACAACACAAGCAAACAACACAAGCAAACAACACAAGCAAACAACACAAGCAAACAACACAAGCAAACAACACAAGCAAACAACACAAGCAAACAACACAAGCAGACAACACATGAAAAACACAATCAAAAACACTGAGCAAAAAACAAAACACAACCCGCGCAAAAACTGCGCAAAACCAAAAATAAAACCCACCACAACCCACTGACTATCAACCACTTACACCAAAAACACAAAAAACAAAAACTGCGCAAAAACGCACCACCAGCTCAGCATTAACATTTCTATACTTCACCCGCATCGTATCTTCGTACTAACCCCACTAAAAACTAATAACATGAACCTAATCGGCAAAACAGCATTCATCACAGGCGCCACCAGAGGCATCGGCCTCGCCATCGCACTCCGCCTTGCACACCACGGCGCCAACATAGTGGTCATTGGCAAATCAGTAAAAGAAGACCCACGCCTTGGCGGCACCATATACACCGCTGCCGAGCAAATCACCCAGGCAGGCGGCCGTGGCCTCGCCATTCAGTGCGACATTCGCGACGAAGAGCAAATCATTAGTGCCGTTCAGCAAACCATCGCACTATTCGGAGGCATAGACTTCCTCATCAACAATGCCTCCGCCATTTCCCTCACCCCCACCGAGCACACAGATGCCAAGCGCTTCGATCTCATGCACAACATCAACGTTCGCGGCACATTCCTCGTCACCAAATACTGTTTACCCTTCCTCAAAAAATCTAGTCATGCACACATCCTCACACTATCCCCGCCACTCAATATGGCCCCCAACTGGCTCGCACCACACATAGCATACACCATCGCCAAGTACAATATGAGCCTGCTCACCCTCGGCTGGGCCGCAGAGTTCGCACCCCATGGCATAGCCGCCAATGCCCTGTGGCCTGCCACCACAATAGCCACAGCCGCCGTCCGCAACCTCCTTGGTGGCCAGCAGATGGCAGCCCACAGCCGCACCCCAGCCATCGTTGCCGATGCCGCCTACCACATCCTCACCCAGGCCCCTCGCACATATACCGGCCAGCTACTCATAGACGAGGAGGTACTCCGCTCTGCAGGCATCACCAATTTCGATCACTATGCCGTCACCCCCGGCCTCCCTCTTCAGCCCGACCTTTACATCTAAACCCCATTTAACTCCAGCCCACTTTCATTATAACATATTGTTTTATAGCTTTGAGACAAATACCACGGCAGATGAAAAAAGTAATACTACCTCTTCTATTAGTTGTAGCCACCCTTGGCGCACACGCACAGCAAAGCCTGTTCCTGCAAATGCTCGAAAACAGAAAAATGTGCAACATGGAAGACCAGTTTACTTGGTTCCTACAAACCAACGGTTTCCTACGTGCCAACGAAAACACCTACACACGCCAGTATGCCGAAGCTGGACAGTTCTTCACCACCACAGTCCTCAACCCCGATCCCTGCTACGTCATCTACCGCACCGACAATCCCAAAGACTACAACCGCATCATGAAAACCATCACCTCCGATTGCCGCAAAGAGCTTTCCCGCAACAAAAGTGAATGCTACATCTGCGACACCAAAAGAATGCATGCAGTCCAGGTTATCTTTGCTGGCGCAGCACAGATTTCAGGTCAATACGAAATAATGGTTTACCAAAACCCCGGCATCCACGAGGAGCAATATCACAATCCTCAAAGCACCAAATAGTAGCTAGAATTCAAAGTTCACACTACCAAAAATTCCAAAATACCGCCATTTAGCCTCACTAGCCAATGGCTTAGGGGTCACACGCCACACAAAATCTATCCTGCCCACCTGCAGTATATTTGATATGCCAGTCCCCAGCTCCAGGTATGGCGACCCCTTCAGTGTCCTAAAAGAGTAACCTTTATCCAAGTTGAGTTGCTGGTTCTCTTTACTAAGTGTCCCCACTACCCCCTTAGCCGTCCAAAACTGGCGCAGCTTCAACTTCTTTAACATCGGAAACCTATTAAACACACCACCACCCAAGTTATGCTCCACATTAAACCCTGCATATTCATCACTCAAAAACTCATAATTATTCATCATCTGAAAAGCATATCTGTTGTAGTACAGAAACTCATTTCCAGGGTGTATCTCCAGCAATGGGTAGGGCAGTGCCCCAAAATATTTACCCGCAAAAACATTATAATACAAAGACCCAAAAGGTGGCACGTAATTAAATCCTGTTACAGAAAGTCTGGCTTTCTGATAGCTATATGCACCGTTCAGCAAACCTTTAATACCAGTGGTTACATTAAGATTTACAACAGGATATTTACTAGTTACTATCACTCGCTTAAACTGCCCCTCAATATATTTCTCCTTCCATGCAAACCTCAAGTCAACACCTACATCCATGCTAACTACATTTCTACTCAGTGCACCATGTTCGTCTTTAAATATACCTTCATATGGTAGCGGCGCATATGGCCTGAAGTTTCTACGCTCCACCATCAATTTATGGCTCAGCCCACTGAAATATTGTTTATAATACTCTATTCGTGCATCATCAGTAAAAGCAAGTTTCCAGGGCACTCCTTTCTTTCTAAACACTGTACTAAAAATGTTGTCTGCCCCCATTTGGTCATAGTAGTTTGTAGACTGACTAATATCATGAGCATAATAACCATAAATATAACTCCACGGATTACGGTTCAGCATCCATTTCGCTGTCACTCCATATTTAATTTGTTCATCCAGAAATCCATATGCGCCATATACATTTACCTGCAAGTTTTTCAGTTTTCTAGGGGTTCCTACAGACAGTCTCACCCTGCTACCTTCCACCGGATTATAGCTATACAAATAGAAATATGGTCCCAGTTGTATAGGCCCTATATCATGCACACCTGTAGATATGAATGTGATGAGTTTCTTGTACGTATTAGTGATGGGCATTTGATTAATGGTGTCAACCATTTTGTATATAGCGGCCTCGTTTTTAGTCAGAGAGTCAGGTCTATTATTTTTCCACCACTCATCAGTCATATATTTTGCAGAGTCGAGCTTAGTAACATCCTGTTTCAGTTTTGGCTCATTCAATACACTATCTACTTCCTTGCTATTAATCCTTATATGGTGATATGTTGTGGTTTTTCTTCCAATCATACCCAACAGTTTTTTAGAATGATAAGGACTAAACCCCGCTATGAATTTATCTTTTGTACAAAACCAAATACTATCAATTGGCGCAAACTCTTGATAAATTGCAACATTCTCCAACCAATTAATATTCACCTCTTTTCCTACATTCATACTCACCTTCTGTATTGCATAAGAGCTATCTACAACCCAGAAATCGCCAGTGAAGCAGTTTTCAATTGGTCTCTTAGGCCTGAATTGAACCAAAAATATTCTATGGCCAAAAGCAATTTGGGTGTCCCTTATTTTATACTTGTAAAACAACAAGCCTTCATTACTAATAGGACTAACGAATTTTTTATCAAAAACAGGTACGTAGTCTTTATAAACATTTAAGTTTTGGTGGAAGGTGCCTAGAAACTTAACAACATTATCATTGTTTACACCCTTCACCATAGAGGCTTTTATTATTTCTCTAGCTTTTTTTGGCTTTCCCCTAAAATAATAGTCAGAAAGAGTTTCAGTTAGATAAAGGGGTAAATATGGCTTATCTTCCGATACAGTATCCAGATTATTAAATATGAAGCCGTAATTTTTCAATATTGGAACTTTCTCAAATTGTTCTTTAGTTAACCGTTGTAAGTCTACTTCAATTCTGTTGTAAGCTTCGTACCCATAGTTAGTTACTCGATCAGGATTATTAAATGGTTTCCTTTCAAGTATTTTTTTTACTAGCAAAATTGCAGGGTCCTCTCCAGCGCGAATAGTTACTTCATTAAGTTCAGTCAGCGATCGCTGCAATTCAATTATGAAATTATATTCATGTCGATCTCTTTTGAGCAATCTATATGTATTCTTGAAACCAATAGCCTCAATTCTAAGTGTATCACTAGGTATTTTTTTGCACGTCAGAATAAAATTACCTTCTATATCAGCAACAGTTCCTACCTGACTTTTTGGAAAAAAGACAGTAGCAAAAGGTATTCCTTCACCTGTTGCTCCATCTACTACTTTACCATGTATCACATATCCATTTTCTAAATTACCTTTTAGTATGGGCTCGTCTAGTTTTTTCATTATAGGTGTAACTAATAAATTGGAGTCTATGTCTTCAATTCTTTCAAATGGAATAACTGGTTTTAAAGTGTCGTTTTTTCGAGTAGTATCCGCTGTTTGTGCTTGCAGTGTTGATGCATAAAATTGAAAGAGGGCTATTAACCAAATAAAGCGCATAACTGAGGGAATAGATCCTAATTATAAGCAAAGTACAGAATTGCTAGCAATATGCAATGCCATACTTTTTCGTTATGAACCATATTGAATCGGTTATTATTCGTTGTTTACTGATTTGGTCATTGGCACAAAAGCATTTACTTTCGAGTAAAATTGCAGCTTCAATGCATATAGTACAGCAAATTTTGTTTTTAGCTTGTGTCGCTGTGTCAATATTCTTTTTTGTTAAAAAAGTAAAAGAAATTAGACGCAATATACTTTTAGGTAGAGATGAGGATTTAAACGATAATAAAGAGCAGCGTATACGAAATATGGTACTGCTTGCTCTTGGTCAGAAAAAGATGTTCAAAAAACCAATCGCTGCAATCTTACATTTTGCTGTGTATGCTGGCTTTATAATTATAAACATAGAGATTCTGGAGATAATACTTGATGGTGTCTTGGGGTTTCACAGAATATTTGCACCTACATTGGGTAGTTTATACTCATTTCTGGTAGGTTTTTTCGAGGTTCTTGCTCTTTTAGTTCTAATCGCATGTGTTGTTTTTTTAGTACGTCGTAATGTATTAAAGATTAAACGCCTCGATATGGATGAACTAAAAGGTTGGCCTAAAAGTGACGCTAACTTAATTTTGGTTACAGAGGTCATATTAATGTCTCTCTTCCTAGTGATGAATGCTGCAGATTTACAATTACAACAGATTGGATCTGAACATTACATAAAAACTGAGCCTTTTTGGATTTCACAACATATAGTAGGTTTAATATCTGGAATCAATGAAGGTGGCTTAATTTTTTTAGAACGTAGTTGTTGGTGGCTTCATATTCTTGGAGTATTAGCTTTCATGAATTATTTACCTTTCTCTAAACATTTGCATATTGCCCTTGCATTTCCTAATGCATATTTCTCTAAGCTAGAAGCAAATGGAGAAATGAAAAATATGCAGGACATACAGAATGAAGTACTCTACATGATGGAACCAGACAAGGCGCCCTCCGAAGCTGCTGCTCCTTCCCGTTTTGGTGCAAAGGATGTCTTGGATCTATCATGGAAGAATCTATTAGATTCTTATTCTTGTACAGAATGTGGTCGTTGTACATCCGTTTGTCCTGCAAATAATACAGGTAAATTATTATCACCAAGGAAAATTATGATGGATACCCGAGACCGATTAGAGAATGTGGGTAAAAACATAAATAAAAATGGAAGTTTTATTGAAGATGGAAAGACGCTTTTACATGATTATATATCTGTAGAGGAGTTGCGTGCATGTACTACATGTCAAGCATGTGTAGACGCATGTCCTGTTATGATAGACCCACTTGACATCATAATGCAACTGCGTAGAAATCTTATTATGGAAGAAAGCAATGCGCCTCAAGAATGGAACCTCATGTTTGGTAACATTGAAAACAATATGGCCCCATGGAAATTTAGTCCAGACGATAGGGATGCATGGGTAGCAGAAGTAAAGGCTTAAAGGAATATTAATTTTCATCATCAAACTATAGATAAGATGGCTGTAATGAGCATGGCTGAATATATTGCCAGCGGTGATAATCCTGAAGTGCTGTTTTGGGTGGGATGTGCTGGCAGTTTTGACCAAAGGGCACAACGTATAACCAAGGCATTTGTGCAGATACTGGATAAGGTGGGTGTTAGATATGCAATTCTTGGTAAAGAAGAAATGTGCACTGGAGACCCTGCCCGAAGAGCTGGTAACGAGTTCCTGTTTCAGATGATGGCGTACAATAACATCAATACACTGAATGCTTATGGAATAAAAAAGGTAGTAACAATCTGTCCGCACTGCTTTAATGTATTTAAAAATGAGTATCCAAAACTTGGAGGTAACTATGAAGTAATACATCATACAACTTACCTACAGCAGTTAATTAATGAAGGGAAAGTAGTGTTGAAAGATGGTGGTGCATTTAAAGGCAAGAAAATCACATACCATGACAGCTGCTATTTAGGACGTGCAAATAACATCTACGAAGCACCTAGGGAAGTATTACAGGCATTTGATGCAGAATTAATAGAAATGAAACGCTGCAAATCAAATGGCATGTGTTGTGGTGCAGGTGGAGCACAAATGTTTAAGGAAGAAGAGCCTGGAAGTTCTAGAATAAACTTTGAAAGGGCAGAACAGGCATTTGAAACAGGAGCTACTATCATAGCTGCGAATTGCCCCTTCTGCACTACTATGCTTACTGATGGGGTGAAAAATAAAGAAAAGGAAGACAGTGTAAAAGTATTAGACATAGCAGAAATGGTAGCAATGTCACTTGTGTAAATAAGTTTCATTAGATATAGGGATTGATGAAGAATAAGACTTTAGTGCTAGGAGCCTCGGAGAATGAACAGCGATATAGCAATATGGCTGTAAAAAAGTTACGGCATTATGGACATGATGTTTTGGCTGTAGGTAAAAAAGTAGGGGTAATAGGTGATGTGAATATTGTAAAGGAAGTGTCTAATGATAGCGATGTGGATACTGTAACATTATACTTAAATCCAGATAACCAGCAGCCGTATTATGACTTTATACTATCGCTGCAGCCTAGGAGAATAATTTTCAATCCTGGGACTGAAAATGAGGAGCTTGTTACTATGGCTAGAAAACAAGGAATGATTACTCTGGAAGCATGTACTCTTGTATTGCTAAGTACTGGGCAGTATTGATAAGTTTCATAAAGTGTATTAACTAATTCAAATGGGAGTGTTGTTTTTAGCAACACTCCCATTTCTTTATTACTTTTTATTGGGGCCTTTAGCACGGTCGGCCTGCATCTTCTGCATTTCTTCTATGCGCTGTGCCCACTTGTTTTGAGTAGGAGGTTTGGTTTTGTTTTCTTGGATTTGTGCGTGAATGGCTTTTTCATCGATGAAATATTTTTGGATAATTATTTGCTGGGCAATGCTGAGTAGGTTGGAGCAGGTGTAGTAGAAGGTAAGTGCTGCAGCCATTTTATTAAATACGCCCATTAGTATGATAGGAAATACAAATGGCATGTACTTGAGCATAGGGTTATTAGGGTCTTGTGGGGTCATGTTTTTGTTGTAGATGGCTAAGAACAAGCTAGACGCTGTCATCATGAGGGTGAAAAGACTGACGTGATCACCGTAGAAAGGTACATTGAAGCCAAAGTTGAGGATGCTATCGTAGCTAGAGAGGTCGTCTACCCACAAGAATTTTTCTTGACGGAACTCTATAAATGATGGGAAGATGTAATAGATAGATAGTAGTATTGGTAATTGGAATAGCATGGGGAGACAACCTCCAAGTGGATTGACACCTGCAGTGCGGTAGAGTTTCATTTGTTCCATTCCAAATTTTTGCTGATCATCGCCGCACTTGGCACGGAGCTCATCGAGCTCGGGCTTAAGGACGCGCATCTTGGCACTGGATAGGAAGCTTTTGTAGGTGAAGAATGATAGTACTAATCTTATGAATATGGTCATAAGGACTATGATAAGTGCATAGTTATTAACGACACTATCTAGTAGGTAGAAGATGGGTATGATGATCCATCTGTTGATGTACTTAACAAAGCTCATGATGCCAACACCTAATGGTACCATTTCATCAAGACCTATGTTGTAGGATTTGAGGGTATGATAGTCGTTGGGGCCGAGATACCAGCGTAGTGAGCCGGTTTGGGCTGTGCCAGTACTCTTGAGGTTGAGCTGGAGGCTGGCTAATGATTGTGCAGCAATGGAGGTGTCTTTGGCGTTGTATCCAAATTTGGCATCCATTTTGGAGAAGCCATCGTCAGCAATGAGGGCTGAGCTGAAGTATTGCTTGCGGAAGCCTAACCAATGTGCGGCATTGCTGGTATTATCGAGGGACTTGGTGTCTTGCTGAACTGTGAAGTAGTCGTTATCCTCGTTTTTGTTGCGGTAGTAGACTTGTGTGGACATACGCTCATTGCTGAGGTCTTTCTCGGTAGAGAGGGCGTAGGTGTGCCAGGTAAGTGGTAGGTTTTGAACTGCGCCCATGCCTGTGAGGACGATGTTGCAGCGGATCATATAATCGTCGGCGGGGAGGGTGTAGACGATATCTACTTTCTTTCCGTTGCCGAGATCGGCGGTGAAGTCTATGACGTTGTCACCGTTGGGGTCTTGGTGGGTGACGGGGGTAAAGTAGAGGTCGGCGGTAGACTTGCCATTATCGAATGGGAGTACTGCGCTCAATATATTGTTGGTGCCATTAAAGATGTATAATGGTTGACCATTGGATGTTTTGTAGTCTTTGAGGCGGGCATTAATAGGATATGCGCCTTTGCTGGTGAAGGTTAATGCAACTTTTTTGTTTTGCATGTCTATGGTTTGCGACTTGCCGTTGTAGGCAGGTGGCTGGAGTGCTCTGAGGGCTGCGGTAGCAGAGTCGACGAGTGTGTCGGTGATGCTGGCGGCGGCAGGTGGTGCTACTTTTTTGGGTGCGGTAGCTGCTGCGATGCTGTCGGCAATTTTTTTCTGTTCTGCGTATTTAGTTTGCTCGTGCTGATTGTATGTAACGTATGCTATGAGCAATGCGGCCAATAGAGAGAACCCTATTATTTGGTTGCGATCCATTCGGTATTGATAAATGAGGCGCAAAGGTAAAGTATTAGTTTGAGATAGCTTGTCATTGGGTTGTAAGGTTGGGGGTTTTGTTGTTTTTGCGCAGTTTTGATTTTTTGTGTTTTTGGTATAAGTGGTTGATAGTCAGTGGGTTGTGGGTGTTTTTGTTTTTGTTTTTGCGCAGTTTTTGCGCGGGTTGTGTTTTGTTTTTTGCTCGTGTTGTTTGCTTGTGATGTCTGTTTGTGTTGTTCTGTTTGTGTTGTTTTTCTTGTGTTATTCTGCCCGGGTGCTCCTACTTTATTTTGCTTGTCCAAAATAAAGTAGCAAACAAAAGGACCCCATTATTGCGATCGCTCCGCGGCAATAATGGCTAGCTAGGCGCTGTTTTGTGGGGGAAGGGCATTGGGCAACTTTTCTTATTTGCCTATGGTGGTTGGTTCTTTGGGCTTTGTGCTGGGGCATGGTTCTGGGTTCTTTTTTAGCTTTAGGTTCTGGGGGCTACGGCAACTAAAGTCGTTGTTAGGGGCTCAGGGTTGGGTTCGCTATTGGGCTTTTTTGTGATGTCTGCTTGTGTTGTTCTGCTTGGTGTTGTTTTGCTTGTGTTATTCTGCCCGGGTGCTCCTACTTTATTTTGCTTGTCCAAAATAAAGTAGCAAACAAAAGGACCCCATTATTGCAATCGCTCCGCGGCTAAGGTGAGAGCGGGTGTGAAGTGTGAGTGCGAAGGATTGGGCAACTTTT
>CALRKH020000111.1:0-9767 GCA_943367855.1 Asaia bogorensis | reverse complement strand
GGCAGAATGAAGAGCCGCGAAGGCACTGTGGTGGACGCTGATGACATGATAGAGGAAATGATAAGCCTATCGAAAGAGCAAACTGTGCAAGCAGGTAAAACTGATGGTTTTAGCGAAGAGGAACTGAATGAACTATGTAGCACAATAGGGCTAGGAGCGCTTAAATTTTATCTGCTAAGAGTGGACCCAAGGAAGAAGATGATCTTTGACCCTAAAGAGTCTATAGACCTTCATGGATATACTGCGACGTTTATACAATATGCACACGCACGCATATGCTCTATACTAAGAAAGGAGCAGGTGCCATACAAACCAGATGCAGGACAGTTTGCAGGATTTGCAGCTAAGGAACCACTGACTAAACTAGAAAAGGAAATGCTGCTGCTGCTAGAGCAATATCCGGCAGTGATGACTGAAGCAGCTAAGGAATATAACCCGGGCACGTTGTGTAATTATTCTTTTCAACTGGCCCAGTTATTCAATTCGTTTTATGATGGGCACAGTATATCGAAAGCGGAAAGCGAAGAGAAGAAACAACTAAGACTAATGACTGTGGTGATGGTGGCAGCAGTGCTGCGCCATGCTATGGGGCTGCTGGGCATAAAGCTACCAGAGAAGATGTAAACAAAAGAAACACATTAAGAAGTAAGCACAAGGGGTGGCCAATAAATGGCTGCCCCTTGTGCTATAAGAGCAGTTCATTGTGTTTACAATCAATTGATATTGGGATAACACTAACCTAAAAAGTTGGTAACACTTGATGGATACTTTCGCTGTCAAATACCAACAAGACAATGAATAAAAAATTACGACTACTAGTTGCCAGCATCAGTTGCTCAGTGATAGCGGCATCGGATAGTACTGCACAGATAAGTATGATGCAGGACTACAAGAATTTTTACTCTAGAACTATAGGTACATTTCAGGGTATCAACTTTAGAGAAGCAGGTTTCTCTGGCATCTATCCGATACCGGGAACAAATGGTACTGAATTCTGGATATGCTCTGACAGAGGCGTGAATGTTGATGCAGCAAATGCGAATCCATCTGCATGCAGACCTACTTATGATAAGATCTATGCCTTCCCTAGTTATGCACCTAAGATACACCGCATAAGACTGAGAGGTGACTCTATGCAGATACTGCAAACGATACCTATGCGCAGACCAGGTGGCACAAACGCAACTGGCATCATTAACCCAACAGGATTTGGCAGTACGGCAACAGAAGTAGCATCTACAGATACGGTACAAGACTGTGCGAACTTCGGTATGAAGACCACTGCAAAAGATGTGTGGGGCATAGATGCAGAAGGTATAGCTATAGACAGAGAAGGCAACTTCTGGATATGTGAGGAAGGAGGACCAACTGTGTGGAAGATAGGCCAGAATGGCATAGTGCAAAAACGTTTTACACCATATGCAACACGCCCGGGAGCTGAGGCTATAGATGTGGCTATAGATACTGCATTTGGCTACAGAAAGAA
The DNA here is from genome assembly GCA_943367855.1 of Asaia bogorensis. Classification (GTDB taxonomy): domain Bacteria; phylum Bacteroidota; class Bacteroidia; order Chitinophagales; family Chitinophagaceae; genus Nemorincola. The sequence goes on along the minus strand of CALRKH020000111.1, from coordinate 8,281 downwards.
CAACAGAGGTTTTGAAGGCATTACAATAGCACCCAATGGCAAAATATATGCCATGATACAAAGTCCACTACTATACCCTACTAAAACTATAGGTGAAAACACAAGAGTACACCGCCTGCTAGAGATAGACCCGGTAACTAATGCCACACGCATGTTTGCGTATCTGAATGATGGCATCATAGGCGCATCTGGCTCAAATCAAATTCGCCTACGTGACTGGAAAATAGGTGACATGGCTGCAATAAATGATACTACCTTCCTAGTACTAGAAGCTGCACTACGTGGCACTAGCGATGTGAAGCGAGTATATAAAATAAGCCTGAATGGTGCAACACCAGTAACATCGGGCCTATATGGCACATCGACACTGGAAGCTCTAGTAGACTCTGCTGGCCTTGCTGCAAATGGTATAGTGCCAGTGAAGAAAACATTGTTTATGGACCTGCTAGCACATGGCTGGGACCCAGCACTGGACAAGGCTGAAGGTATAGCCATCATTAACGATAGCACGATAGCCATTAGCAACGATAACGACTACGGACAAACATCGCCACTAGAAAATGGTATAGCAACTGCAACAACAAATATGAGCCATGTGGTGACCTACAGACTAAGCGGCAGCAACAAACTGACTGACTATGTGGCACCAAGCAGCGCACTGACACCAGGTTTAACAGGTGTAAGCACGTCATCGACACCATACATTGTACCAACAGTACCAGGTGCATATTTCCGCTCATTGCTAACCGTAGGCGAAACAGCTGCTACAGGCAGCTATCGCATGGTAGGCATTATGGATGGCGTAGGTGCATATGATAACAATGATGGAACATTTACGGTATTGATAAACCACGAGCTAGGCAATACAAGTGGCGTAACTAGGGCACATGGATCTACGGGTGCATTTGTATCGAAATGGACGGTAAGAAAATCGGACATGGCGGTACTGAGCGGCACAGACCTTATACGCTCTGTAAATGTGTGGAACAGTGCTACAAGCAGCTACATTACTTACAATGCAGCATTCCCATCAACAAGTGCAGCATTTGGCAGATTCTGTTCGGCTGACTTGCCAGAGGTTTCTGCCTTTTACAATAGCAGAACTGGCAAAGGCACGATGGAGCGTATATTTATGAATGGTGAAGAAAGCGGTAGTGAAGGTCGTGCATTTGGGCATGTAGTAACAGGAGTAGATGCTGGCAAATCATACCAACTACCATCACTTGGCAGATTCTCTTGGGAGAACTCTGTAGCTAGCCCAATAGAGAGTGATACTACAGTAGTGATAGGCATGGATGATGCTACGCCGGGACAAGTATATGTGTATGTAGGAACTAAACGCGCTAGTGGTAATGAGGTAGAGAAAGCAGGCCTAGTAGGTGGCAATCTGTATGGAGTAGCAGTGAGTGGCATGATAACAGAAGTGAACACTATGACACCAACTTCAGGTACAACCTTCTCGCTAGTGAACATGGGTGATGTGCGCAATATAAGCGGATCTACACTGAACTCAAATAGTAACGCGGCTGGAGTTACCAACTTCCTTCGTCCTGAAGATGGTGCGTGGGACCCAAGCAGCCCTAACGACTTCTATTTTGTGACAACGAACTCATTTACTAGTCCAAGTCGTTTGTGGCGTTTGCGCTTTACCAATGCAGCAAACCCTGCACTAGGAGGCACAATAGAAGCAGTACTTGACGGCACAGAAGGACCGAAGATGATGGACAATTTGACGATAGACAATTATGGCCATGTATTGATACAAGAAGACCCAGGCAATAATGTTCACCTAGCCAAAACATGGCAGTACAATATTGCTACAGACGAAATAAAATTGATTGCATCGCATGATTCTACACGTTTCTTAACTAGTGGCCCTCACTACCTGACACAAGACGAAGAAGCATCTGGCGTGATAGATGTTGAAAAGATACTAGGACCAGGTCACTTCCTGGTAGTAGACCAAGCACACTATAGCCAACCAGGCGAGCTAGTAGAAGGTGGACAGTTCTTGCACTTCTTTAACCCAGACACCTACAATGCTGCACCAGAAGCAGAAGTGACTGGTAACAGTGTGGTAATAAACAATGGTGCTACAATAGCCAACTATGCTGACAGCACTAACTATGGCGATGTGAACACAGGCAACAACACTAGCCGCAACTTTGTGATACACAACTTGGGTCAAGGTAGCCTTAAGGTAAACAGCTTGTCGGTAAGCGGTATAGATGCTGCACAGTTTTCTATAACAAGTATGCCTACATTGCCACTTACAATAGCTGCTGGTGCTAGCTATACAGTATCAGTACGTTTTGCACCTACAACTGGTGGCACTAAGAATGCTATGCTGCACATAGGTAGTAATGATGTAACAGAGGCTGACTATCACTTTGCTATAAAAGGCAATGCTATAGAGAACCCAGAAATAAGCATAGAAGGAAATAGTGTAGCTGTAATAGATGGCGACATGACACCAGGCGGTGCAAACAACACTGACTTCGGCACAGTGGTGATGGGCAGCGACGTTACTAAATCGTTTGTGATAAAGAACAATGGTGCTGGCAATCTGAATGTATCGGGCATAGCAATAAGTGGTGATAATGCTGCTGACTATGTGATAACAGGTGCACCAAGCTTCCCTGCTACCATACCTACATCTGGCTCTTATACTGTGAACATCAAATTTGCACCAGGAGCTACCGGAGTGCGTAATGCGATGGTAACAGTGAGCAGTAATGATGCAGATGAAGCAACGTTTGAGTTTGCGGTGAAAGGCACTGGCGTAAATGCAGCAAGCGTAAACAATCTTGCCACTAGTACAGAAGTGAAGTTGTATCCGAACCCGACTAAGGAAATTGCAACATTGGCAATAGACCTATTTGCAGCAGGAAAGGTGAACATAACTGTGATGGATGTGCAAGGTAAAATAGTAATGCCTGCAATAAGCAAAGAAATGAGTGCTGGCAAACACAATGTGGACATTAATACACATGCACTAGAGAATGGTATATATAGTGTAAGAGTGGAGCATGGTGCCGCAAATACTACTATCAAGATGGTAGTGATGCACTAATAAAAGAAATCGAGCATAGCCCCTTGATACGTGCTGCCTGTAAAAGGGCAGCACGTTTTTTATTCATTGACTATGATGCCGAATGATGAGAGTAAACCTGGTAACTGAGCGGTATCGAAACGAGCACTGCGAAGCTTGCAGTGTGCAGGATGAAGCACTATACCTAGTGAACCGGTGAAGTCTACTTTTTCGAGATTGGTATTGTCGAACCGAGCGCCATGCAAATCGCAATTGCTGAAGATGGAACCAGAACAATCGGAGTCGGTGAAGTCGACATCAATACAGCGGCAATCTTTGAAAGAGGTCTGAATTAATTTGAAGCCATAGAAAGAGGAATGATTGAGGATGCAAGCAGTGAATGAGGCAGAGAAACCAACCTGATTGCCATCCTCGAAATGAAGCCCCATCAAGCGACAATTGTGAAAAACAACATTAGCAAAGGTGGTTTTGCTAAGTGTAGCCATACTGAAATCGCAAGCTAAGAATTGACAATCGAAGAAACTAGCGCCTGAAAGATTGACGGATGAAAAATTGCAGTTGGTGAATGAACAAGATTCATATTCGGCCCTAAGAAGATCAATATTTGTAAAATTGGTTTTATCAAAAGTCTTGTCTTTCTCCCAGATTGCCATAATGTAGTAGTTGGAACAATAAATGTAGGGAATAGTAGTTATTGAGTAACGACCGCAACTTAGCGAAGGGTTCATTAATGTATAGAATTGTTAATTTTCTCTATAAAACGTTAAAGAACTTGCTGAGCCAACGCAACTTGTACTTTTGCACATCTTGCGGGCGAGCCTGCGGAAAAACCGAAACAAACACTATGCAATTGTCTATACAGACTTACCGACAGAAAGGAATATTTGTAGCTCTATTACTGTTAATGCCCCTATTGAGCCTGGCACAAAAAGTGTCTTTGAGTGGATATATGCGCGACGGCGCTACTGGCGAATCGCTGATAGCGGGAACCATATATGTGAAAGGAGCGGATGTTGGCGCACAAACAAACACCTACGGCTTTTATTCTCTATCTGTGCCGCCTGGCAAGTACACAGTCATCTATTCGTATGTGGGCTTCAATACGCTGACAATGGAGATGGACCTTACTAAAAACACCAGCTATAATGCAGAACTATCGAGCGGAACCACTATGAAGGAAGTGAAGATAGTAGGTGGGCGAAAAGATGAAAATGTGACTAAGGCAGATATGGGGACAGTGAGCCTATCAATAGGTCGAATCAAACAACTACCTGTGCTCTTTGGTGAAGTGGATGTACTAAAAACACTACAATTGTTACCCGGTGTGCAGTCGGCAGGAGAAGGGAATTCTGGATTTTATGTGAGAGGCGGTGGGCCAGATCAGAATCTGGTGTTGCTAGACGATGCAGTGGTGTATAATACAGGTCACTTGTTTGGGTTTTTCTCAGTGTTTAATGGAGATGCCATAAAGGATGTGACCTTGATAAAAGGCGGTGCTCCTGCAAACTATGGAGGCAGACTATCGAGCGTGGTAGATGTATCGATGAAGGAAGGTAATATGAAAGAGTTTCATGGAGAGGGTGGCATAGGCTTAATAGCATCGAGGCTGACACTAGAAGGCCCCATAAAGAAAGAGAAAGGCTCGTTCATGATATCTGGCCGCAGAACCTATATAGATGTGCTTGCCAGACCGTTTAGCAGCCAACTAGAAAATACGGGCTACTACTTTTATGATGCAAATATAAAAGCCAACTACAAACTAGGAGATAAAGACAGATTGTACCTGAGTGGGTATACAGGTGTGGACAAGTTTAAGTTTGCGAATTCGAGAGGTACATTCAGAGCAGATATACCATGGGGTAACAACACGGCTACACTAAGATGGAATCACCAATTCAGCAATAAATTGTTTGCTAATACAACCCTGGTATATAACGACTATGACTTTGCATCTAACTTCAGACAAAACACCTTTTCTGTAAAGCTAGCATCGGGCATAAGAGACTATAATGCCAAAACAGACTTTGACTATTATACCTCTTCCAATCATCACATAAAAGCTGGTGCCATATACACGAATCACAAGTTTATACCGAACCAGGTATCAGGTCAGCTGGATACCATAAAACTAGAACCCAACAATGCCTTTACAAAGTATGCTCATGAAGCTGGCGTGTACATACTTGATGATTTTGACCCTACAGACTGGCTGAAAGTAAATGTGGGCCTACGTTATTCATTCTTTGGGCAGGTGGGGCCATACACAGGCTACAAACTAGATGCAACAGGTGCAGCTACAGACAGTGTGAAATATGGCAAAGGCGAAATAGCGAAAACATATGGTGGATGGGAGCCAAGACTGAACTTACGTTTTGCGCTGAATGATGTATCTTCTATCAAAACAAGTGTAGCTCAATCTTATCAGTACATTCACTTGGTATCAAACAATGGCTCTACCCTACCTACAGATGTATGGGCACCGAGCACGTATCTAATAAGACCACAAAGAGCATTACAATATTCTGCAGGTTACTTCAGAAACTTTTTGGACAATAAACTTGAGGCATCTGTAGAGGTTTATTACAAAGACATGTATAATCAACTACAGTATAGAGAAGGTTATACACCCAATACCATTCGCGACCCTGAACTAGAGTATGTGGTTGGTAAAGGAACGGCATATGGAACCGAATTCTTTCTGAACAAAACTAAAGGTGATTTCACAGGATGGATTGGGTATACTCTATCATGGACCTATCAAGAATTTGAGAGCCTGAATAATGGAGAACGTTTCCCGCTAAAGTATGACCGCAGACACAACCTTTCGGTAGTGGCTAACTATAAGCTGAATGAGAAATGGAGCCTATCGGGCGTGTTTGTATATGGCTCTGGCAATGCTATAACACTACCTACATCTTACTACTTTATAGATGGAGAACTAGTGCAACTCTACTCAAAGATAAATGCATACAGGCTGCCTGCATATCACAGGCTAGACTTATCGGCCAACTATACCCCCAAGCCTAAGAAACAACATAGATGGCAAGGATCGTGGGCATTTTCGGTGTACAATGCATACAATCGCCAAAATCCATACTTCTTGTATGTTGATAACTCGGGCACAGTATCGGGAGGTATAGACATTAAGGCATACATGGTGTACATATTACCAGTGGTGCCGAGCATCACTTACAACTTTAAGTTTTAGCATCTATTACTGCAAAAAGATTTCATCGCAAGCTATCATTGGCTTGCGATTTTCTCTGTATCGCCATACTGGCAAAGCAGCAGGATTGGTAGCAGTGACACGTAAAAAGCGCGCCTTAACAGACACTGGGAATACAAAATCCTTGAGTGAAACATCGTAGTGCTCAGTAGCTGTTGGGTTGGCAGCGTCAGCTATTTTGCGATAGCTTAGACCATCATCAGACACCTCTACATTGATAGTGGATGGCAAGAAGATCCAATGGCGAGGATCGTCTAAGAAATGTATACGAACGGTGGAAAACTGTTTAGGAGAACCGAGATCTAGAGTAGCTACCATATCTACACCATAAAAGCATAGCCAGTTGTAACTAAAGTCCTTATAGCCAGGGTTGCCATCTACCAAGGTTCTAGGGCCTTTGGCTGGATACTCTGGAGCGTAAGCATTTTTTATAGTGACCTTAGCATCTTGAGCAATAGAAGGTGTGACACCTGCTTTAAATATTTCTTGCCATTCTGCATAGTATTGATCTGGTGTCAATCCACCTTCTGACAACTCTGTAACACCTGCCTTTCGCGCATTATCGACAAAGTGATTGAGTAGTTGTTTTATGTTACTGTTCACCTTCCAGCTACCATCTGGAGCTTTTAAGAAGACACCATATTTTTCTGTACCATAAAACCTGGCTTGCTGTAATATAGTGTACTCTATTGGCAGCCTTGCCCTTGCTACCCTCTTGGCAAAGAGTGGGTTATTAGCAACTGCACCTTCGGCACCGTCGAAGATAGTAGTATATGATTCGAGATTGGCAGGCGTGAGAAATGAATTCCATTCATTTACAGGATTACCGTAGATATCCAATTTGCGTTTTGACTCTACCATATTGCCATGTAGCTGACCAATATATTGTAATAAAAATTTAGCAGCAGGGCCATAATAATTCATCAAAAAGTCTTCGACAATTGGGCGCACTTCGGCTTTATCATTACGATATAACTGAGCAATGACATAGCTACGTAATTCAGCCCACTCGCTATAAGTATCGCCACTACCCTGAGTGAATATACCCTTGATACCATTTTCTCTATAGTATGCCATATTGGGCTGAAGGGTTTGCAGGTTGGGGAAAGGTGCGAGGTAATTGGTGAACTGCGTAACATAATCCCAAAGAAGCAGATTGGGGGTGAGCGATTTCCACTGTTTCAGGTCTTGCCTGAAGGTAGCAGCAGATGGGTGCTCAGCCACTGGTTTATCTCTATAAACATCTATGTTACTAAGCATGATGTAAACATTGCTAGCAGGCTTGAGCGTGCGCGGCGCATTGTGCGTGTAACCGTATGCCAGAGTGGTGATTCGCTTATTGGGAAACTCAGCTGCTACCCTATTTACAAACTGAACCAAGGAAGCTGCGTGACTACCTTGCTCCACATCTACAGCACTACATTTATCGCACTCGCAATAACCGATATCATCGTTTGGGCTTACAGACCAATAAAGCGCTTCTGGATTGTCGGCAATTCGTTTTTTCAATTCGTTTGTTACTATATGAAACACCTCATCATTGCTCAAACAAAGCTGCCCAGGCTTACGAACACCTTTTACTAAAGCATAATATTCGGGGTGAGCATTGAAATAAGTAGCGGCAGGCACTAACTTGTCGTATGAATGCCCCCACACCCCCCACAGCTCATCGAACCTATGAAGTTGATGCCACTCCTGATATTCATCGTCTTTGTTGGTTGCAGGATAATAGCATTCTCTGTACATAAACAATTGCTTGCCCACCTCATTAAGATTAACTGGCACCTTAATGGCATCTTGCTTTTTGACTAAAGCTGGCCCATTATCTAACTTGGCACAGCCAGCAAAATGCTCTAAAAACGTGTAAACACCGTAAACCAGTCCTCTACCGGAGCCACCCACAATGACGATATCTTTGCCAGCAGTTTTTAATAGGTAACCTTCATCAGCAGGTTGGGATATGGCTAGTTGCTCTGCCTTGTGAGTATGCCCCAAATAAATAG
>CALRKH020000110.1:0-9958 GCA_943367855.1 Asaia bogorensis | reverse complement strand
GGTGTAATAAGTACTATAGCTGGGAATGGAACAGCTGGGAATACGGGAAATGGAGGAATGGCCACTGATGCACAAATAAACGCTTCGCCTGGTCTTGTGATAGATGAACAGAATAACATATACTTTAGTGATGTTACCCAACATACCATTAGAAAAATAGATGCTGATGGGATAGTGACAACTATAGCAGGCATAGGAATGGCTGGTTATTCTGGCGATGGTGGACCAGCAAGTGCGGCTAAACTTAATGAGCCTTTTGGAATAGATATAGATAGACACGGCAATCTCTACATAGCGGAATATCGAAACAATTGTATTAGAAAAATAGACAGTTCTGGAATCATCAGTACTTTAACTTACCCTACAACTATTGGATATACTGGGGATGGTGGACACGCAAGTAATGCAAAATTAAATAGACCTGGAGATGTTGTTAGTGATTTGCATGGTAATCTATATATAGCAGATGTGCAAAATCATGTAATAAGGAAAATTTCAACAAATAACATTATATCTACCATTGCTGGCAATGGGGTTTCTGGCTTTAGTGGAGATGGGGGATTAGCTACTGCAGCACAATTGAGAACACCGAGTGATGTATTTATTTCAAAATCAGGCGATCTTTACATTTCAGATTATAATAACAATAGAATAAGAAAAGTAAATGAGGTAGTATCGATTATAGAACAGGAATACATTAATTATCAATCAAAACTTGATATTTACCCCAATCCAAACAGTGGTATTTTTTGTATCAACTCGTCATTTGATGGAATTGAACCATATAGTGTAATAATAACAGACTTAAGGGGTAAGGAAGTATATCAATCTAAGGGAGTGAAGGGGCAAATTATAGCTATAGACCTGAAGGTGCCTAGTGGGGTGTATGTGGTGCAGCTGCAAGGAGAAAGCAATAGCATGACACAAAGAATAATGGTGCAACACTAAAACCAGCAATAGAAACACCTAATGAATGACCGTATGAAGCAGCTATTTACCTTATTATTATTGATAGTGATGACACCATGGTGCCAGGCACAGATTATAACGACTGTAGCGGGAGGTGGGACGGCAGGGATTGGAGATGGTGGACCAGCGGCGGACTGTGAACTCAATAACCCAATAGGAATAGCGGTAGATGCTGCTGGAAACATATACATAGGAGATAGGGATAATAACCGCATTCGCAAAATAAATACCGCAGGGATAATAACTACAATAGCTGGTACTGGCGCAGCTGGATTTAGCGGTGATGGTGGACCTGCTACTGATGCAAAAATATACGGACCATACGGCCTTTGTGTAGATAATAGCGGGAACGTTTATTTTGCAGACAATGGTAATGACCGAGTGCGCCAAATTAACAATTCAGGAATTATTTCTACTATAGCTGGTGGTGGCTCAGGAGGTTTAGGTGATGGTGGGCTAGCCACCGATGCCCTGCTAAGCCCAGGGGGAGTTGTAAAAGATTTGGATGGAAACTTTTACATAGCTGACGGTATAAATAATCGGGTGCGTAAGATAGATGCATTGGGTATTATAACCACAATAGCAGGCGGTGGAAGTGATGTAGGTAGTGGTATACCTGCTACTAATGCAAAGCTAAATACCCTTTATAGCATAGCAATTGACAATGATGGAAATATCTATACTGGGGAGCAATCACATAGTAGAGTTTTAAAGATAACACCAAGTGGACTGCTAACGATAATTGCAGGTACGGGCTCATCTGGATATAATGGAGATAATATACCTGCAACAAGTGCAAAACTTCATAGAGTAAATGGCTTGGCTGTAGATAACCGGGGTAATGTGTATATAAGTGATGGGCGTAACAATAGAATAAGAATGGTGAATAGTGAAGGGATAATAACAACCATAGCAGGGACAGGAATAGCAGGATATTCGGGAGATGGGGGACCTGCAACAAGCGGACAATTTAGCACAACAACTGGAATCGCCATTGGATTAAGCAATAATCTATTTGTTGCAGATTTTGCGAATGATAGAGTTCGTGAAATTAGTAATGTAGTGAATGTAGCTAATAATCCGATTGCAAAAAGCAATGATTTTACCCTCTACCCCAACCCCAATAATGGAAAATTCACAATTGGCTGTTCATCAAAGCTAGTGGAGCCATACGATGTAGTAGTAACTGATATGTTAGGTATGGAAGTGTATAAAGCAGAGGGAGTGAGGGGGCAAAGTATAGATATAAACCTGAAAGTGCCTAGTGGAATGTATGTGGTGCAGCTGCAAGGAGAAAGCAATAGCATGAAACAAAGAATGATGGTGCAACACTAAAACCCGCAATAGAACCACCTAATGAATGACCGTATTAAGCAGCGACATTAGTGTAGGTAACATATAAAATGAAAAAGTGGCTGATGGGGAAAGCTAAATAGTATTGCCATAGATGAATGGTGCCAACGCCACTGGTGATGCATGGAGGGCGGGACGGTGACGCCCCAAAGCAATAATATGGGGAGTGGTGGTGGTGAATGAGTATAGCATATGCGGACTGGGTGTGTGCGAATGGTGTGTAGTTGCTATCTTTAAGCGATATGAAGATGATGCCCGCCTTGCTGCTGCTGCTACTGACTCTGAGGGGTTATGGGCAGGGCTATGTGATAAAGGGGATGGTGCGAACGGCTAGTAGTGATAGTGTGGGTGTGCAGGTGAGGGTGATGGGTGCAAAGGACTATAAACAGACAATAGATATAGGGAGCAGCAGGTATGTGCTGCAGGTGCCAGATACGGGTAGGTATGTGCTGGAGTTTTGGGCTGAGGGCTATGGTGCGGGTATGGTGCATGTGTGGGTGCGCGATAGTGTGACGACTGCTGATAGTGTGGTGCTGGTGGGTATGAGCAGGCTGCTGCAAGAGGTGACAATAAGGAGCCAGGGGCCACTGGCTGTGCAAAAGGAGGACACGACGGAATATAGCAGTAGCGGACTGAAGGTGCATGCGGATGCTGATGCTGCAGACCTGATAAAAAAGCTACCCTCGGTGGAGGTGAATGGGAAGGAGGTGCGGGCGCAGGGCGAGCGTGTGGTGAAGGTGCTGGTGGATGGGAAACCGTTTTTTGGGGATGATGCGATAGCTACGCTGAAGAATCTGCCAGCGGAGGTGATCAATAAAATACAGGTGTATAACGAGCGGAGTGAGCAGGATAGGTTTGCCGGTGCGCGAGAGGCTGCTATGCCTAAGGTGATGAACATAGTGACGCACGAGCATAAGCGGAATGGGGTGTTTGGCACGCATAGCAGTGGTGTGGGTGTGGCGAGCAATGATGCGCCTGTGTATAACACGGCTACTACTGCAAATGTGTTTAGAGGAGATAGGCGGGTGACGCTGACGGGGCAGTATAATAATGTGAACAATAGGTCTTTTGGCGAGGGGGAGCTGAGTGCGGGCGGTGGTGGTAGCGGCATCAACAAAACACTGGCAGGGGGTGTGAACTATACGGATAAATAGGGTAAAAAAACGGATGCATCGCTGAGCTACCATAGGAGTAATAGTGATATGGAGGTGGAGCGGAGCACGTATAGGCAATATATATTGCCAGGGATGGCGAACCAGGTGTATGAAGAGCGGAGCCCAAGCAATAGTGTGGGCAATAACAACAGGGTGAATGTGCGTGTGAGCACTAAGGTGGATAGCAACAACACTATAGTGGTGCAGGGCAATGCATCGGTGACGGGTGGTAATAGCCTGGTGGAGCGTGTGGGCTATACATATAATGATGCCGGACCGATAAACAACACTCGCAATGGCAACAGGGGGGAAAGAACGGGCGTGCAAGGTGGAGGGCATGTGCTGTATATGCATCGATTTGGGAAGGTGGGGCGAACGGCATCGGTGAATGCGGGGGGCAACCTGAACAATATGGAAAGCAATACGCATCAGTATGCTAGCAATAGCTACTATAGTGGTGGCAGCAGTGGCGACACGCTGAACCAAGTGGTGCGCAATAATCAGCAGCATGGCGGGCTGAATGGCAATGTGGTGTATACTGAGCCTGTGAGCAAAACAGCATCGGTGAAGGTGCAATATAATGTGCAATGGACACCGGCTGTGACAGAGCGGCAAACAATGGACCAGACGACTACCCCACCCCTGATAGATAGTGTGCTGAGTGGACGGACAGATAATGTGAATATGACACAAAGAGGTGGTGCGGGTGTGCAGCTAAAGCTGAAGGGTGTGGAAGTATATGCATCGGCCAACTACCAGATGGCGAGCCTGGAGCAGCGGCAGACGGGTAATGTGGTTCTGCAAACGAGGCGGAGCTTTGAAAATGTGCTGCCGACCGTGAATGCGGACATAAAACTACAAGACAAGCGACACCTGAGCATTAACTATCAGACAGCTACCAACATGCCGAGCGTGAGCCAACTGCAAGAGGTGGCCAGCAATAGCGACCCGCTGCACATAAGCATAGGCAATGCAGCACTGAAACAGAGTATGAGTCACACTGGTGCGCTGCGGTATAGCGCGCAGCCTAATGGGGGTAAAAGAAGCCTGGCAGTATCTGTGACTGGCAATGTGGTGGCGAACCAGATAAGTTCGGCATCGTACATAGCGATGCAAGATACTGTGATAGCGCAGCTGGCAAGGCCTGCAGGCACACAACTAACTGTGCCTATAAATGTGAACGGTGGCCGAAGTGTGAGCATGAATATGAGCTATAGTGTGCCACTGCTGCAAATAAAATGCCGACTGAATATGAATGTAAATGCAGCCATCAATAGGCAGCCGGCGGTGGTGAATGGTGTGCTAAACTATCAGCAAAACAGGAATGGAGGTGTGGGGCTGTATATAAATAGTGCGCTGAGTGAACGTGTGGACTTTAGCGTATCGAGCATGACAATGGCTAGCTCTAATTATAATCCTTCATCGGCCAGGGGGGTGATGAGTAATGTGCAACAGAGTATATCGGCATCGGTGCAGGCAACACTACGGTATGGGATAGTGGTGAAAACGGTGGCTAACTGGCAGGGCAACTATGGGCTGAGTGCTGCGTATAATAGAAGTTTTGCGCTGTGGAATGTGAGCGTGGGCAAAAAAGTGCTGAAGAAAAAACAAGGTGAGGTGAATGTGAGTGTGTATGATGTGCTGAACAAGAATAACAACATCAATAGAAACATAACGGAGAGCTATATAGACGATGTGCGCACTAATATGCTGCAACGATATGTGATGGTGAGTTTTGTGTATCGGTTATCGAGGTTTGGCGGGGGCAAAAGTGGAGGTGTGCAGCCCAAATAATAGGTGCAGATAAACACTATGGATGGTGTAAGTGGCTGATAATGAAGGTAAAAAGAAGAGATTTAAAAAAAATGCTAAAAAAGTTGTGGTAATAGCTATGTGAAATTCGATTTATTAGCTAACTTGCCTGCACAAAATCTAATTGAATGAAAAACTACGTCTTACTAGCATTCTTATCATTCGCACTTTTGGGTGCTAATAGCGCCTCTGCACATGATGGAGACGGTTCTAAATCAGAATCGAAAGAATTCCATTGCTATAAAGCTTGGAAGAAAGATTGGAAAAGCGACAAAAAAGAATACAAAGCAAAGAAGAAAATGGCTCAAGACAGACCATTTGCTGCTGCTCGCAAACACCGCAAATCTCAGAAGAAAGCTTGGAAGAGCGAAAGAAAAGAGCACAACCACACTAGCTACTACCACTGGTATTAATAGTTGAGATATAAGCAAACAGCCCTGATCACAACCAGGGCTGTTTGTCTATATACTATAGTTGCCTAAAGGGCAAGATAATCACCTGTTTTCTCCCCCTACAAATGTCAGCGATGCTGACTATTTTTGTTTTTAAACTAATCAATCATACTTAATGAAGAAATTGTTTCTACTTTTTGCGGCTGCGCTAACATTGCAGGGTGCAAAAGCTGATGAGGGTATGTGGATACCGATGCTCATAGGCAAGAATTATGAAGAAATGCAGCGTTTGGGCTTGAGGCTGACGAAGGATGACATATATGCCATCAACAAGAGTAGCCTAAAGGATGCGATATTGCAGTTTGGCGGTGGGTGCACTGCCGAGATGATATCGGCACAGGGATTGTTGCTGACTAACCACCACTGTGGCTATGACGCAATAGCAGGGCTAAGCACTGTGGACAGGAATTTGCTAGATGATGGTTTCTGGGCAAAGAATATGAATGAGGAGTTGCCAGCAAAGGGTGTAACAGCGCTGTATCTGCAACGTATGGAAGATGTGACTGAGGAAGTGAAGAAAGCTATAGGCGATGCCAAGGGTGAGGATTTCAATAAGAAGTTTGCAGAGATAAAGAAGAAGATAGAGAGCAGATCTACAGATGGTGGCAAATTTGAAGCTAATGTAAAAGACTACTTCAATGGCAACCAATTTTTCTTGCTGATCTATAAACGCTATACAGATGTGCGCCTGGTAGGTACACCGCCAAAGTCGCTAGGAAAGTTTGGTGGTGACACAGACAACTGGATGTGGCCGCGCCATACAGCAGACTTCTCTATGTTTAGAGTATATGCTGATGAAAATAACCAACCACGTGAGTATAACCCCAACAATAAGCCATATAAACCAGGTAAGTATCTGAATGTATCGGCTAAGGGTGTGCAAGAGGGTGACTATGCGATGGTGATGGGCTATCCTGGGAGAACAAATAGATATGAGGTGTCTTATGGTGTGGACCTGGCTATCAATGTGGTGAACCCATCGATAGTGAGCTGCCGCGACCTGCGCCTCAACATTATGAAGAAGCATATGGACCAGGACAAGAAGGTGTATCTGCAAATGACTTCATCTTACTCTAGAATAGCTAACTACTGGAAGTACTTTATAGGCCAGACAGAACAGCTGAAACGCCTAGACGTGGTGGGCAAAAAGAAACAAGCTGAAGCTAAATTTATGAACTGGCAGAAGGAGAATGGTCAAAATACCAATCTGCTGAGTGAGTATGGACAAGCCTATGCTGAGTATACACCATATGCTAAACATGCAGTTTACTACAGTGAGGGATTTCGTGCGCCTGCGCTAACCAGAATGGCTGCCAGCCTGAAACCACTGCATGATGCCTACCAACGCCACAATGGCAAGCTGGTGGAAGACACACTTAAGAAGTATATAGACAATGCTAAAACTGCCTATAGAGCTATAGTGAAAGACTATGAATATAGCACTGATAAAGAACTGTTTGCAGAAATGACACGCTTGTATTACCTAAACGTGCCTAAAGAGCAACAACCAGCTATATATAAGTCGATACTGAAGGGCACTGACGGCAAAGCAATAACCGTATATAACAACTATGCAGCACAGGTATATAGCAATACTTTCTTGACAGATAGCAATAAGTTTAACGCGTTTTGTAAGGCGCCATCTTTTGCGAAGCTGAAGGGTGATGCGGCAATGCAATATGCAGTGAGCTTTGTGAGCAACTACAGCACCAATTATCAGCCTAAGGTTGAGGCATTTAACCTGAAGAAGGCTGACCTGGCACGTGAGTTTGCTAGCCAAATGATGCAGATGCAGAAAGGTAAATTGTTGTACCCGGATGCAAACTCTACTATGCGTGTGAGCTATGGTAAGGTGAAGAGCTATGAGCCATTGGACGGTGTGGAATACAAGTTTTATACTACACTTGATGGGCTAATGGCAAAATACAAACCGAAAGATGATGAGTTTGATGTGCCAGCGGCATTGATAGACTTGTATAACAAAAAGGATTATGGCAACTACGCTGATGAAGATGGCACATTGCATACCTGCTTTATAACTAATAACGACATAACAGGTGGTAACTCTGGTAGCCCTGTGATGAATGCTAATGGGGAGCTTATAGGTACTGCATTTGACGGTAACTGGGAAGCAATGAGTGGTGATATAGCGTTTGACAAGAAGTATAAGCGCACTATAGTATGCGATATACGTTTTGTGCTGTTCTTGATAGATAAGATGGGAGGCGCTAAGAACCTGATCAACGAAATGAACATCAAGTACTAAGCAGTAAACTTGATAACAACAAAACAGCGCAACCGTAAAAAGTTGCGCTGTTTTGATTTGTAGACATTGACTTTAGTATTATTGCTGGTAGACGATTTTCATGAGTTGCTTTATTTCGTCTGCCTCAGTGTATTTATTGTGGAAGTTGTAACAGATGGACATTTCGTCCAGCATATTGTAAATGACTCTGCGAGCTGATATTGTATTGATGTTTTTGAATTTGTCATCAGCTTTTATTTTTTTAAGGTATTGATCTATATCCTGCTGCGTGTATGCCATGCCGCCAATAGGATCTATATAGAACTGTATCTGACTGATGCCCTCAGTGTTTGGTTGAAAGAAATTGAAGAGGGTGTCTACGTAAGCGAGAATGAACTGTCTGGGTAAATCTACGGCAAAGACTGGCAGGTCTAAAACCTTACACAAAGCCAGATATAAGGCACCAATGGCGTATGTGTTGCCTATTTTAGCATCAAACACATTGTTGACACAAAAATGTGCTGGGTTTCTCACGGCTAGTTCGGCACCTTCTATTTTGTAGAAATTGTAAATAATGCTGTTGACAACATTTATCTTTTCGAGCGGTGAGAGGTAATTATTTAGTTCGAGCCAGATATTTCGGCGAAGTATCTCGAATTGGGTGCGCATATTGCCCACATCGAGCAAAGGGAAGTGGTAGCGAGCTACTAAAAGTGCGCCATGAAAAATATCGGGGTCTTTAGTGTCGGCCCATAGTGTGAAGTCTGTAACAAGATCGTGAAACTGCAGTCTGTGAATGAGTGTTTCAATTCGATGTTGCACCACTTCGTCGTGGTTAGTTTCTCGAATAAACTCGAGGCTAGGTATGATATCTTTTCCGAAGCCTAAAAGTCTTTGCGAAACAGTATCATATACCTCAATGTCGGGGTCGTCTACTAGCTGTAATAATGCCTTTATCGTCTGCCTATCATCCATCTCTATACCATAAAATAACCCAGGCAATGCTGTATGAGCATTACCTGAGTATATTAATTACTTCTTCTTAGCTGGTGCTTTTTTGGGAGGGTTAGCTTTAGCTTCTTCAATTATGGCCTTCACCTCTTCTATAGTTAGCGATGCTGGGTTTTCCATCTTCTCTTTGGGCAACTTGTAGTTTCTTAGTCCCTGCTTGATGTAAGGACCATATGGACCCTTGAGTATGCGAATTTTTTCTTTTTCAAAGATTTTGATCTCGCTCTCTGCTTTAGCCTTTCTTTTTTCGTCAATTAGCGCTCCTACTTCGTCCATAGCTACAGTGTATGGATCCATTTCTTTCTTTAAAGAATAGAATTGACCGTCGTGCTGAGCATAAGGGCCAAATCTGCCAATATTAACTACAACATCTGCTCCTTCGAATGTGCCAATGTTTCTTGGCAGGCGGAAGAGTTCGAGTGCTTCATGAAGTGTAATAGTTTCTATACTCTGATTAGTGCGTAGCTTGGCGAACCTTGGCTTTTCTTCACCTTCGGCAGTACCTATCTGCACCATTGGGCCAAAACGCCCCAGACGGGCAACAACAGGCTTGCCACTTGCTGGGTCTATACCCAGTTCATGTTCCCCTTTGGCACGACCCGCATTTTCTAAGGTATTTTCTACACTATCGTGAAAAGGATGATAGAAGTCATCTATCATTTTGTTCCACTTCTGTTTTCCTTCGGCAATTCTATCGAACTGAGCTTCGATATTGGCAGTAAAGTCATAATCCATGACATTGCTAAAGTGCTCGCGTAGGAAATCTGTAACTACCATGCCCAAATCTGTAGGGAACATTTTAGCTTTTTCGGCTCCAGCGTTTTCAGTTTCTGTAACAGCAGTTACATTACCATCTTTTAGGGTGATGACTGCATAGCTCCTGCAGGCAGGCGCTGTATTCGTAGAAGGCCTTGATCGCCGGCCGTTCGTCGAGTTCGGGCTGGTCGCGGAAGGCCTCCGGC
>CALRKH020000109.1:0-10608 GCA_943367855.1 Asaia bogorensis | reverse complement strand
CCTGACCATTCCAAGGAGTAAATGGAGCTAGAAGTTGTAAACGATCGCTGGTAGGGCTAACGATAACCTGAACACCAGAACCATCTTCTGCAGGAGCTACATAACCAGCATCTTCTACATCAAACCCAAGTGGCGGCAGTTCGAAACCTTTTGGTTCGTCGAGCATTACCTCTTCGCCAGCTTCGTTTAGCAATTTATCTTTCAATGGGTTGAAAGATAGACGACCTGCAATAGCATAAGCAGTAACAATCTCGGGAGAGGCTACGAATGCGTGTGTAGATGCCAGACCATCGTTGCGTTTAGCAAAGTTGCGGTTGAACGAAGTAACGATAGTATTCTTTTTGCTAGGGTCGGCTACGTGGCGAGCCCATTGGCCGATGCAAGGACCACAAGCGTTGGCCAAAACTACACCACCCATTTTATCGAAAGTGCCGAGGAATCCGTCGCGCTCAATAGTGAAGCGAACCATTTCGGAACCTGGAGTGATAGTAAATTCGCTCTTAGACTTAAGCCCTTTGCTCATAGCGTTTTCGGCTATAGAAGCAGAGCGAGAAATATCCTCGTAAGAAGAGTTGGTACAAGAGCCAATTAGAGCAACTTCTACCTCATCTGGCCAGCCATGCTCTTTTACTGCAGCAGCCATTTGGCTGATTGGCGTAGCCAAATCTGGAGTGAACGGACCATTCACATAAGGCTCTAACTCATCAAGGTTGATTTCAATCAACTGATCGTAGTAAGCAGCAGGATTGTCGTACACTTCTTTGTCAGAGCGAAGGTCCGCTTTTACTGTATTGGCTAGTTCGGCTACATCGGCACGGCTAGTGCCACGGAGGTAGTCGGCCATTTTCTCGTCGTAAGCAAACATGGAACAAGTAGCACCTATTTCGGCTCCCATGTTACAGATAGTAGCTTTACCAGTGCAGCTAAGCGATTCGGCACCGTCGCCAAAATACTCAACGATAGCACCTGTGCCACCCTTAACGGTGAGTATACCAGCAACTTTGAGTATTATATCTTTAGCAGATGTCCAGCCACTCATTTTGCCTGTAAGCTTAACACCTATAAGTTTTGGCATTTTGAGCTCCCAAGGAAGGCCCGCCATTACGTCAACCGCATCAGCACCACCTACACCTATAGCAATCATACCCAAGCCACCTGCATTAGGAGTGTGGCTATCGGTACCAATCATCATACCACCAGGGAAAGCATAGTTTTCGAGTACTACCTGGTGAATGATACCAGCACCAGCGCGCCAGAAACCGATACCATATTTATTAGATATAGAAGACAGAAACTCATATACCTCTTTGTTAGTATCTACAGCTGTAGCCAAATCTTCGTTGGCACCAATTTTTGCCTGTATGAGGTGATCGCAATGCACAGTACTAGGAACCGCAACTTTGTCGCGACCACAAGTGCTGAACTGCAATAATGCCATTTGGGCAGTAGCATCTTGCATCGCTACCCTATCAGGAGAGAAGTTTACGTAATCCTTGCCACGGGTATAAGCCGCTGCAGGGGTATCGTAAGCGTGAGCGTATAATACTTTTTCGGCCAGTGTGAGTGGGCGAGCCAACAAAGTGCGAGCTGCCGCTACCTTAGTAGGAAGCTTAGCATACAAGCTGCGGATGAGTTCGATATCAAATGCCATTTCAAATAAATTATTTAATCATTTTTAGAGGTGGCGAAGTTACCAATTCTGCCCCAAAAACTAAAAAAGACTGCTAAGCTTTTGAAAAATGTTTACACATTCGGGAAAAATGGGAGTGTTGTAGATAAAAATTGCGAAAAATGGAGGGGCTAAAAACAGAGAAAAGCTAAGTTATCCAGTAAGTATTCACACATCGCCAATTACAATCATACAAAATGAGTGGTTTAGCTTCAAAATTTAGGAATTCGATATAAAAGTTTAGTAGTTTTGGATTAGGGATAAGAATAAAAGCATATTTTTACCCAAAGCAAACCTTTTCGAGATAATAACCGTCTTGATAAGGTGGTAATAGTCAACACTATTTGCGTAAAGATTTTTTATATACAAAGTGTATGAGTAAAATGATACGAAACTCCTTCCGTTCCTTGCTAGTAGCATTGGTATTCGTCTTATCCTTTGGCGGTAGCGCAAGAGCCTCTCACATAGTTGGGGGCGACTTGTTTTACACTTGGATAACAGGTAATACCTACAGAATAACGCTGATGCTTTATGGCGACTGTGGACCTGCTAGTTCTGGCGCATTTGCGACACTATCTCGCACGGATGCCAGGCCACAAATATGTATATACGATGGGGCAGCACCACTACCGGGCATGCCATTTTTGCTAGATACTGCCAGCCCAAGAGTGGGCACGGAGATAACGCCAATATGTCCCGACTCGTTGGTTTTATCACAATGTGTGAGCACCAGTAACCCCATACCGGGTATCAAGCGCTTTGTATATAGCGGTGTGTACACATTGCCATATGCTTCGGCCAACTGGCGTTTTGTATTCAACTCAAACTATGGCCCATCGTCGGCTGGTAGAGCAGCAGCCATTACCAACATAGTAGGTGCTGGTGGCACACTTATGGAGCTTACTGCAACACTAAACAATACAGTATATAATAATACCTCACCTAACCTAACGGTGGTGCCTACACCATTCTTTTGCATCAACCAACCTACGTGCTACACACCTGGTGCTATAGATGCAGAGGGTGATAGTTTGCGTTTTGTGCTTTCTTCAGCCATTAACACAACAGCAGCAAGTGGCAGCTGTGCGCTGGGAACGCCTGTAACCTATACTGGAACAGCCTTTGGCACTACACCAGTATCGGCTACTACGCCATTGCGTTGTGCAGCTGGTACATATAGCTTCAGTTCAGTGAACGGACAGATATGCTTTACCCCCAACTTCTTGCAACGTAGTATAGTAGTTTATACTGTTAATGAATACAGAGACGGTCAATTTGTAGGTTCTTGCCAACGTGAAATGACCTTTTTGGTGCAGAACTGTGCATCACTACCACCAGTTAGAGACTCTGTTCCTGACAAAACTGGTGTGGTAGAAATAGACGGCCCTACCAACTTCCATATTTGCGGTGATGAGGGTGCATTCAGCATCATACTAGAGCCTCGAGGTTCTAGACCAGAATATAGAGTGACAGCAACCGCTACTGGTTTGCCTACTGGTATTACCTTCTCTGTAGTGGGTAATGGTACCAATACTCCAATATGTACTTTCTCTGGCAATGCATCTACAATGACACCGGGTGTTTATACTTTCTTCCTGAATCTGAAAGATGATGCCTGCCCACTGAATGGTGTGACCAATACTGCCTACACGCTTACCATCTACCCAGTGCCTACAATAAGCACCGCCATAGTATCGGAGGCCGACTGTATTAACAGGGCTGTGGTAAGGGTGACTCCGGGAGGTACGGGCTCCCCGTGGACTATAAAAGTATCGGACCCTAATTTGACAGCCCCAGCTGACACCATAGGCTCTTACACGGTATCGGCACCATTCGACGTGTATCTAGAGCCTGGACCACTACCAGGACCTAACCAGTACAACTTTACTATTTATACAAGTGTATCTACTGAGTGTGCCCTATGGGACTCTGTAAGATTGCGTGTGCCAGAGCGTTTGACACCATCTACGTTGGTGCGCGACCCTAGCCACTGTGGCAAAAATGATGGAGCCATCATAATAGGAGAACTAAATAGAGGTGGAATAGATACTATAGAATATAACTACAATGGCGTGCCGCAAACTCCAATTATAGGAGTAGTAGACACTGCGGGAACAATGACTATACCTAACCTTAGGGCTGGTGTATATTCAAACTTTGTAGTAAGATATGGATACTGCACATCGCTACCATTTGGAAGAGATACTTTGGTGGATCCTCCATTTACATTCAGAGCGGTAACATCTACCAACCCAACCAAATGTGGATTCTGCGATGGAACTATAAAATTGTTAGGATTACATCCAGACCAATTGGATACGGTTACATTCACCAAAGATGGTGTGCCACAGGCTCCAATTTCTTACTACGTAACCAGCGATAGTACAATTATTCTTCCTGCTATGTGCGAAGGCGTATATACACCATTTACAGTTAAAACAGCTGGTGTGTGCCAACGTACACTTACTTCTGTAGCATCATTAACTGCACCACCAATAGATGCTATATTCGACACAGCTATCAACTATGGTTGTAAAGGAGATACGGTATTCTTCTTCAATAGCTCGTTCCCTGCTAGCGACCTGACTTACCAATGGGATTTTGGTGATGGTGGTACATCTACAGAAATCAACCCTGTGCATGTGTACACTAACACAGTTGGAGCATCGTATGTAGTGAAGTTGTATGCTACAAATACTAGATGCCTGGAAGTAGACTCGCTGACCATTAATCTAAATCACTATGTAGATGCATCGTTTACACAGGCTCCAGAAGAGTTTGTGTGCCAAACAGACCCAGTACTGTTTACTAACACCTCTACAGGTACAGGCGTAGACTATATGTGGTATTTTGGAGATGGCACTACAGATGCTGTAGCTAGCCCTACCCACACATATACTAACATGGGCACCTACAACACAATACTTGTAGCGCACAATGTAACTGAAGGTGTGCATTGCTACGACACCGCTATACGCTCAGTAGTAGTAGACTCTAACAGTCTGTTGTCTATTCAGGTATCAAATGATGTGAAGGCAATATGCCGTGGGCAAGCAGTAACATTTACTGCTATCTACACCGAAAGTGGCCAACAAAGCAATGCATGGAATATTACAGATGGTTTTGCTAAGACAAACATCAATCCACTGATGCACGCATTTGAAGAGACTGGTCCAGTGACTATCAATTTTGATGCTAAGTTCCGTGCATGTCCAGAGAAGACAAGCAATGTGAATTTGTATGTGTTTGATGTACCGAGCTTGTATCTAGGTGTTGACACAGCAATATGCGAAGGCAGCAACCCAATAATACTGAAAGATGAGCGCAACGCTGGTAATGCACGTGCAAGATGGCGCTGGAATACTGAAGAGGTTGGCCCATCAATAACAGTGAAGAAAGCTGGCACATATGCAGTAACTGTTACTATTGATGGTTGTAGCACAACAGACAGCATAGAAATAGCTAAAGATTGTTATGTAACTGTTCCCAACATCTTTACGCCAAATGGTGATGGTGTGAATGACTACTTCTTCCCTCGTAGCCTAATGTCTAAAAGCTTAAAAACATTCTATATGTCTATCTACAACCGTTGGGGCCAAAAGATATATGAGACTAAGCTGACTGATGGCAGAGGATGGGATGGCAACATGAACGGCGTGCCACAACCTGCAGGTGTTTATGTATATAGCATAGAAGCAGAGTTTGGAGATGGCCAGGTGGAAACACATAATGGCAATGTAACCCTGCTTAGATAAACAGACAATTAATAAAAGAAAGCCGCCTACCACAGGCGGCTTTCTTTTTACCACATTTTTTTTCGATACGTTACATTTTTGGCATAATTTTAGTGGTAGGTAAACTAACCCCGTATGTATATTCAGAAATGGGGAGATAAACACACACAGCGTTTATATGTGCTTCTTTAACCCTCGGTTTTTGCGCGCTACGCTTTTGGCAATAGCCATTATGACGGGTGCGCTTAGTGCGATTGCATCCCACATTGTGGGTATGGACCTGTATTATACTCACGTATCTGGTAATACATATAGGATAAACCTGGTAGCCTATGGTGATTGTGGTAGTTCTGGGCCAGGCACTGCATTCTCTGCATTACCCACAGCATCGCCAAGAATATACATCTTCAATGGTAATACCATTATAGACTCGCTGAACTTGACAGTACAGGCACCTAGCACAGGTGTGGAGATAACGCCTGTATGCCCAGCGTATCTGTCTATGACCAAGTGTACAAGTTTGTCGTTCACGACTCCAGGCATCAAGAAATTCGTATATAGTGGCACTTATACTTTACCTACTACATCGTCTGTATGGAGATTTAGGTTTACAGGACAATTAGCAAGTTCATTAGCAGGTAGGGCTACTACTATTACCAATATTTCCTTTGCTACAGGCTCATCGCTGATAGAGCTGGTGGACACCCTGAATAACACAGTGGCTCCTAACTCCAACCCAGTGCTCACTAATGTGCCTACCCCGTTCTTCTGTCTATCTACTGCCAATAACTACAACCCTGGCGCTGTAGACCCCAATATTACAGACAGGCTTGCTTTCTCGCTGGTAGGTGGTAAGGATGGCTCATCATCGGCTGCAGCCGCAACTAATACTGTATATATAACACCCTACAGTGGCACAAATCCCCTGGCAGTATCGTCAATGTCTTTTGATGCTGCTACAGGGCAATTTGCGTTTGTACCCAATTTGTTACAACGCTCGCTAGTGGTGTACAATGTTCGTGAGTTCAGAGATGGTGTATTTGTAGGTTCTTGCCAAAGAGAGATGACCTTCTTGGTGCAAACATGCACTAACACACCTCCCAACGGTTTCCTGTCGGGCGCTACTAATGGCACTATAGTAGACAGTACGCACTTCCGTATATGTCAGAACTCTGGTACGTTCAGTATGCGTATCAATCCGTTTCAGGCGGTGACTACCAACAACATATTTGTGAGTGCTAGTGGCTTGCCTGCTGGGCTCACCTTTGTAACAACTGGCAATGGAACTCCTACCCCTAGTTGTCTCATTAGCTGGACCTCCACTGGTGTGACACCTGGCGATTATACATTTTATGTAACCTATACAGACAATAATTGTCCGCTGGCAGGTACACAAACAATAGCATACACCATCACTGTTTTGCCACAACCAGTGGTGAATATGACACAAGTATCTACTCCAGATTGCTACAGACGAGCTGGTGTATCTATTACTCCTTCTGGTGGAGGCAGCCCCTGGAGAATTAAAGTTTCCAATGCATCATCGCCGTTTGACACTATCAGAACATTTACAGGAGTTAGTGCAACATTCATAGATAGCTTGACCCCAGGCAGCTATATAGGCACTGTATTTTCGAGCACAGCAGCGGGCTGCTACGATACGGCTGCTTTGACCATACCTGCGCCAAGCTTTCCGCCACCAACAGCTACTATGACCAACCCTAGCTATTGTGGTGCCAATGATGGCAGGATAAGGCTAAATGGACTAACACCAGGCACTATAGATACTATACGCTTTACCAAAGATGGCATAGCCCAGCCAGCTGTAATAGGCACTGTAGCCGCAGATGGCAGCTTTACTATTAGTGGCCTGGGAGCTGGAACTTACGCATCGCTAGTGGTAACAGTAGGCAGATATTGCAGGTCTACGCCTGTAGGTCCTTTTGTGCTTACCTCTCCACCTTTTACCATAAGAACAGCGACCAGCATCAATCCTCCTTATTGCGGCATATGCACTGGTAGCATAACACTCTATGGACTAAGGCCTGGACAAACAGACACTATATCCTACTTCAAAGACGGTGTGCCGCAAACACCAATTATACGTACTATAGGCGCAGATAGTACAGTAGTAATAAGTGGGCTATGCCCTGGTGCATATGCTGGTATAGTGGCACGCACAGCTGGCATATGTGTGTCTAATACCATAGGCCCTATCATATTGACAGCACCACCTTTTACTGCCAGAGCGGTGATAGGCAGCAATCCAACCAACTGCGGATTGTGCAACGGTGGGCTAATAATATATGGGCTATACCCTGGCCAAACAGATACCATAACATACCTAAGAGATGGCGTGGCGCAACCTGCAGTGATACGCACCATAGGGCCAGACAGTACGGTAACAATAACAGGATTATGTGCAGGCACCTACTCAAGCATAGTGATTAGAACAGCAGGCGTGTGCAGCACCACAGTGGGACCAGTGACATTGGTTAACCCACCGTTTACTATGACTCACCTATCTGGCACGAACCCGAGATACTGTGGCACTTGCGATGGTAGTATAACCCTGCATGGTCTATACCCAGGGCAGACAGATACTATAACTTATAGAAAAGATGGCGTGCCGCAAACTCCAGTAGTGCGCGTGATACCGAGCACTGGCACTGTAACTATAACAGGGCTTTGCCAAGGCGTTTATGATAGTTTTGTGGCGAGGACAGCAGGCACATGCATATCGAATGTGCTGGGGCCAATAACACTCACTGTTCCTCCATTTACTATGCGGGCTATTACCTTTACCAATCCCGATTACTGTGGCACCTGCAATGGTGTAATTAGATTACTTGGTCTGTTCCCAGGGCAGAGAGACACTGTGAGCTACGAAAAAGATGGCGTGCCACAAACATTTGTGCAACTAGTAGGTGCCGATAGCACCATCACTATAAGTGGTTTGTGCCCAGGTGTGTATACCAATTTTGTAGCCAGAACAGGCGGCATCTGTGTTTCCAATACATTGGGACCAGTGACCCTCACTGTACCGCCATTTACCATGCGTGCTCTCACCTTTACCAATCCACCTTATTGCGGTATTTGCACAGGTACCATCACGCTCTATGGGTTATATCCAGGTCAGCGAGATACTGTATCCTACACCAAAGATGGCGTGGCACAGACACCTCACATACAAGTAGTAGGTGCCGATAGTACCATTACCATCACTGGACTGTGCGCAGGCTTCTACGACAACTTTGTGGCCCGCACAGGGGGCGTTTGTGTATCTAACACATTGGGCCCAGCCGACCTAACAGTGCCTCCATTTACAATAGGTGGGTTTACGTTTACTAATCCGCCATACTGTGGTATATGCACAGGCACTATCACACTGAGAGGACTGTATCCAGGACAAGTGGATAGTGTTTATTTTACCAAAGATGGTGTGCCTCAGCCTGTGGTAGTGCGCACTGTAGCAGCCGATAGTACTATAGTTCTAACAGGGCTATGTGCTGGGCTGTATGACAACATACTGGTGCGTGCAGGTGGTGTATGCGTGAGCAATGTGGTGGGCCCTGCCAACCTCACTGTGCCTCCATTCACAATGCGCGACATTAGTAGTACCGACCCTACCAAGTGTGGCTTTTGCGATGGCAGGGTGAAACTCTTTGGTCTATATCCTGGCCAACTAGATACCATTTACTACAGAAGAAATGGCACTGCACAAACACCAATTGCCGCTACTGTAGCAGCAGATAGCACCATTACCTTAACGGGGCTATGCGCTGGTGTGTATAGCGACTTTGTAGCCAGAACAGGTGGCGTATGTGTGTCTAATACACTAGGTCCTGTGACACTGACCGACCCACCTATAATACCGGGATATAACTTTACAGTAGGAGAAAACTGCAAAGCAGATACTGTGCGATTCATCAACACATCTACACCAGCGGCAGACCTTACCTACAGATGGTTCTTTGGCGATGGCGACTCCTCTACAGCCATCAACCCAACACACATCTATACCCTACCCCGCAACTATGATGTGACACTGTATATAACCAATACTCGCTGTGTAGATAGCATAACCAAAGTAGTACCAATAACCAATATAGTGAAGGCTGGTTTTATAGCCAATCCAGATAGTTTTACCTGTACGGGCAAACCTGTTACACTCACTAATACCTCACTTGGCTTCAACCTAAACTACGCATGGTACTTTGGCGATGGCAACACAGCCAACACCAGAGATGCTGTACATACTTTTGAGCGCACAGGCACATACACTATCATTATGGCATTGTCTAATGATGTGCCTTGCCGAGATACGGCTAGAGTGACCATAGAAGTAGACTCCATCAGCACGGCATCAGTGTCAGCATCAGACACTGTGCTATGTGGTGGCCGAACAGTAACATTCAATGGCGTATTTGCACAAGCTGGACTAGTGAGCTATCTGTGGACGTTCAGCGATGGATCTACAATAGCTAATGTGAACCCAGTACGCCACGCATTTGACGGCGCTGGCAACCTAAGCGTGCGACTGGATGCCTTTTACAGAGCTTGTCCAGACACCTTTGCCACTAAGAGTGTATGGGTATTCAATAACCCGCAGGTGCAGCTAGGTGGCGACACAACTATATGCCCTGGCGGCAACCCAATAACCATAGGTGATGGCCGATATAGCGGCATGCCTATGCGCTGGCTATGGAACACTGGAGCACGCACACCTAGCATACAAATAGGGAACCCAGGCACCTACTGGGTGCAACTAACTGTGGATGGCTGCATAGCAACAGACAGTGTGATAGTGAATGAAAACTGTTTTATGGATGTACCCAACGCCTTCTCGCCAAACGGTGATGGTGTGAATGAATACTTTATGCCTAGACCATTGGCAGCAGCAGGGCTAGCTACCTTTAAGATGACCATCTTCAACAGATGGGGACAGACCATCTTTGAAACACAGCAAATAGAAGGCCGAGGATGGGATGGAAGCTTCAATGGCACACCACAACCCGAGGGCGTATATGTGTACCTTATAGAAGCCACCTTTACTGATGGGCAGATAGACAAACGCCAAGGAAACGTGACACTACTGAGATAGATAATTAAACGAACTATACGTTAAGATACACAATGCCGCCGCAGCACGCTCCATGCCTGCGGCGGTGCTGCAAATAGTGCTTTAGTAAGCGACCAGGTTTC
>CALRKH020000108.1:0-11292 GCA_943367855.1 Asaia bogorensis | reverse complement strand
CTTTTTTGGCATTCTCTGGGAAGAGTAGGGTGCATGCACCAATATTGCCACAAGGGTTTTTAGCGTTGCCACCGTTGCCATTACCATTGCCTCCTCCATTGCTTACCATTTCTTTACAGCCATCTGGGCATGGGCAGTTGCCTACACCGTCGGCATCTACTGGTTGGCATTCAGTAGGTGTAATGAGTTGTTTGTCTTTGTAATCTGGTACACCATCACCATCAGTATCCAGCGGGCAGCCATGAGCATCAACCGGGAGTCCTTTAGGTGTTTTAGGGCATTTGTCGAACTGGTCTGTAATGCCGTCTTCGTCTTTGTCGGGCAATACAGGATTTGGCAGTATCATGTGGCGCGGATAAGAAAGCTCATTGTAGCTATGATCAAGCGGATTGACCCAGTAAAGAGGTTCTACACACTTCTTGCTCTTGATATTGGTGCAAAGGCTAACCGAGAAATAGTTGATACCATCTGAAGAGCGACCTGTGGCCACTGTGCTGCCAAGGTTGGCCCCAAAGCGAGTTCCATCTATATATGGGTCTACTGCAAATACGTATCGGTCTTCGACCTGTATGTTGTATTTCTTACCTACCTTGAACTGTACGCCTGCGCCTATACTAGGTGCAAATGACATGGTCTTTTTATCGAGCATACGCCTGCGGCCAGTGTTGGCGGCAGGTGTTTCGTAAGATTTGTCCATGGCACTTTGCAAAGCTTTGCGAACGTCATTGGGTTCGGCATTTGGGTTGGTGACCATGTTGGGGAAATCGTATCGGGAGAATGTGCCATCGAGCGCATTGACCCAGGTTTTGTATCCGAGTGCGCCTAGACCAAATAGGCCGTGGAAGGACATTTTGTTTTTGGCACGGTGAAAGCTGATGTTGCCAGCGTTGAATATAAGGTCGAGGTTGAACTGAGAAGACTCTGTGCGAGTGGCGCGATAAACGGCATTGGGAACGGTAGTGGTGCCAGCCATCTGCAAGGGTACGTAGCCAAAACGAGTGTAGGGCGCATCGTAGCCAGTAGTGGGCTGAAGGTCCAGATTTTTGCCCACGCCATATATATACTGAAAGCGCATAGAGAATATGTAGCCTAGCGACTTGCGTACGTGCATACTAACACCACCGCCTCCTTTTTGCCAAAGCATGAGCGAGGGTATGTTGCCAGCTATATTGTACAAGCCACCACCAAGGCCTACCTCCCACATATTGCGGGGTTTGGGCGGGAAAGCCTCCAAGTGTTCCATATATCTATGAAACTGTTTGGCGCGAGATTTGGGATAATATGCGGAGTCGAGTATATCGTAGTTTTGGCCGTGATAGGTCATATCTCTGTTGGCCCATTGCAGGCCGCCAGATGGAGCGGTAGCCGATGCAGGAGCTTCGGAGTTTTCGGTGGTGGTGGGTGTGGTGGACTCTGAGCTTTTATTGTTTCGCCCTTGAGCCAAGAGCGAGGATGAAGCAAAGAGCATCAGTGAGGCAAATAACAATAACTTCCGTGCGCGCATATTCAGAAACAGGTTTGGACCTTCGTTTTATAAACGAATATAATCAAACAAAGGTATAAGTGATGAGGGCAAAAACCAAGTAAGTGGGGCTAAGGGGCTTTAATTTATGGTTTTGTTAAAACGTATGGTTGGATGTATAAAAAATATGTGGCAATTAGGCCAGTAATATCGACTTTTACAATTGGATATTGCCATCCTTACTATGGAGCAGGTACAGAAAGTGATAGGTGCGGAGTTGGAGTTGTTTGAGCAGAAGTTTGCAGAGCGTGTACGAGGGTCCAATCCGTTGCTGGATAGAATAATGAAGTTCATCATTAAGCGCAAAGGGAAACAGATGCGCCCGATGTTTGTATTGCTATCGGCCACGATAGCTGGGGGCATCAATGAGTCGTCTTATAGGGCGGCATCGCTGATAGAACTACTGCACACAGCTACACTGGTGCACGATGATGTGGTGGACAACTCGATCAAACGTCGCAACTTCTTCTCGGTAAATGCGCTGTGGAAGAATAAGATAGCAGTGCTGGTAGGCGACTATCTGCTATCGAAGGGTTTGCTACTATCTATAGACAATGGAGATTTTACGATACTTCAGCTTACCTCTCGCGCTGTGAAGGAGATGAGCGAAGGGGAGCTGATGCAGATGGAGAAGGCGCGCAAGCTGGATATAAACGAGTCGGTGTATTTTGACATAATACGTGCCAAAACAGCATCGCTACTAGCTGCGGCATGTGCATCTGGTGCTTACTCGGCTACTAATGACGATGCGGTGGCGGAGCAGTTCAGGCTGTTTGGCGAGAAGGTGGGTATAGCGTTTCAGATAAAAGACGACTTGTTTGACTATGGACAAGATAACATAGGCAAGCCTACTGGTATAGATATAAAGGAGAAGAAGATGACCCTGCCGCTGATATATGCACTGATGCACGCTGATGCTGCTGCCAAACGCAGGATAATATATATAGTGAAGAACGAAAGCACAGATAGGCAAAAGGTGAATGAGGTGATAGATTATGTGCTGAAATCGGGCGGGATAGAGTATGCACAGCAGCGTATGCAACAGTATAAGGCTGAGGCGCTGGAGATATTAGACCAATATCCAGCTACTGCCGCATCGGCAGCTATGCGCCAGCTGGTGAATTATGTGATAGATAGGAAGTATTAAAAAAAAGCCTGCCAACACCTAGTTGGCAGGCCTTGTAATAGTTTATAATGTGGAGGCTTACCACTCCATGTTAGGGTAGGTGCGCTGCATGAATTGCATTTCGGCAAGGATGTAGCCAAGCTTTTCGGTATGGCGACCTTGACGACCACCTTGCTGCATCCACTCTGTTTTTGGCGTTTGCAGGCATGCTTCGTCCAGAATTTCTTGTACTTTTTTGGTCCATAGAGGTAGCAATGCTGCATTGTCTATGCCATAGCCTTGTGCTAGAGCTTCGGCCTCGTAAGTGGCTGGAGAGAAGAGCTCGCCAGTAAACTCCCAAAGGTCGTTGATGGCGGCTTGCATGCGCTCGGCACTTTCGTCGGTGCCATCGCCTAGTCTTATCACCCACTCACTGCTCCAGCGCAGGTGATAGGTTATTTCTTTCAGCGATTTCTCTGCTATGGCTGCCAACTGGGCATCGGCACTGCTGCGCAATGCGGAATAGTAATAGAAAGCATAAGCATCGTAAAAGAAGGAACGAGCAATGGTATATGCCCAGTCGCCATTAGGTTGCTCGCACAGGAGCAGGTTTTTGAAGTCGTGACCATCGCGAAGGAAAGCCAGATCGTCTTCGTCTATATTGCTACTTGCGGCTACTTGTGCGCTGATGGCTACAGACGATAGTGCATCTGCTTTTTGCTGTGCAGGTAGATTATTGAACGTTTGGGCAGCGTATTGGTATAGGCTGCGTGCCCGGCCCAGGTGATCGAGTGCGGTGTTGGTGAGTGCAATATCTTGCTCTAGGATGGGGCCGTGACCACACCATTCGCTTATGCGGTGACCAAGTATCAGTGCATCATCGGCCAGGGCCAGTATGTAATGGAGCATGTGCAGTAGAGATGATTTGAATAAGCACTGGCGGGCTATGGGGCCCGCCAGTGAGTGAAATTACATATACTTTACTTCGTCGGGGAGGTCGTAGAACGTGGGGTGACGATAGATTTTATCGCTAGCCGGTTCGTAGAGCGATTGCGCATCGCCCGGGTCTGAAGCGTGGATGTTTTTGCTTTCTACCACCCAAATACTAACGCCTTCCATGCGGCGGGTATAGACATCGCGTGCATTTTCTATAGCCATTTGTGCATCGGCCGCGTGCAGGCTACCTGCATGCTTGTGGTCGAGGCCGGCTTTGCTGCGTATGAATACCTCCCATAGAGGCCATTCGCTTTTGGATTTGTTGAGTTGGTCGTTGGTCATTTTATAATAGTGGTAGCTAATAAATTGGTTAGGCAGCGGCTGTTTTGGCAGCACGAGCTTTGCGTTTGTTGGCATGGGCTAGAGCTGCATCGCGAACCCATTTGCCATTGTCCCAAGCGTTGCGGCGTGCATCCAGGCGTTGTTTGTTGCAAGGGCCGTTGCCTTTCACCACGTTCCAAAACTCCTCCCAGTTGATGGTGCCAAAGTCGTAGTGACCACGTTCTTCGTTCCATTTCAGGTCGGCGTCTGGTATTTGCAGGCCTAGTATTTTGGCTTGCTCTACGGTTACGTCTACAAACTTCTGACGTAGCTCGTCGTTAGTGAATCTTTTGATTCTCCATCTTACGCTTTGCTCTGTGTTAGGGCTGTCCGCATCGGGAGGGCCAAACATCATGAGCGAAGGCCACCACCATCTGTTGAATGCATCCTGAGCCATTTTGCGTTGGGCTTCAGTGCCTTTGGAGAGGGTGAGCATAATCTCGAATCCCTGACGTTGGTGGAAACTCTCTTCTTTGCATACGCGCACCATAGCACGAGCATATGGGCCGTAGGAGGTGCGGCAGAGTGGCACCTGATTCATGATAGCAGCACCGTCTACTAGCCAACCTATTGCGCCCATGTCGGCCCAAGTGAGGGTAGGATAGTTGAAGATGGAAGAATATTTGGCTTTGCCGGTGTGTAATTGATGGTACATTTCATCGCGGCTGATGCCGAGCGTTTCGGCGGCACTGTATAGATACAGTCCGTGTCCTGCTTCGTCTTGCACCTTAGCCAGCAAAACTGCTTTGCGGCGTAGCGATGGTGCCCTTGTTATCCAATTGCCCTCCGGCAGCATACCAATAATCTCACTGTGCGCATGCTGCGAAATCTGCCTGATGAGCGTTTTCCGGTAGTCGTCCGGCATCCAATCTTTAGGCTCAATGTTGATCTCTCTTTCGATCAGGTTGTCAAAGTGTTCCTGAAAAGAATGTACCGCCATTGTATATAATGTTTATAGTACAAACGTACGCCAAAAAGCTGATTTGCGTGCTTGTGGGTGCTTGAAAATATAGTTATTGCGGTATTTGTAGGGGCTATAGTGTAATATGAGGGGATGGGAATTATTACTCATGTTTATGGAAAACACTAAGCTGATGTATCTTCATGAGTAGATAGGACAGAAAAACATTGGCGACACACACCCAACATAGCCTAATGACTGATGAGCAGCTGCTGGCTGCCTACCGTGCCGATGCCGACAATAGGTGGCTAGGCTACCTGCTGCAGCGGTATACGGGCATGCTGCTGGGTGTAGCCTATAAGTATCTGAAAGATAGAAACAAGGCTGAGGATGCTGTGCAGCAAGTGTTTGAAACGGCTATAACCAAGCTGCCTGCGGGCGAAATAGGTAACCTAAAGGGCTGGCTGTATGTGCTGATGCGCAACCACTGCCTGCAGCAACTGCGCGATAAACGATATTTTGTAGAAGAGTCGGTAGCAGAGCTGCCTACCGATAGTGTGCCCGAGCAGGAGACAATAGCCTGGTATGAGCAGACATTAACAGCTATGGAGGGGGCGCTGGGCGAGCTGAATGAGGAGCAACGGCTGAGTGTAACATTGTTTTACCTGCAAAAGTGTAGCTATGAGCAGATAATAGAGCGAACAGGTTTTACCTTTATGCAGGTAAAAAGCTATATACAAAATGGCAAACGCAATCTAAAACTGTTGCTAACCAAAAAACTGGAAAAGGGGAAACTATGAGTGACGGACTACATAAAGATGGCCAACGCACACCCGTGATAACGGATGAGCAGCTGCTGGCTTATATGGAGGGCCGGCTAGACCCTGAGGCTCGCCGCATGGTGGAACATGCCCTGACGGAAAGTGCAATGGAGGCAGATGCTATAGAAGGACTGATGGATATGCCCGACGCGCTGCCAACCGTAACCCGACTTAATGCCCGACTGCGCAAGCAACTACATGCTGCACCCAAGCGCCGCCGTGCCAAAACAGAGCTTAATGTGCTGGCCGCAGTAGCGGTGGTGCTACTGCTGGCAATAGCTGCCTATATGGTGCTGCACCTGTATACTAAGCGTTAGTCATCTTATATAAATAGTGCGATAACTACTGCACTACTACCTTTAAGAATACTAGAGCTGAACCATCTGTAATGCGAGCCGCATAGGTGCCTGCTGGTAGCTGTGCTACATCGAGCGTAGGATTGTTGACCGTAGAGGCCACTAGCCTAGAGGAAACATCGAATAGAGAGATGGAATAGTTTTTCCAGTATTGAGGAATGGTGAAGTTGACGGATGAGGTAGCAGGATTGGGGTAGGCAAAAATGGTGCCATCTTGACTGCGAATAATTTTAGTATTAGTGTTGAACTCGGGCCTGTATGCATCTTTGAAGCGGATAGAGGTAGCTAGCTCGAACCCTAGTATGGAGATAGCAGATACGGTAACTGCTGGATAATGCTCGCCTTTTACCAGCCACTTGTACTCTATGGTGGTGCGTGGCAAACCAAAAGACATAGTATCTAGTACGATGCTATCGGTTTCTACAATCTCTGAGCGCACACGTATGCAGGGGGTAGGTGTGGTAAAGTAGGGGGTGGTGATGGTGCCCCATCCATCTACACGAGTGAGGCGATAGCCATACTGACGTATGTAGCCTACGCCAGGTGCGCCATACTTGAGGTCGAAGGCATTGCTATCATTATTGCCATAGGTAAGGGGGAAATTGTAAATAACATCGGGTATAGTGTAGGGTGAGCAAATGCACCAAAAGCCTCGGCTGCATAGCAAGGTGGAGCCGACATAACAGAGAAGAATGTATGCATGTTGCTAATGCTAATGCCCGACATGAGCAGGCTTAAGCCAGGTATGCTATCCATAGTTTTGTGACCATAACAATAAGTGGCTGGTATGGTAAAAGCAAACAGCGGGCTTACCTCTGAAGGTGTGCGGAAAGAGTCTATACCCTGCCCTGTAGGCACCAGATCGAAGTTCCAGCTTTGGTTGGCACCACTATCGGCAGCATAGGAGGTGAGCAGTGATGGGCTAGCTATGCTGTAGCGCAATGTGTCGCCTCGCATAGGCACATCGGCAGGGGTAATAGTGATTTGTGCTGAGGCCGAAAACGCTACTGTGGCTAGTGCAAGGGAGAGTAGTAAACGCATGAGATAAAGTGGATTTGTATCAAAAGTACAAATTAGAAAACAAATAGTAGTATAAGTGGTTGAGGTAAAGTACTACCTACGCAGATATTTGCCCACTAGTGGTAGGCCCTGTAGCTCGGCACGCTCGGAGCGTAGCAGTAGTGCCAGAAATGTGCCAAACAGCAGAAACCCAGCACCTAAACGTAGTATGGGTAGCTGCACATAGCTAGCTAACAGATGCGCGGCCTGGTAGCACAAAAGCATAACAGCCAGATAGCCCAATAGTTTGCCGGTGGGGTAGGGTACAGGGTAATAACGCTGGCCGAGCAGGTAAGATAATACCATCATGGTGCCGTAGGCTGCCAGGGTGGTCCATGCACAGGCATACATGCCATATATAGGTATGAAAATGGTATTGGCAATGAGGGTGATGGCTGCACCAATGATGGTGATGATCATGCCCATATACATTCGGTCTGTTATCTTGTACCAAACCGACAGATTGTAATAAATGCCCAATGCAATGTTGGCTACAAGTAGGATAGGCACTACACCCAGCCCAGATCTGTATTGGGAAGCAATGAAATATTGCCAAATATCAATAAACAAAGCTGTAAAAAGGAAGGCTATACATAGGGTGATGACAAACCACTTCATAACCCGGGCATAGGTGGCGGGGGCGTTTTTGCTCTGTGCCTCTTTGAAGAAGAATGGCTCGGCAGCCATCTTGAAAGCCTGTATGAATAGGGTAATGAATATGGAGATTTTATAGTTGGCGTTGTAGATGCCTACTGCGGTTTTGCGTTCGGCCTCGGTGCCGGGTAGTAGTTGGCCTAGCATCAGTCTATCAATGGTCTCATTGACCATGCCTCCCAAGCCTACTATGAGCATAGGCCAGCAGTAAGTAATGATTTCTTTCCACAAGCGAGTGTCGAGTTGTGGCTTATATACCATCCACTCTTTGGATAGTAATAACAGCGTAACGGCACTCTGAGCCAGATTGGCCAAGATGAGGAAACCCGCAGGTGTATATTGGTGATACCAATGTGTAAGGGTTGCATTGGGGTGAGCAGCTGCCCAGCCGGGTAATACCCCAGTTAGCAAAATAGCAAGTATTATATTGACCAGTATGCCGCCTATCTTGGTGAAGGCATACTTGCGCGGGCGGCCTTGCTGCCGCAGCATGGCATAGGGTATGGCCGAGAGGGTATCGAGCGCCACTATGAGCACACACCAGGTGATGTACTCGGGATGGTTGGCAATGCCAAAGGTGGAGGCCAATGAGCCGCTAGCACCTATAAGCACTGTGCTAAACAGTATGGTGGAGATGATGAGCGAGCTAAAAGTAGTGTTGAAAAGCGTGTGCCTGTCTGCGCCTGTAGCCGAAAAACGAAAATAGGCAGTCTCTAGCCCGTAGGTGTAAACAATATTGATGAAGCTGATAGCGGCAAATAGTGTGGCATAGTTGCCATACTCTACCATACCCGCAGCATTGTTGAGCAGGTTGGTAACAATGGGGGTAAGTATATAGTTGAGCAGCTTAGCACCTATATTGCTAAATCCATACCAAATGGTATCGGTTGTAAGACTTTTTAAGGATGCCAAGTTGCTCGTTTGTGGCGCATACTATAAGCCGCGCCTATTTTTTATTCTATTACCCAGGTTTCTTTGCCTGCCAACAGTCTATCTAGGTTGCCCTTGCCGCGGCTGGCTATGGTTTCTTCTATTTGTAGGCGCATATCATCTTCGTAGGTGCTGCGCTGGCGTGCCAGAAACACCCCAAACGGACGAGGCATGTGCCCCTCTACGCTAGGGTCGTCGAAGAAGCGAACTAACATTTGTGCTTTATAGAAATCTGCCTCATCATGTATCCAAAGGTCGTTTTCGCTATAGCCATCTGCCAAATTAACCAATTGAGGTTTGTAGCCATCTATACGAATACCTTTATCTCTATTGGCCCCAAACACTAACGGTTTGCCCTGCTCCAGCATCAGCGTTTCGGTAGGTTTAGAAGACTTTTCAGTAAATATCTCGAATGCACCATCGTTGAAGATATTGCAGTTTTGATAGATTTCGAGGAAGGATGCACCATGGTGATCATTAGACCTTAACAGCATTTGTTGTAGGTGCTTAGGATCGCGGTCCATAGAGCGGGCTATGAATGTGGCATCGGCACCTAGTGCCAGTGCTGCCGGATTGAATGGATGGTCCAGACTGCCTGTAGGGGTAGATTTAGTGATTTTGTGCACCTCTGATGTGGGCGAATATTGCCCCTTGGTGAGGCCATAAATCTGATTGTTGAACAGGAGTATGTTTACATTGAAGTTGCGCCTGAGGAGGTGAATGGTGTGATTGCCACCTATACTCAGTCCATCACCATCGCCAGTCACTATCCAAACGCTAAGGTCGGGTCGGGAGGCTTTGAGGCCAGAAGCTATAGCGGTGGCACGGCCGTGAATGGAGTGCATGCCATAGGTATTCATATAATAGGGGAAGCGCGAGCTACACCCTATACCCGATATAATCACTATCTGCTCTCGGGGTATGCCCACCTGCGGCAGAATGGTTTGTACTTGTTTTAAGATAGAATAATCTCCACATCCGGGGCACCAACGCACTTCCTGATCGGTTGCGAAATCCTTTGCCGTAAGCTGAGGTGCAGCTTGCGGTGTTACAACATCACTCATATAAGTAGCAAAATTACAACATTAGTATACAGCAGCATACACATTACCAGAATTTTGTTGACATTGAAAAATATTGTTTATTTTTATAGACATAACGCTAGGAGACATGAAGAAATATATAGTAGTAATAGGAATGGTTTTTGCTGTGCATATGGCTGGTGCCCAGGTGGCACCATCTGTAGTGAAACCAGGAGCTGCCAATGCGGCCAGCAAAGCTAACCCTGCCAAGCCTGGCAATGCTGCAAAAACTAGTGCCAAGGTGCGCAAGAATGCAATAAGCGGGGTGGTGAGAGATAGCCGTAAGCGACCAGTAGCCAGAGTGCAGATGCATGTATATCTGGCAGATACTGCATTGATAGCATCGGGCTATACGCTGGCAGATGGTAGATATGAGACCAACTCTATGCCGCCAGGTGTATATACTGTAAAAGTGGTGAACCCAAACTGGAAGCACCGCATCTATGTGACGGGTGTGCCAGTGAAAATGCAGCAAACTACGCCACTAGATATAAGCCTGGACGAGCCTGAAGAGGACAACTCTGTGCCATACACAGATGTGATGCCTGCTGCTAAAAAAGATAAGTAAACTAATATACTAGCTGGTGCTGTTTCGCAGCGCCAGCTATTTTTTATACACCTTCACCGAGAAGGTGTAAGCTTCCATTTTTTCTATTTGCTGTGGTCGACTCATGCTAGCTATGCGTGCATTGCGTGGCAACTTAATCGTCTTTTTGTCGGTAAGGTTGGCCAAAAGTGCAGTGATAGCAGTGGTGCTAACAGCATAGGTTTTATCTTCTGTAGAAGAACCAACAGCTGTAAGCAGACCCAGTATATTGCCTTTAGCATCTATGAGCGGAGAGCCACTCTGCCCATGACCCACAGGCAGCTCCAATGTATATTGTAGTTTATTGCCCTCATAGCCATTACGACTACTGATGTAACCCTCGCTGTAAGCAATATCCTCAGTAGGGTAACCGAGCGTGAAGATATGTGTGCCCAGGCCAGCCTTGGATGGGCTGAATGAGTAGGGTAAATCACCCTTGCCAAACTTGAAGCCAGATTTCTCCACCTTCATAATGGCAATATCGGCCGTGGCATCAAATGTTACGAGAGAGGCTTTAAAATATTGGCCTTCGCGGGTTTGTATGTAAACAGAGTCGCCATAACCAGCCTCATCGTGTAGCACGTGATAGGCTGTAACAAAATAACCATTGTTTGTAAGTGCAAAGCCTGTTCCGGTTTTGTGAACATCAGATGTTGGAGCAGCGTTTTTGCGTGATTTGTCCAGATTTTTTTCCAGCTGCATTTGTTTCTGTAGCTGTTTGGCCTGTTCTATTTTCAGTCCGGTTACTTCTCTGCTTATAGTATTGTATCTCGATTCGTTTTTATTGAGCGATGGTTTCAGGCTCCAAAAGGTGATAGTAGAGGTAACGATGGCTACACAAGCAGCAACGCCTGCTGTGCGCCAAAGCTGTGGCGTAAAGAGTATGTTTCTTTTTTTGTGTGTTTGTGGTAGTGCTACCGATTGGTGCACATTGCGCAGCATGGCTTTGAATCTTTTTT
>CALRKH020000107.1:0-11382 GCA_943367855.1 Asaia bogorensis | reverse complement strand
TAGACTCTACATTGATTAAAGTACATCCGGCGAACTTTGCAAGTATAGTTCCAGAGTTGAGTTTCTGCCCGAGAGATAGTGCAGTATTGATGCCAGAAGGTGGCGCTAGCTATGAGTGGATGCCAGCTACCTACCTTAGTGATGGGAAGGCGGCACAACCAGTGATAAAGCCAGTAACAGACCAGGCCTATACAGTATTGGCTACCAGTGCAGATGGGTGCAAGGATACGTTGTATTTTATGGCGAGGGTGCATGCAGGTGCAGTGATCAATATGCCAGACTCTGTGCGACTGCATCCGGGCGAGAGTTATCAGATAATAACACAATCGAACTGTACGGATTTCAGCTGGTCGCCAGTAGGCGGTTTGAGCAGCAAATATGTTTCGGACCCACTAGCATCGCCTACTGTGAGCACCAAATATGTAGTGAATGCTATGACAGAGCATGGCTGTAAGGTACGCGACTCTATAAATGTGATTGTGGATGAGAGCACCATTATAACTGTTCCGAATGCTTTTAGCCCAGGTGATAATGTAAATGGTGAATTTAAAATTATAAAGAGAGGTATTGCTACTTTAAATTATTTCCGTATTTTCAACCGTTGGGGCAATCTGATATTCGAGACAACAAACATAGATGAGGGGTGGAAAGGTGATTATAATGGAGTGCCACAGCAAGTGGGCGTTTATGTGTACGTAATAGAAGCAACCACAAATACAGGAAAAATTATTCAAAAACAAGGAAACGTAACATTATTAAGGTAATTTTACAACGTTAACATAACCAGATGAACACAAAAAATATCTTCACCCGCATTGGCCTAGCCGCAGCCGTATTGATGAGTGCCCCTGCAGTACAAGCGCAGGATATTCACTTTTCGCAGTTTGATATGGCACCATTGGTCATCAATCCAGCGTTTACCGGCATGTTTGACGGTCAGGTGCGTGTTGGTGGCATTTATCGCAATCAATGGGGTAGTGTAACTGTGCCCTACGTGACTTTTGGCGCACATGCGGATATGCCAATATACACAGATGCTACCGGAGGCTATTTGGCTGCGGGTTTGGTAGTGTTTAATGACAAGGCTGGCGATGGTAATCTGCAAAACTTTACAGGTTTGGCATCGTTGTCTTATCACAAGACTGTTGGTAACGGCGACCTAGCAGTGGGTTTACAAGGTGGATATGCTCAAAAAAGCATAGACCTATCTAAACTATATTTTGGAGATGAGGCACTGAACGGCACATTTGCTCAGGGAACATCAGCAGAGTATGGATTGGGCATAGGCAACTCTGTTAACTATTACCTAGTGAATGCAGGTGTGTCATTGTCTGGTGCTCCAAACGAAAACTTCAATTATGTAGTTGGCTTGGCTGCTAATAACATCAACCAACCAAACGATGCTTTGCTGAAGAAGCAAACTAGTGCGGTAGGATTGGATATGCGCTATACTGGACAATTGGGTTTATCAATTAAGTCTGGAGACAGATTCTACATACGCCCAGCTGCTATATATCAAAATCAGGCATCAGCTACAGAGATCATAGGTGGTACTGAATTTTTGTATCATGTGAGTAATGACCCTGGATACGAGAACTTTTCACCTGGCGTGTTTATAGGTGGATGGTATCGTAGTGGAGATGCTGCCATCATAACTGGTGGTATGGAGTTTAAAGGCTTTAGAGTAGGCCTTGCGTATGACTACAATATATCTACGCTTAATTCGGCTAGTAATGGTCGTGGAGGCTTTGAAATAGCTGTACGCTATGTGGCACCCAACGGTATGAAATTTGCCAACAGAAGGGTAGTTTCTTGTACTCGTTTCTAGTAATACACATAAGAAATTTGTGAAGGGCTAAAAAGTTTTTTTACTAGCCCTTCTTTTTTTTAAAACCAATTTATACTTTTATATCCATTAATAACGCTCACGCACATGAGAAAAAATTGGCTGTATCTAATTTTAGCTTCGGTTATTGTTATTGCTCCGTATTCTGCTGACGCACAAAAGAACCAAAAGGTAAAGTATCGTAGCAAGGCATTTGACCCTAAATCTAGGATGTCTAACGACAAGAAGCTGGAATGGGCTGATAATTTGTATTCGGAAGGAAGTTATTTTAATGCTATCGACTATTACCAACAGTTGAAGCAAGCAGATGAGCGCAATCCATACATTACCTATCAGTTGGCAGAGTGCTACCGCGCAACACGCGACTACGTACCTGCGGCACACTACTATGTAGAGGTAAAGAACTTGTCGAAGAAGTCGTACCCGTATGCAACATATCTGGCTGGTATGATGATGAAGCAGCAATGCGAGTATCAGCAGGCCATAGATTTGTTCAATGAGTTTTTGACTGATAATAAGAAGAATCCGGTAAGAACTGCGGGAACTGGTGTAGAAGAAATAGACAATAATCCTACTCGTACACTTGATCAGAAAATGATGAAGGAGTACAAAAAGCGTGCAAAGCGTGAGATAGAGGGATGTGAAATGGCTATTAAGTCTATAAAAGAGCCAGAAGCATTTACACTAGTGAATGCTGGTCCGAACATCAACTCGGCTTACAACGAATTGTCTCCATATCCGCTAGGTGATACTGCATTGCTCTTTGCAACTGTGAAAAATGATAAAGTAAATGAGGAGTATAGCAAAAAGAAATCTCCAGTTATTTCTCCGCTACAACACTTCATGTACTCTCACAAGCAACCAGGAGTAGTAGATTCTTTCCAATGGCCTTTGTCTTTTTATGATGGACAGTTTAATGACGCTGGTTTCCATACTGCAAATGGTTGCTGGAATCCTGGTGGTACCAAATTCTACTTTAGCAAGTGTAATACTGTTCGTATCACAGTTGGTAGATTTGACTCTGTAAAAACACTTTGTGATGTTTACATGTCAAGATTTGGTGCTAAAAATTGG
This sequence comes from Asaia bogorensis, assembly GCA_943367855.1. Classification (GTDB taxonomy): domain Bacteria; phylum Bacteroidota; class Bacteroidia; order Chitinophagales; family Chitinophagaceae; genus Nemorincola. The sequence continues at coordinate 8,462 of CALRKH020000107.1, read as the reverse complement.
GAAACTCCAATGCTATTGGACATAGGTGACCCTGGAACAAACACAATGCCGTATGTGGCTAAAGTGGGTAAAAAAGAAGTATTGTTCTTCTCTTCTAACCGTGTTCTACAAAGTCGTGGTGGTTTTGACCTTTGGTATTCTATCATAGACCCTCGTGATGGTACTGCTTCTCGTCCGCAAAACTGTGGTAAAATAGTAAACACAGTAGGAGATGAAATAAGCCCATACTATGATAGCCGCACACAGAAGTTGTACTTCTCATCTAACGGTCAGAAATCATTTGGTGGTTTTGACGTGTATAGTGCAGAAGGTGGTCCATCTCGTTACAGAAACCTGCGCAACTTAGGTTTCCCAATCAATACATGTGCTGATGAGATGTACTTCATACTAGACCCAATACCAAATGGTAAGGAAGATGGTTATGTAGTATCTAACCGTATTGGTTCTTTCGCACTCAAAAATCCAACTTGTTGTAATGACATCTGGCGCATACAAGCTGAGCCTAAGTTAGTAGTAATGGGTAAAGTGGTGAGCAGAAAAAATAACGAATTGATAGGTGAGTCTGTAGTAAAAATGATAGATGAGAAAGGTGATTTGATAACTTATAACTCAGAAGATGGTAAGTTCCTCATCAACATGTCTCGTACACATGCATATGTGTTGACTGCTGACAAAGCAGGATATACATCGAGCCGTGCATCTGTGAGCACTATGGATGTGAAACGCTCTGACCCTAATGATACTGTGGTGGTTACTATCTTCTTAGATACAGTACGCAGCAGCTTTAGTGTGAGCAACATCTATTATGATTATAACATGGCTACACTTCGTCCTGAGTCTGTAGCAGCATTGGATTCTGTGGTTCACTTTATGCAAGATAATCCTTCGATATCTGTTGAGATTTATTCTTATACTGACTCAAAAGGTAAGGATGATTATAACCTAGCACTTTCTCAGCGTCGTGCACAAGCCGTGCTTGACTACCTAGAGAAGAGTGGTGTAGAGCGTGGAAGAATGACTGCACGTGGATTTGGGAACAAAAACAATGTTGCACCAAACAGCGTAGGTGGTAAAGACAATCCAGAAGGTCGTCAGATGAACCGTCGTACTGAGTTCCGCATAGTAACTGATGTGCCTACACGCCGTGTGTTGTATAACAGTGCATTGCCTGGTACAATGGATCAGCAAGAGCGCAACCTACGTGTAGAGCCATTAGGTGATGATGACGCACCAAAAGCAGGAGGTAAAGCACCTGTAGATGATGATGAATAGTAGTATTGAATTGATTTTCTATAAAGGTTAATGTAGAGGCTGCTGATTGCAGCCTCTGCTATTTTAGTAATAATAATAGCATAAGCATGATAACACATACAAAAGTAGAGATAGCCGTAGCTGAAGGCGATGTGAGAGATATGGTAGTAGCGCAGCTGGCAGAAGCAGGATATGAAGGATTTGTAGAAGAGCAGGATAGTATAGAGGCATATATACCAGTGGCGCAGTTTGAACGTGATCAGTTAATAGAAGTGTTGCAGACGTGGGGGCTAGACGCAACAATAGAGGAAGTGGAGCAAAAGAATTGGAATGAGTTATGGGAGGCTAACATAGAGCCAGTGATAGTAGAAGACTTTTGTACCGTAAGAACACACTTTCATGATATTGAGGTGGCTACAGCGTATGAAGTAGTGATAACACCAAAGATGTCTTTTGGAACAGGGCATCATGCTACTACCCAATTGATGATGCTAGGTATGCGACATCTACATTTTGCAGGTAGTAAGGTACTTGATTTTGGTACAGGGACTGGTGTGTTAGCCATACTAGCCAGAAAGCTAGGTGCCGCAGATGTGATGGCAATAGATAATGATGAATGGTCTGTAAATAATGCGCAAGAGAATGTAGCCATAAATGGGGTAGATAATGTGACTGTAGGCGATGCAGACATCAGTATACTAGAAGATGGTGTGTATGATATATTGCTAGCTAACATAAACAGGCACATATTGCTGGCCTATATGAGCAAAATGAATGCTTTGGTAAAAGTAGGAGGTGTGTTGCTAATGAGTGGCTTGTTGGTAGATGATGAGGCGATAATAACTGATGCTGCAAATGAAGCAGGCTTTAGCAATGCACAGGTGACTAGCAGAAATGGTTGGATATCTATATTGGTGCAGAAATAGTGAGGGATATTGAGTGTCAACTTAAGATTTATTCATTGCCTATCTTATGGTTGTTTCTGGCTGCAACCGAGTTACTTTCTCGTTATAAAGAGGGATATGGATGCAAAATGTGACTCGTTTCACTCAAAAACAACTTTCACTTTAATAAGAGCAATCAATCTTGAACAGTTCTGTATAGGGCAATAATATTGTTAAAAAATTCCCGATAGCTAAAATGAGTAGTTAGGATTTTCGAACCTCAACTACTATATTTGTTTTTCGCAGTAATCTGATTTGATAATGACAATAGCGTTTCTAATAGTATTGGCATACTTGATTGGCTCAATTCCATCGGCTGTATGGGTAAGTAAATGGCTGTATGGTATTGATATTCGCGAGCATGGCAGTGGTAATGCAGGCGCAACAAATACGTTTAGAATTTTAGGCCCCAAAGCTGGTTCTGGAGTGATGTTGGCCGACATGATGAAAGGATTTATAGCAGTTAAGTTGTCTATACTGTCTTCATACACATGGACAAGTGAGCCTTTTGTGAACTTGCAGATATTCTTGGGTTTGGCAGCGGTGTTGGGTCACATATTTCCGATATGGGCCGAGTTTAGAGGGGGTAAGGGTATTGCTACGCTTTTTGGCATGATATTGTCCATACATCCAATAGTGGCCATCAGCTTAGTGTTGGTATTTGTGTTAATGTTGTTGCTGACCCGCTACGTATCGCTAAGCTCTATAGCAGCTAGTATTTCTTTTCCACTATTGATATTGTTTATCTTCAATGCTGAGGCGCAAGAGTTGAGTTATAGGTTGTTTGCTATAGCTACCGCCTTTTTGGTGGTGCTTACTCATCATAAGAATATTACCAGATTGATAAGTGGTAATGAGAGCAAAGTGCCCATCTTCAAAAAAAAGAAGATGCGCCAATAATAAAGCGCAAAATCTGATATCATCATTAAGGTATCTTTCATAAAAAGACTTCTAAGTTATCTTTATCCGGTTCCAATATCAATGGAACCGGATAAAGTCGTTTTAGGGCCTAGGTTATATATGTCGTCAGGCAGGCTACAGTTGGGTACGGCCGATGCTGTGTACTCTGACGGTGCGGCTTACAGGCCAGCATTAGTGCTGTGTGAATATTTGGGCAGTAAACTGCCAACACTAAAGCAAGTGCTAGTGATAGGTGGAGGGCTAGGCAGTATGGTAGAGGTGTTAGCTAAGTATAAGACATACCCAGCTGTGACACTGGTGGAAATAGATAAGCAGGTGCTGCAATGGGCACTGGCACACCTGGAAGATAAACGCACTGGCACAATAAACCCTGTATGTGCAGATGCTGCTATCTATATGCAACATAATGAGCAGCAGTATGACATGGTATTTATAGACCTTTTTGTGGGGAGGGTGGTGCCAGAGTTTGTAACCAAAGAAGCATTTTTGAAGCAATGCCAGAAGTCTGTGCTAGCAGGTGGGTGCTGTGCAATGAACTATATAGTAAATAATGAGACTGAATGGCAGGATGTTCAAGCTTTGTTTAGCAAGGTTTTTCCGACGCATGTAGTGCTAAAGAATGGCCTGAACAGGGTGCTGGTAGGTGTAAGATAGTTTTGCTAAAAAGGTGAGCCGTTACGGATAGGTGGGGGCATTAGTGTACCTTTGCAGCCTTATGACAATTGAAAGTCTGAAAGAGCTACGCGAGCGAATAGCGCATCTGCATCGTTTTTTGCGTATAGATGACAGGTTGGCTAAATTGGAGCGTGATCGTCAGCTTACTTTATCTCCTGGTTTCTGGGATGATAATGCCCGAGCTACGGCAATACTAAAAGAAATAAAGATTGATAAATACTGGGTGGACCTGTATGAGCGTGTGAAATCGTCGGTAGAGGATTTTGCTGTATTGCATGATTTTTGGAAAGAGGGAGAGGCTAAAGAGGAGGAAGTGCAAGAAGCCTATAACCACGCACTGAAACAAGTAGATGAGCTAGAGTTTAAGAGCACGCTAAATGAGCCTGAGGATGAGATGACCTGCCAAATGGTGATAAACAGTGGTGCCGGAGGCACAGAGAGCCAAGACTGGGCCGAGATGCTGCTGCGCATGTATAGGATGTATGGCGACAAGCAGGGATGGAAGGTGAGCGAGGTAGATGTGCAATATGGAGATGGTGCAGGTATAAAACAAGCAACAATAGAGTTTGACGGGGAGTTTGCATATGGATTGCTAAAGGCGGAAAGCGGAGTACACAGATTGGTGCGTATATCGCCATTTGACTCTAATGCGAGAAGGCATACCTCTTTTGCATCTGTATTTGTGTATCCGCTAATAGATGACACAATAGACATACAGGTGAATCCATCGGATTTGGAATGGGCATTTTTCAGATCGGGAGGCTCGGGAGGGCAAAACGTAAATAAGGTGGAAACAGCGGTGCGTTTGAAACACCTACCAAGTGGTATAATAGTGGAGTGCCAACAAGCACGCACGCAGGGAGAGAACAGAGAGAAAGCACTGACGATGCTGAAGAGCAGACTATATGAAGAAGAGCTAAGAAAAAGAGAAGAAGTAAAAAACGCATCGAACGCCAACAAAAAGAAAATAGAGTGGGGCTCGCAAATAAGGAGTTATGTTTTTCATCCGTATAAGATGATAAAAGACCACAGAACAGACTATGAGGTGGGTAATGTGCAGCCGGTGATGGATGGCGAAATAGATGATTTTATAAAGGCTTACCTAATGGCCGCTAAAGACTAGGCTGCAACCGTGATGGCAGAAAAAAATGTAAAGAAGAAGTTTGATTTTGGGTTGCTATTGCGCATATTCTCGTTTACGGCCCCGTATAGGCGCATATTCTTTGCGGCTATGTCGGTGGCTATAGTATTGGCATGTGTGGCTCCATTGCGACCTTACCTCATAAAGCTATCTGTAGATAAGTATATAGCAGCAAGAGATTTTGCGGGCCTGCTGATGATAAGTGGTGTGCAGCTTGGAGTGCTATTGATAGAAAGTTCACTCAGATTTTGGTTTAGCTACAGAACCAACTGGCTTGGGCAAACAGTAGTGAGTGACATAAGACAGCGTGTGTTTGCTAAAATTCTGTATCAGAACATTGGCTATTATGACCGCACTGCTATAGGCACACTAACTACCAGAACCATCAATGATATTGAGGCAGTGAACGATGTGTTCTCGGAGGGTATCATTTCTATTATAGCCGATGTGCTCACTATAATAGCCATCATAACGGTGATGATGGTGACAGACTGGCGACTGACATTGGTATGTCTTGCTACTTTTCCTCTGTTGATATTGGCTACGTGGTGGTTTAAAGAGGCTGTAAATAAATCATTTCAGAAGGTACGCAATGCTGTGGCTGCGCTCAATGCGTTTGCACAAGAGCATATAACCGGCATGTATCTGGTGCAGGCCTTTGCAGCAGAAGACAGGGAGCTAAAACGATTTGCGACCATTAACAAAGAGCATAGGGATGCAAATATCAAAGGTATATTTGCCTACTCCGTATTTTTTCCGGCTGTTGAGATAATACTAGCCTTGTCTTTAGGGTTGCTGGTGTGGTATGGAGCATCGCGTATACTGAACTATGGCGTAACAGCTGGTGTCATCATATCGTTTGTGATGTATCTCAACTTACTCTTCAGACCGCTGAGAATGATGGCTGACAAGTTTAATGTATTGCAAATGGGGCTGATAGCTGGTGAGCGTGTATTTGCGGTGCTAGACAGCGAGGAGACCATGATGGACAATGGTACACAGGCTGCAACACAGTTGCAAGGGTCAATAACATTTGAAGGAGTACATTTTGCGTATAAGCCAGAATCGCCAGTGTTGAGAGGATTGTCCTTTGACCTGCCAGCAGGAAAAACTATGGCAGTAGTGGGGCATACTGGTGCTGGTAAAACATCGCTCATTAGTATACTGAATAGACTGTATGAGCTACAAGAGGGTAAGATATTGATAGATGGCGTGGACCTGAAGGCATATGATATCTATAGCCTGCGCAAGCGCATAGGAATAGTGCTACAAGATGTGTTTTTGTTTTCGGGCACAATAGCTGATAATATAACAATGATGGACGCCAGCATAGCAGAGGCTGATGTGGAGCGGGTGTGTAAGCTGCTGGGTATTCACGACTTCATCATGAGGTTGCCAGGAGGGTATGGGTTTAATGTGATGGAAAGAGGGAATACACTGTCGCAAGGGCAAAAGCAATTGATATCTTTTGCCCGGGCATTGCTGTATGACCCTGCAATACTGATACTAGATGAAGCAACATCGTCGGTGGATAGTGAGAGTGAACAGCTGATACAACATGCTATAGATACACTGATAAAAGGCAGAACATCAATAGTGATAGCACACCGACTATCTACCATACGCAAGGCGGATGAGATATTGGTGCTGGATAAGGGTAGAATATTGGAGCGTGGTAATCATGCCACATTAATAGGGCAGAAAGGGGCCTACTACGAGTTGTACACAGCTGTGGAGCAACAGAAAGTGAAAGAGGTGTTGATTTAATTTTAGCATTTACCAAAGATTTGTGTAGCTAGCTACGTCTTTAATAGTAGACACTTAATCCAACCTCTACTATGACAAAGATGACCTTATCTTACCTGCTATTGTGCGCAGGAATGTTGTTCTCTTTTTTAGCTACAGCACAATCATCATTTACGGCCAGCGAACGGCTAACAGTTAACAAAATAAATACTCAGATATTGGTGCATGGAGACATGTGGCATACTATGACCTATGACCCCGTATGTGAGTACCCTAGCGGAGCCGGGAAGCACTTGGGTATAGGAGGCTCATTGTGGATGAGTGGGTATGATGTGACTGGCTCACTACATGTGGCAGCGCAAACTTACAGACAGTCGGGCAACGACTACTGGCCTGGCCCAATAGATGCTACGGGCTCTATAGCACATGCGGAGTCGGGTAAATGGGCTAAGATATGGAAGGTATCGAGGGTGGATATAGATACTTTTATTACTAAGGCTACCCACACAATAGCTAATACACCCAGAGCTATATTGGAATGGCCAGGAAGGCTAAGCGACTATGCTAAAGGTGCACTGAATGTATCGCTCACAATACCCGATGCAATGGCTCCTTTTGTAGATGTGGATGGTGATGGGAAATATGAGCCACTGGAAGGCGACTACCCAGATATAAAAGGCGACCAGGCATTGTGGTGTGTATATAATGATGATGGCCCAACACATAGCGAAACAGGAGCGCTACCTATAAGAGCTGAAGTGCAACTGATGGTATATGGATATAGCAGAGGCACCGCTATAGACAATGTGGTTTATTACAGCTACAAGGTGAAGAATAAGTCTGATGGCGATTATACTAATTTCAGAGTAGCGTTTTGGGATGATGGCGATTTGGGATATTTTCTAGATGATTATGTAGCTTTTGATTCGGCAAGGAGAATGGGCGTGTATTACAATGCTATACCTGATGATGGTGCTGCTGCTGGCAATCCGCCAGGTTCTTATGGGCTACACCCACCAGTGAGAGGTATGGCATTGCTGCAGTACCCAGGCGATGGTGCAACCAGAGTACCTGCTGGAAGCTTTATGAGTTATAATAATGACGCTTCTAATAATGGCAACCCAACTCATTATGGACACTTCAACAATTATATGCGCTCCCAATATAGAGATAGTAGCAGAATAAGCTTTGGAGGAATAGAGCGCAACTACATGTTATCTGGCGACCCTAATGTAGTAGGTGGGTGGAGTGAGTGTATGCTAGGTTCTGTGCCAGGGGATAGGCGATTTGTGCTAAGTGGTGGAGATTTTTCGTTGCCATCGGGTAGTAGTGTGCAAGTCGTGTATGCCTTTGTGGTGACTGATAGCGGAGGTGCGTGTCCGATGGTGGATTTGTGGCCCATAAAAGAGTTGGCCGATACGGCAAGATATGTGTATGAGCATCCGCTGCCAACACTAGCAGTGCCGCAGGGGCAGCAAATGCTGCAAGTGGCACTAAGCCCCAACCCCGCACAATCATCTGTGCTGCTCAGTGTGCCTGCGGGTATTAGATTGGACCAAGGTGCATCATGGCAAATAGTATCTATGGAGGGAGTAGCTGTGGCACAAGGATTGCTACAAAGTGCAGCCACAGACATAGATGTAGCAGCATTGCCAGTAGGTGTGTATGTGATGAAGGTGCAGATAGGTGGTCAGCGTACTAATATGATGTTTACCAAGCTGTAAGTATGTGCACCAGCATAGCCGACTGAGGTTTCAATATATTGTTAACCACTTAAAATACAC
>CALRKH020000106.1:0-11406 GCA_943367855.1 Asaia bogorensis | reverse complement strand
TGCCAAATGGAACAAACCCGTACACAACTGGAACCAAACACTGGCACAACTATCCATCATCTTTGCAGACCGCTTAAAACTGAATCTATGAAACGAGAGTGTGGCCTGCCGGCGGCATCTCATTGCGAAATGATATTTTCCGCAACTTTACCAACGTGTAAAAGCATCCCGGAAAATATCATCCCGCAACGAGAACAATTTTGATCAATTATTTTTCAGCTGACACACTTTATGGAATACACCCACGGCAAAGGTAGGAACACTAAGGATAGCCGGGGGGCGTTACAATTTTAATCTTACGTAGCGGCTCAAAAACCTCATATAAATACACTTCTTTGAACCCGAATGGCTCAATAAAAAAAAATCTTATTGAATCTACCTTACTTAATTTCCTATCTGGATAAAAAGTCACAACGTGACCGGCCATGCCAATGATCGTTTTCTTTTCAAATTTCAAGTTTGAATCACTAGGAAAATCCCCGACTTTAATGGCCTCTGCCATTGGCTTAACAACTATAGATTGATAATCCTTTTTTGCATTCTTAAAATAACGTTCGGGCATGAACAATGATAAAGAGTCATATTTCTTCTCAAAAGAAAGTCTAAATATTTTCTTTACAGTGCTCTTGGCCTCTACTGCTTCATCATGAGTCTTTTGAAAGCAAAATCCAAACAAGCTAAAAAACAAAAATGCAGTCGTTATATTTCTCATAAACAGTTTATTCTTCTTCGATTTTTAAAGATTCCGCCATAGTACTATATCTGGACGCATCTCCCCCAATGTCTTGGTAAGTCTGCAGAAGGGAGCTAACACTCTTTCGTGTCTCATTTTGAAGTTTTCCCAATTGGCTCAAAGCCTGAACTCCAATATTAGCAATATCGAGTGCATTGGTAAGTCCTTCTATCGTCCACGATTTTGAATTTAAACCATCTGTAAATAATGAACCGTCAGACATGAAATTAATAAGCTGTGCCCTTAAAAGAGGGGACATATATGGAAAGCCTCCTTCTTTTATATTGTAATCAACCATGTTGGTTGCATAATAAAAAGACTTCCGGGCATCATATTCTGCTGACAAACCTTGAACAATATCCCTATTAAACCAGTTCATAAACATTCCATATGCATGCTGGGGCGCATCAGCTATTGACGCAATTCCAGAAGCTCGAGCTTCATTAGCATCCAAAGCATCAGGTCCCGAATTAAAATTATATAACCCAGTGGTTGAACTACTTGAAATATCGGTTGATTGTTCTCCTAAACCCCAAAACTGTGGTCCCTTATTATAATAGCGTCCTCTACTGGATAAATATGGCCCCGAAACATCTTCCCCGTTGACACCTACAGGCCCACCTGACGTCATCAAAAAGTCTTTTACAGCAGGGTTTCGTATTGACTCCGGAATATTTTCATATACCGAACTTACAACTGTTCGTGAGCTTGTCATCCTGCAAATTGTCCCAGCAGGAGTCGGCGCTTCTGTTGTTTCTGTAACATAGCCTAACCTATACATTGATGAATGAAAGGACATATACTCTAATCCATCTAAATCAAGCCCGTCTATGGGTCTATTACTTGCAAATTGGTATGGCGTAAGCATTGGGTAGTTTTTCGTCAACGGATCCACACTCAAAAACCTCCCGAGCCTTGGATCATAAATCCGCATGCCATAATCCTGCTGGTTGCCATTACCCTTTACATCATTGTCATTTTCCTTGCCATTAAACCCATAACGGTATGAGCCTGAGCTAAATACACGCCCCGGCATTTGCATGCCGAATGCGTATCTCAATGAGAGGGGTATTCAAAGAACTATATTGGGTTAAAAATATGGAATGTGTTTTATACTAATTTCAGCAATGCTATAATGTAAAATCCTCCACTCAATGATTTGACTTTGCATGCCCATTGTTTACTTTTTGTGTAAACCTATTTTAGGACAAGACACAGCCAACTTGGTACCATCTTCCAGATGTTAACGACATATCTTATGTCGCATTTCTAAACTGTAAATCCTCCGCTCAATGATTTGACTTTGTATGCCCATTGTTTACTTTTTGTGTAAACCTATTTTAGGACAAGACAGACATCTCTAACTGCGTGGGCATTCGTGTGCCACGAACGCAGGCGGAGAACACGAACCAAGGCAGAGAAAATCACCAAATCTGCCTTATCATTTCAGCAATATAATATTCAGCTTTCTTTTGCTTGATTTGTGAAGCCCCCGTTGTTCGTGTTGAAATATTCATTGGGCTTGCTGCTAGTTTTAACTTGTATAAATAAGCGTAAGAAATAGAATTGTTGATTAGCTTTAAAATTTGCACAGTGTCTTTATTTCCTTTTATGCAAACAAAATAAGTTGAATCATTTTTGTATTCTTCTGAGATATTCTTAAAATCAAAATATCTGATATAAATATCTTCTGAGGGAATTTTAACAATCTTATATTGAGCTTGCGAATCATGTGAAGCTAAAGTGTGTATAAGAAGAATAATAAAATTTCGAAAAAAGATAGCTTTCATATTTAATACTATTGATTAATTCTAATTGAATTATTTCCTGAATTTTCTGTCACCACTACATTTCTAACACCTGCTGAAGTAAAGTCAGTGATTAGTTTGTTTCGAATATTCGAAACACCTTGTAAGAATGCATTTTGCTCTGTACTAGTTAGACCGTCAGGTATTTTGAAATTAATATTTATTGTCGCATTTCTAGCTCCACCTGCCCTTCGCAATTGATCAAGAAGCCCATTATACTGTCGTAAAATAGACGGTTCAGCAGAGTTTGGATCAAGTGTACCATTATTTAAGTTGCCAGGAAGTATAGGAGTAATTCCCAAAACAAATAAATTATTTAACCCTGTTGATAACGAGTTAGGAACAATAACTTGTGGGCGAGGTTCAAGTACAACCTTATTAAAAAACTCATTTTTTTCATTATTTAAGAAAGCACTTTCGTAAAATCTGCCTCTTTTAGTTACTAGCTTTTGTTGCATTGTGCCTTCAGGTAAATTATCGTCCTGTTCGCCCTCCTCCCTTTTTGCACTTGAAACAATTGCTTCTTGCCTCTTATTCATTGTTCCTCCAGGTCCTTCAAAGAATATTTCTCCTTTGTGGTTCTTTCTTACTACATATACATCTTGAGTGGTTAACCCTATGTCTTTCTTAGATTTCATGCGCATATTTACAGCCTCTTTGGTTTGTATATCCCTAATGCCCTCAAAAACCGTTCTAGTTTTGTTATTAAATCTATCATAGTGTTCTGTGACAATAAGCTTTTCCATCCCATCCAAATCTATACTTCGAATTACATCATTCTCGGCAAATGCATATGTGCTATTCCAAGAATATTCCTTCGCCAACGGATCCACACTCAAAAACTTTCCTAACCTCGGATCATAAATGCGCATGCCATAATCCTGCTGGTTGCCCGTGCCCTTTACATCATTGTCATTTTCCTTACCATTAAATCCATAACGGTATGAGGCAGAGCTAAATACACGCCCGGGCATCTGCATGCCGAATGCGTATCGAAATGAGAGAGGTATTCAAAGAACTATTTAGGCTTAAAAATATGTAATGCGGGGGATACTAAATTCTGCAATTCTAAAATGTAAAATCCTCCACTCAATGATTTGACTTTGCATGCCCATTGTTTACTTTTTGTGTAAACCTATTTTAGGACAAGACAAAGACACAATGTGCTGGAAAGGTTCGTGAGACACGAACCTCGGCAATCACGGACACTTACCAAGGCGAAGGCTTTTTATGCCTTAGAAACATGTATTAATGATAAAAGGTTTTTACCATTCCAATCAAAATAAAACAACATCTTCAACTTTGTATAGTAAGCGATAGAAATACTTTTGTCAGATAGAATTCTTTCAAACTTCCACTCTAACTTATTACTATTTAAGTACGACATAAAATCAGAGAAACTACAATTGTTAAGTCGCAAATGATTTCTTTCTTTGTTACCCAAATACACCTCATTCTCTTGATTGTACAAAAGAATATCAAAAGAATCAATCAAACCATCTCTTTCCGAAATCTCCACATCAATTTCTTTATTGAAGAAATAATATGCAGACCCATTAACTCCTATTGGGTTGTAATCATCTTCAATTGTGAATGACGATAAGTTCAGTTTGCTACCAATCTCAAATGTAAGAAAAGAATGTGGCGTCATTAAACTTTCAAGATATACGTCCATTATTGCAACTTTTTATCAATTACTCCTATTGTTTTATCTATAGTTCCATGGTCAGATGTTGGAACATTTCCATTTGTCTTTGCTGCCTGAAACCACTCTTTAAGCTTTTGTAGATTTCCTTTATCTTCTAAAAAGAGTTGTCCATACTCAATAGCTGCTTGCCTATCCTTGTCTTTTAATTTGCCTTTATAGTTAACTATATTGACATCTATACCATCGCCAGCAGCATTTAGCTTAAATCCTATTTCAACATTTTTCCCTACTCCTTCTACGTTTGCATGTATTCCTTTATTAAGCCATTGATTTCCGCCAAACATTCCTCCAGCTCCTTGAAACTTGACAGGACAAGGTGCCCCATTATGTACAAGTATATTTTGATTGCTTACGAAAAAAGTATGAAAATCTTCAACCAAAAGATTGTAAACAACATATTTTCCTTTCCTAATACTAATTGAATCTATCTGGGCGATATTGCCATTGGTTGAAAATAAAGTATCCTTTGTGGATAGTTCATAAGCCTTTTTCCATTTTCCTCCTACATAAAAAGGATGTTCAGATGTTGTCTCTATTTTTCCTGCTTTAGTGTGCAGGGTAATTATCTCACTCCATTCTGTAACGAAAAGTAATTTTACTTTTTTCCAATCCTTAACTCCTGTAGTATCATTATAAGATAATACGTAATCTCCCTCTTTGATTTTACTAATTTCTTTGTAGCCGTCCTTCGTAAGTATCAGTGTGGAATCTGTAAAGCATCCGCAGGGTTTAAGCTCTTTAATCATGCTTGGTGAAAGCCCCATAGCATTCAATCCTTTTAGAACGGCTTTAGGCCCGTACTTAGAGAAGAAACTTGAAACATTTCCTCCTATATAGGAGGAAACAGCACCTAAGCCCCCTCGCATGAAAGCTCCATCCCAAGTTGCATTTTCATCGCTGAAATAATAATTAAGCATATCTCCGCCAGCAGAAATAGCCGCAGACAGATGTTTATTCTTAACTAGATTTTCTCCACCAGATTGTATAGCCTGCCACCAATCAAGATCAAGATTATTCCATGCAGCCTCCCATGAGTTATGCCCTTGTCCATTATTCCCAAAATATTTTTCAGCAGCTAACTGAACAACGACATCCGTCATAACTCCTATTGCAGCATCGCCTAATTTCTTTAACGCCCATATAATTATCGGGGCAATATCGCCCTTGGGGTCATTTCGCCAAAGAGGGCTGTTATTCATCGCAACGTAAGGACTCTCGTATGGCTGCATTCTAGTTTTGGGGTCAACACTAAACCACCTTCCTAAACGTGGGTCATAAGCTCTATATTCAGTTGTATAAGAAAGACCAGCACCCTTAACATCGTTGTCGGATTCCATGCCATTAAACCCGTAACGGTATGAGCCTGAGCTAAATACACGCCCGGGCATCTGCATGCCGAATGCGTAATAGTGTACATGCCCATCAATGCCTGTCAGCTAAGAGTCTTCAAAGAACTTTTTACCTCATAAATGTAGGAAAATGAGGGAATTTTAGGCCAAATTAGCCACCTGTGGTATTACCTTTTTACCTTGCCGGTAGCAGCTTGGATTTTCCTGTAGTTTATCAAATGCCATCTGCACCTGATTGTCTATATACCCCTCCGAAAGTGCGATATACTTATTAAATTCTTTACTTCCGGCAGCATGGCCGCTTATTTTTCTCACTACAGCCTCATCTACGCCCATCATCAAAAGGGTAGTGATGGCAGTACGTCTCATGGTATGAGCAGATAGGTGTTGGTAGAATTTCCAGGTGCCACCTTTTTCGTTTTTGAGCTCAACTATTTTGCCTTGGCGGCTTCTTATTTTTTGGATGGGCCAATTCCAACCAGCTAAGGCACCAATTTCCTTTAAATGCTTATTAAGCATAAAAGTTTGAATGCGGGGAAGCAGGTAAGCTGTATGATATTTCTTATATCGTTCTATAATATTCAAGCAGTAATCAGGAATAGGAATGTAGACCCGGCATGTTGTTTTCTGGGTATAAATGGAAATGTACCCTTTACCATCCCGTAGGTTCAAATGCTTTTTTTGAAGATTCATTAAGTCGCCAATTCTTAGCCCAACCGTACAGCCAAATATGAAAATATCTAAAGATCTGCTCAATCTGGATGGGAGAGAGGACCTGAACGCATAGTCGTTCATAAGAAAATGCAATTGTTCGGGCACCAGGACCACAGGAACAATAGATACCTGTGGTGTTCTAAAAGATTTATGAAAGTTTCCAACGGGAAGCGCTTTGTCGGTACTCAAATAATTGAAAACACTTTTTATAATTTTGAAAGTACTGCTCACATAGGTGTCGTAAAACTTTTTATAGGAATATAAGAAACGGGTAAAGCGATCAAAGAATTTGTCCCAGTATTTCTTTTCATGTATCACCAGGGCTGCAGATGTCTTATACAGAAATATTATCCTAATATCCTGCTTTGTATGATTTTCAAATTCCTTTATTAATAGCAGTGCGTAGTGGTAATTGCGTAAAACTCCCGGTGAAATTTTTTTGCCGGAAGGCATTTTTCTTTTTCCCGCAATACTGTCTCTAATAAATTCTTCAAATGCATCAATAAGGCGGATAGAATCATTTTTTTTTCATGGTAAAGCTTTTTAGTGTAAAAGTTACCATAGTTTTTTTACCAGATACTTACCTGGAATTAGCCCCGGCCAGGCTATTTGATGTATTTCAGTGTACTCATACCTCCAAAGTGAGTCAATGGGTTTTGGTAAAAATGGATGCGTTTTTATATGTGTTTATTCGTGTAAACACGTGAAATTCCTGATGGTAAATTGAAAAAGATAATAGGTGCATTATCACAAATATTCCATCTATTTATTCCTCCAAATTTTGTGGTATTTGTGGGGGCAAATCGGCATCAAAATCCGAATGTTTTAAGGAGTCAAATGTGCTCTTAGATATTGGTGATATATTCTTTGAGCTATTCATCATTTTAGAAACCAATAAACCAATGATCACACCCAAAACCATGGCGCCCAAAATGGTAGCCTTTTCGTTGCCCGCATTGGGTTTGTTTGTTGCGCCCCATTGCATCATTTGTTGCAGATATTGAGCATTAGAAAAAGAGGTCATCATAAGGCTTTATTTTTAGTGTTTTAGCATTCGGATAAGCAATGATTTCAAATCCAATATAATAGTGTGAGAGTGAACCATCTTTATTCACCTTTCTATCCAGGCATCTTGAAAGCGGAATATCAAGCTCTGTCAACTCATCTGCAGTGATAGAATCCCGGTTCGTTTCCCAAAGCATTTGAAGCATCGCGGATATCGCTTTTTGATACCGTACAAGTAGTACAAAAGGGTCGGGTTCTTCTTTTCTTTTATTTGCCCAGTATACATCCTTGCAATCGAGCATTTTACCGTTTGGTAACATCACTTCCCTACAAAATTCTCTGGTAGCGTGTTCCTGATCCGGAATAGGATCACCACAGTTTCTGCAAATCCTGTTCAAGTAATAGGTAAAATCTATTTCAGTAGTAATAGATGGCGACATAGCGGTGCATTTGAATGAATTCACGCAAAATCTTTATAGTGACGCAAAATAACATACATTTGTCTAATATCATAGACAAATGAATTTAAAAGAAATTATTGAGGAATTTGACCTGGAAGCATTTAATGAAAATGCAACAAATTTTCGCCCAGAAACTTTGTTGCTTAATAAGGGCCTGTTGCATAGAGGATTTGCAGCTTCAATGCTCAAAGGATTGGACGGCGAACAGTTTGATAGAAAATTGCTGTATAGTTGGAAAAAGAAGGGCCTATTACCTTTTGAAATTCCCTCAGGGTGGGGAAGATTTAATATGGTGGAATTGGTATGGCTTCGTCTGTTGATTGAGCTCAGAGCTTTCGGTGTTGGACTAAAAAGTTTAATGGATTTAAAAAGATATTATTTCGAAACAGAAGAATATGCGCAGGTTTTATATCAAAATATAGTGGAAAGGTTCAAGCGAAATGAGTTGAACGAATCGTTTAAGTTGGTTTTGCTGAATGAGGATGACAGTGTAATATCTTTTGAAGATTTTACAAGGAATTATACCTCAAAAGAAGACAATCGGTTACTTCATCATATCGTTGGTGTGATATTAAATCGTCATAATTTATGCCTTCGCCTCACATTGGATGGAGGATTTGATTTTTTGGAATTAGGCGAATTTCAAAAAGCGATGATTGATGCTGATTTAGTTAAAAAAACAGACTGGTATCAAAAGCTTATTCATCAGTCTTGCATCATCGTAAACCTTACCAATATTATTCGTGAAATCACGCAAACACATGACCTTTTCACTATTGAGGAGAACAAGATTTCATTTAAAAGAAGTGCTGAATCTCTGATACGTGAATTATTTAACGAAGATAATATTACAGAGATCACCATTCGCTTAACCAACAAAGATGAACCCTTACTGATGGTGAAGCGGGAGCTTAGTTATCGGGATTTACATCAAAAGATAAATAGTTTGCAAAGGCGGGGAGTATTTAGTAACCTCATTATAAAAACCCGTGATGGCAAAGTAAGTTATTTCGAATCTGTAGATTTTATCAAGTTGTAATATGAAAATATTATACATCAATTAATAAATTCATATACCTAATACAAAAATATAAGTATATAAAAATATTATACTGCAAAAAGCTTGAATAATGGGAACCGAACAAATCGGCCCAATGGTAAAATCGCCACCCAAAGCTCAAAAAGGGTAAAGGAGGCAAAGAGCCAGGCAGAAAAATGCAACCTCAAAAAAAGGCCTATGTAAAAAAGGAAAAAAAATCAGAAAAGCTACCCAAAAATGAAACAACAGACACGAGGTTGCTAACCCGGTCGGAGCAGTTGGATAAGCTTGCCGACATTATTATTGATATCTATAATCAAATGGAGTATGCCACAAAAAAAGAACCTGCTTGTAGAACTTGAAAGCCAGCTTGAGCAAATAACGGTAAAACAATATGGAAGCCCTGTAAAGCTTCGGGGGAAAGATGGGGTTATTTATACCAGGGTAAGTTCGCAGGAGCAAGCAGAAAACAATGGCAGTCTTGAGGTACAGTTAAAATTCTGTCAGGAGTATGCCGACCGCAACAAGATTAATATTCTCGAAAACTTCGGTGGCAGTTACGAAAGTGCCAAAACTGATGGCCGAAAGGAGTTTCAAAGGATGCTCACTTTTGTAAGAAGGAATAAGCATATTTCTATTCTCATAGTTTTTAACTACGACAGGTTTTCACGAAGTGGAGCCGCGGCTGCACAACTCAGCGAAGACCTGCGCAAAGAAGGAGTAATTGTAAAATCTGTCACGCAGGATATCGACACTTCCACTGCCTCAGGAAGATTGCAGGAAAATTTCTTTCACTTGCTCAACAATTTTGATAATCGTTCAAAAAGTGATCGTACCAAAATCAACACCCGAGAAGTGTTATTGAAAGGGTACTGGCCATACCATTTACCCATTGGGTATAAAAATTTAAAAGAAAAGCATCGGGCCTGCTTTCATGAATATGTAATTACAGAGGCCGGCGATGAAATACGGAAAGCATTTAAGTGGAAAGCGGAAGGTAAATTGACCAATCGGGAAATCATATCGAGATTAAATGCCAAAGGAATTGCGGTCACCGAAAAGAATTTTCGCTGGATGATATCCAATGTTTTTTATGCAGGATATGTATCAGGAAAATTATTGGATGGCAAGCTGTGCAAAGGGAAGCACCCTGCGTTGGTAGATTTAAAAACATTTATGGCAGCCAATGCCATATTGGAAAAACATCCCTGCGCTGGAATACCGAAAGAGTCCAGACATGAATTATTGCCGCTAAAGGGTTTTGTGAAAGATGAGATAACAAACGAGCCATTTTCTGGGTATAAAACAAAGGGTAATTGGTATTACAAATTAAAAACCCCTTACAATCCGGTAAATATCAAAGCAGAGAAACTCAATGATTTATTTGTGGGATTATTGGAAAATTTCGGTTACCAACAGTCGGAAAAGAAGCAATTATCAGAACGTATCTTGGCGAAACTTAGGGTACAATTGGCCAGTCAGATGCAGGATACTAAACTCCTAAAAAAGAAGATTTCCGAAAAGCTGACTATGCTGGAAGAAATAGAAGAGAAGTTTGTTTTAGGACAGCTAACAGCGGAATTGTACCACAAATACGACAGCAAATACAGAGCTGAGTTGGCACTTTTAGAGCAAGAAATGCGCACTGCATCTTACGATGGTTCGAACCTTGAAAAAGTGGTAAATAAAATGGTTTCGTTAGCTGCGAACCTCAGTGATTACTGGGCTTCAGCCAATTTTGAGTCCAAGCGTCAACTGCAACATTTGGTATTTCCGAAGGGGATTCTGTATAGTAAGAAAAATGGGGAAGTTCGAACCGAATTAGTAAACAGCCTGTTCGCTGAAATCCCTTTGGCAGCAAGGGTTTCGGAGGAAAACGAAAAAGGCGATTCACAAAAGAATCGCCTTAAATCGTGTGAAGTGCCCAGGACTGGATTCGAACCAGCACACCCGTGAAGGCGCTGCGACCTGAACACAGTGCGTCTACCAATTTCGCCACCTGGGCAGGTGATTGATAATCATTGAACCGGGGTTCAATTTTCAGATCGGGTTGCAAATATAGAGGCCTATTTGAAATCTCCAACTGAAAATTTCAAATAGGCCATTTTTCTTTTTTACACTGCTACATTAAAGTCGCGGAGTGCATCATTCAAACTGGTTTTTAAATCGGTGCTTGGCTTGCGCTGGCCAATGATCAACGCACAGTTTACACCATAAGTACCGGCAGGAAATTGCTTGTTGTAGGTGCCCGGAATTACAACGCTGCGGGCTGGTACACGGCCTTTGTATTCGATGGGTTCGCTGCCACTCACATCAATAATCTTGGTACTTTGAGTCAGTACTACATTAGCACCAAGCACAGCTTCCTTTTCTACAATCACGCCTTCTACCACAATGCTGCGGCTTCCTAAAAAGCAACCATCTTCAATAATCACCGGGCTTGCTTGCAAGGGTTCCAACACGCCGCCAATGCCTACGCCACCACTCAGGTGTACGCCTTTACCAATTTGAGCACAGCTGCCCACAGTAGCCCAGGTATCTACCATAGTGCCTTCATCTACATAAGCGCCAATGTTTACATAAGAAGGC
>CALRKH020000105.1:0-11581 GCA_943367855.1 Asaia bogorensis | reverse complement strand
AAATGTGGGCTGACTGATACCATGTTCGCGGCAAATGTCTGCCACGCTGCGGCCACTTTCCTGGGCCTTCAAAATGCCAATAATCTGGCTCTCGGTGAATTTGCTCTTTTTCATTTTTCCTCCCTAAATGTAGCACCATACTCTATTTTAACGTGCTACGGTTTATAGGGAAGCTTTCATTACAACTTAAGATATTTACCAACAACCCTTAGGAATTTATCCATTCACTCTTATCTCCAACCCCAGTTATTATCAAAGTTTGTACTGCTCTTGAAAACACAACATAATACAATGACCTTTCCTGCTGATGATAAATCTCTTTATCCTTTTCAGATAAGTGAACATAGCCCATGTGCTTATAAGGTACTGTTGTTGATGACATGCTTTTTACAAACACAACTTTAAATTCATGCCCTTTCATATTATGAAAGGTGGATACGTTAACAGCACTATTATTGTGTTTAATACTATTTAAGTCCAGATACTTTATGTTGTTTTTGTTGAGTAGTTTTTTTATTTCATCCAGGCCGTCATTTGTATGTGCACATAAGCACACTTCATACGGCAGTACTTTACCGCTGCTAATTAATTTGGACAAGTTGTCTATAATAAAAAGATCTTCCTCTTCCGGAGTAATAAATGTATGATAGGTTGGTGCATTACCATGCATTAAAGATAGGTATCCCTTCAGATTTTCTTTTTCACCATCAAAATCATCAACTTCCATTTTTGATACAACCTTCGTGGCAAGCTGTTTGATTTCCTCGGTTGTTCTATAATTGATTTTTAATTTTTTACTGCGACGCCCCCTAATAACTATACCTGATTTTGAAAAGTTCAGATTTCTTTTATATATATTTTGATAGGGATCTCCAACCATGAAAATATCATTTTCCTTTTCATCAGTTAATGATCGCAACAATGTTAATTCGGGGTTACTGAAATCCTGAATTTCATCACATATGATATGTGAGTAAGGCTTATATTTTTGTTTTCTAAAAAAGACAGACAAGAGATTGCACAACTCAAGTTTCGAATAATTCTCAGCCTTACTGTTTTGGAACTCTTTAATCACATTCCAGATCTCAGCTTTATCTTTTCTGCCAATTCTTGTGTTCCGTCCTATTCTGGGCGCTGTTATATAAGCTTCCAGCGAAGTAATATTTTGTGATAAAATAATTTCATGATATTCTGCTAAAAAGAAATCGACATCAAATGGAGATGGGTACTTTTCCAAAACTTCTTTCCATAATCCTTTTTCCTGCTCAATTGTATAATAACCAACTTTTGTTTTGAATATGCTATAATCCGGATTATTGGCCAAATCATAAATTAACTTGTCAATATTTGTTATTACAATCCGGGGTCCCTCAATGCCATACTCTTTAATCGTTTCCTGCAAATACTGAGTAAGACTTTTTGTATAAGTTGTAAACAAGACAGGCTTGTCAAACACTCCTGCTTTTTCTGTTAGATATTTAGCACGATGAAGGGCACATACGGTCTTTCCTGTACCTGCACCACCTGTAACTTTTACAGGCCCATTATAATTTTGGTATGCAAGCGTTCTTTGACTTGGATGCAAAAACAACTTCCATTTTTCAAAGTTGCCGTTCAAAACTTCTTCCAGTTGGCTGTCATCAGTGACAATAAAAGTATGTTTCAATGCATTGTTACTTTGCATCGGGTCTTTATCTGTTTTGCCGGCTTCTATATCTTCCAATATTTCTGCTAAGGGAATACCCTCGGCTAAATAGTATAAGTATTCATATACATCTACAGGGAGGTTATTCTTGCTCAGGTTTAACTGATCAATTGCAACGAAAGAACGAATAAGCTCAATGGTTTGATCAGGTGCGCCTATCGATTTCAGATCAGCATCGGTAAGAAAACTAAACAATAAAGCTTGCTCTTCAGGTTTCTGTTCAAAGGAAACAGATGGTTCGGGTTGATCAAATAGTTGAAATGCTTGTGTTTCCTGGTTCCATTCAAAACGTTTATTCTTTGCCCAATCCATTGCTTCATCATGATTGTCAACCCATAAAAGATGATAGCCATTGCCATTTTCAGGGGCCTGAACAATAGCTCTGTATTTGTCAGTTACACGAACGGTTCTTAAACTCTGATCCTTAAACGTGGCTATTTTCTCATAATTAATTGCTGGAGATTTAGGATTCTCTTTAAACTTTTTTAATAATTCTCTTGTACGCTTTTGAATCTGTTTGGGCAAAGCAGAGAACGAGTCAAAAAATGAATCGTGTATGAATAATTGAATGTCAGCAGTCATAATTATATTTTACTTAAGTCAAAATTTTCTATAGTAAACTCTTTATAACCCAGTTCTATAAATTTATTTCTTGATTCATCATCAAACGGGTACATGAAAAATTTATGTGTTGAAGAACCCAATTCAGCCTGTGCCACTATTAGTTCATCTTCCAGCAAATCAAAATCAACGTCTGTATTAATCTCAATATTTTTACTTACTAATAATTTCACAATTTCATGAAGCTCAACTCTGAAGTTTTCAAGTGTTGTTTCTATTGATGCAACAGCGGTTTCATTATCCAGATTCTGTTCCACCCCATATGCTTCATGAAATTGAATCAGATTATATACTTGCCAAAATAACTCCCAGTTTGACTTTTCATAATCGCTCCGGGGATGATTATGAAATATGGCAGATTTCACCTCTAATCTTCCCGGGTGTACAATAGAAATAAGTTTTAATTCATCAGAAAACTGCAATCGGTCACAATAAGCAAATAGGGTTGGCTTTGATTGTTCAAAGCTGATTCCATTTTCCTTTCCGGTTGTAAGGAAAGTTTCTTTTTTATCATCAGGTATACATTTAATCAACAATTGACTTTGACAAGCAAACAATTGAATAGCGGACCAATGTGGTAAGCTCAGTTGGGTTAATGGTTGCATTAAAAAAATACAGAAGCGATCATAGCTGGTCAGTTTCTTCAGACTTGTTTTTTCAAATGATTTTATTATAGGATGCCTCGAGGAAATACTTTCAATCGATGCCATATTCATCTTTTTGAAGAGAATATCTTCTGACTTTGAAACTGCATGATTAACTATGTCTTCCCAGCTGAATATCCATTGATTGTATCTTGCTGATTCACGAATCGAGTCACGAATTCGCAAATCGCTCAAAACACGTTTGTTTTCGTTAGTTGCGTGATATTGATAACCGTCTAAATAAATAACAATGTCTTTTACCTGTTGTATCTCTTCATATTCTTTAGATACACCACTCATTGTCCATGCTATACATTTAAAAACAAAATCGGGGCGGGTAGTATATTTAACTCCTGCTAAAGCATTGCCCAAATTTTGAGGTTGTATTTCGTAACAAATAGCGCTATCCCTTTCTTTGAGAGTTAATCTGTATTTTTTTAATCCACGTTCAATAATTTCTTCAAAGTTCGAATTTGGTTTCCCTTTAAAATCGGTTCGCAACAGATCAATAAAACGCTCCTCTAATTCAGACTCTTCATTATTGGCAACTTGGGAAAGTATATTCAGACTTTTAACTTCATTCCATTCATTAGACTTCTCAACTATTTCCCTGAATAAATCCTCAGCCTCTCTGCGACTTAATATTTCTCTGTCATATTGATTGGCATAAGTATAGATACATTTATAACAGCCATCCTTTCCCACATCTTTACAGGTACAGTTTCTAATTAACTCGTAGGCAATGGTTAACAGTTTGGTGAACTCTTCTGTATTAAACAGTTTTGAAAGATATCCTGTACCACCCGGAATACTTTCATACATAACCAGGTATTGCTCTTTTCTTCCTGATTCTGTGTTAAACTCTTCATATTCTCTGATATGCACATGATCCGGATGACCTTTGTAATAATTTTTTAATCCCAACAATAAGCCTGCCTTAAAAATGGAAACTTTTTCAGATGAACGAAAGTCCTGTACGGGAAGTAAAATTTGTAATGCCTCCGTTTTAAATTCACGATACAGATATAGCTCATTAAAAGTATCGTCCGCATGTCCTTCATAATTAGTAGCTCTGTTAGAACAATAACCAAAGTGATAAGAACGAATTCGTCTATCCAATTCTCTCTGTGTTAATGGACGCTCAGTTGCCTTACCACACGTTTTGCATACTACAAAACCAACCTCGGGGTTTTCTTTGTCATTAATAAATAATTTTCTGCCCCCAAAAAAACCATCTTCTTTAACACCTGTATTAACTTCAAAATATTGTGCTGAGGAATAAAACTCGATTCCGAAAGGAACTCGTTTCAATATTTTTGCTCCTCGTGATGATGTAAGATCTGTTTTTAAGTGTATGGATTTTGTATAGAACTTCCGCTCTCTGTCATCGGAGCCGTCACTGATTTTAGATGCCTCCCGATCATTCACTGAAAGAACCCCTTCAAGTTTTACCAGGAGTTTTTTATTGGCTAAACTTCCCCAGGAGTTGTGTTGACACTTAGGACATAGTAATTGATCTTTAGGAACAGCAACATCTAATGCGATGGCATCGCAATTACTGCAGAAACGCCAGGTTTCATAACTGTCTGAAGAATAAATTTCAATTCCTTGTGATTCCAGTTTGTGGCCCTGGCTATAAAAAATATTTCCGGGAGCCAATTCAGAGATGGCACTCGAAGCAGGTCTTACTATCTCACCAAAATCTTCTACCCGATAATTTGTTCCGCTTTGATTTTCAACTTTTGAAATTATCTGTGCATTGATGCGTACGCCAGTTTCCGGGAATGCATAGTTAGGTAGGATACCTAAGTTGGTCAGGTATTCAATCGTATTCCGTTTGTTGATGGTATAAATTGCACCGGCTACTGCTCTTTTTTCAGATTTTAATGCATCAGTATCAGGCCCTGTTACAGGTAAATTTTTTATTTGAGCATCTATATCATTGCTTTTCTTTTTGTAATAATCCAGTTCTGAAAGAAGTAATCCATGAATAGCCTGTAATCTTTGTACAGGCTCATCTGCCATCACATCCATCTCAAGTGACTCAAGTGCGTCTTCCACTTCTTTACCTGAATACTTTTGTTTAAAGGATGTAATTAATATTTGCTTATTTGCTGCTATATAATTAGCAATCTGGTTAAATACAAAACGGGAATCACCCAGAGGTAAACTTTTAACCTTCAATAGTCGTACAATAAATGGAATGTTATTAGCAGCAGGTGCTGCAGAGGCCCACATGTCAAAACAATAAGCCATGAAATGTCGCTTCAATATATCCCTGGCACCTAAATAACAAGCAGGGGTTCTGATGTCACCCTGCATCATAGACATCGTGTCCTCAAAATAATATTGATCATGTTCATCCCGGCCAGCAAGATTTACTATGAGTGATGTGCCGGATTCCCTGCCTGCCCGGCCAACTCTTTGTAAGTAATTGGATGTCTCAGGAGGTATAGACGCATTAAAGGCAATATTCAAATCACCTATATCAATACCCATCTCCAAAGTAGATGTAGCCACCAATACATTGGTACTCTGATAACTCGGTCTCAATTTAAAATCCCGTTCAAGTCTTTCTCTTTTGTCTCTGTCAATTAAGCCTGTATGATCTTTTGCAAATATGCGAAGTGCTCTACCCCGATTATATACCATGCGGTAATAATCATACATATTATCCTTAGCCGTATATACACCGGGACAACGGTGTTGCAGACAGGGCATCCCTTTAACTACATCTCCATTATTTGCTCCTACATTTAATGTATTCCCGCACTCTTTGCATTCAAATGTTTTTACTGATGTAGTGAGAAATATCTGATCGGGGTTTAAACCAACATTATTAATACCCGCAGCAACTTTTTTATCAAGCAACTTGTTGGCTTCTAAATATTCAAACAGCTTTTGATAAAAGTCATTAATAAGCTCTGTTTCTGTTGTGCTTACAAGATTAAAACATTTTAAAAACCAGGAACTGTACCAGTTATGTTTACCTCCCTGGGTTTGAATAATTTCAAAAGCTGATGTATTGGGGCCATTACTAAGTGTAGCCAACTTTGGCAAACGGGAATTCTTACCGAAGTTCTTTATTAAAAAGTGCTTCTTATTCGTATTCTGAGTTATCAACCAGTAATTGGTTCGTTCCGATCTGTATTTTTTCAAATAAACATGATCAACACCTCCTTTAAAACGAAGTCTGTGCAGGAAACCTAACAGGAACTTTGAAAAGCTTTCTTGATTTATCCGTTCACCTAATGTTTCTTTTTCTAGCCAATATTTAATTTGGTTGAATATATCTTCAAATTGGTATGTGTCAAACTCTACAGCAGAGGCGCCGGCTTTTTCAAGTGTACGACCAACACCTGCACTAAAAGAAAATTCAGACCAGATTTCCCAACTAACCCTGTTACTGAATTCTTTGAGGAATTCTTTTTTAAATGACTTGTCCTTCTCTCTGTAGTCTTCAAGTTTTATCCTGCTATCACAATCCGGTGGAAGATACTTGTAGATATACGCATCTTCAGGCCTTTCTTCATTTTTTAATTTCTCACGCCATAATTTTTCAAATTCTTTGTATAAATCCGGTAAAGTAATAGGATTACCACATTCTTTCAATACACTTTGAATGGCATGTCGCATACCGAAACGGTAATTACGGCTTTCTATAAAACCAGCCTGGTGTGCTGCATCCTGTACGCCATTTGTAAAAGCAAGTAATTTTCGATCATGATCTTCCGCAGGGTCTGTGGCGGTGGCCATTAACTGAGCGGCAACAATGGACTCTAAAGTAGGTAAGCCGGTACCTATCAGTGCTAAAGTGTTCCGTGCATTACAATGCGGACATACCTTTTCGATTTTATCATCCACTTGTCGTCTTACGCCCAATATTCTAAAACATTTATCAGATTGAGGCTTATCAAAAAGTTCTAACGTTTCAGGATCAATGTAGGCATCTATAGAATCGCCGGTATTACTATAATCGTCTGCAAATACTTCTTTATAGGCTCGGTTTTCCAGGGAAGAAATAAAATAGACATTCTTATTATTTCTTTCAGCCATAAACTGAAGACGGGTAGCCCTTAAGTCGTCTTCTATATAATCATTTCGTTCCTTTTTAATACCAAGCCAGCCCGAACCACCACAATCCCTGCAATAGTAGGGCGGCAATGATTTAATTGTTTCGTTGGGATTTAAATCCGTTTCCCAGGCAAAAAGCGGTGAGGGCTGCAGCTTTTTGATAATACGATGCAAACTCCTGATCCAGTAGCTTGTTTGAAAAAATACAAAGGGGAAATACCTGGTGCCTGATTGTTCTTTAGCAAAAGATAAAATACCGGTTAGTGATTGCAGAAGTTTAAATCCTTCTTTATATGTTATACTATCATCTGGGAAACACCTGTTCATCCAGAACTTCACTGCCTCTTCTAATTCTACAACGCCTTTACTTGTGAGCAGCACCAATTCCAACAACCATTTATTCTTCTTTAATTCGTTTAACAATTGCTGATGCTCACGGGGGTAACCCCATAAACTTAATTGGCGATTTATATATGACTCATATTCATCTGTTTCATAGAATGCACATTCATGAACTTTTGCCAGATCAAATACTGGAGCTTTCGGTGTTTCATCAAAAAACAATTCTGCATGAATCCGTCTTTCCTCAATCACTGCATCTTTATCAACGTCCATACCAAATATCAGAGAGAAGAATTTGATCAGTTCATCTTTACCGGCATCACCACCGGCCATTGTTGCAGAGGTGCCAACCGGCACTAACGCATTATTATCGATGGCTAGCTTAAGCTTTAATCGCCTGATGAGGTTGGCCACATCAGATCCCTTGGCACCATCATAGGTATGCAATTCATCGAGTACAATAAATTTTAAAAGGCTAGTATCTTTAAAATTATACTTCCATAAATCATGAAAACGAGCCTGCATCAACGAAAAGTCAAGCATTTTAAAGTTGGTCAGCAGAATATCTGGCGGTGATTGCCGTAATGTTTCCCTGTCTTCTATAATTCGGCTTGGCTCCATTCTGGTAGCCCTGTCTTTTCCTTTTTGCTTTCCTTCACCAATAAATAAGCCGGCCCTGATGCTATCCCTTAATACATAATTCCCAGACTCATCCTTATAATTGTAAATCGCTTCTGCCAAACGTCTTGCCTGGTCGGTAGCAAGGGCATTCATTGGGTACAGGATGATGGCCTTAATACCAGGTTTACCTAAATTCTTATAACAGTAGTCAAGTATCGGGTATAAAAAACTTTCTGTTTTTCCCGAACCGGTACCTGTTGTTAGAATAACTGGTTTAGGTTCATTATTCCTGGTTGATAATCTTTTAAATGCTTCATATTGGTGTAAGTAGGGAGTAAAATTGGGACGTATGTCTAAAACATCAGAAAGATTTACATCTTTTTCAACACGTTCAAACGGCAGCCTTATTTGAATATAGGGCCCCTTAAACATGCCATACCTTTTGTCGTATAAGAAATCCTCAAAAGCCTGCTCTACTCTTTTGTCATCAAAATTGTAGGTAGCTTTCAGGTATTCTACTACTGCATTTTTAATTTCCTCTGCTTGTAATAAGGATAGCATTTATTAGATGTTCATTTATAAAACAGTTACACAATTAGTTTTCTTTATTATTTACTATTTTCTCAAAATGCGACCATGCTAGAACATAATCTTCTTTTCGGTTTACCTTTCTAAAGGGCAATTCATAGTGAATATTGTTAAACTCTTTTATTCCTTGGTCGTTAATAGAAACTAACTTTTTTAGCCCAGTTGGAACGATTCGTCCATTGCTGTCAAACAAAAGCTGTTCTTCATTCGATTGCAGCACTCCAAATACCACGTCATATATTGTTAATAATTCAGATAATTCTAGTCCCAAGTCCATAGAAACTAAAACATCTATTTCAATTAAAGCTTGCCTTCGTGCATATTCAGATTTTATTGACACATCAAAATTCCAGCTCCTATTTTGATTCTTAAATTCAAACTTGCTTAAAATTATATCACTCTTTGACCAGCTATCATTTAATGGCAGTAAGTTTTTGTAACGATTCCATAAGTCTTCATATTTATTTGTTATGCAAGTAAGATGCAAAGCTCTTGATATAATATAGGGGTTGGGCTTAATTTTTATTGGAAGATTTGAAACTGTTTCAAAGTAAATATTTTCTCGACCAGTTGATTTAACATAGAAGTCATAAATAATCGAAAATGAATATGACGCAAAAGACAACATTCTCATTTCGTCCTGAAAATGTAAAGAATATGTATTATCTGTGTGAATCCTAAAGGGTGGCTGAATTGATGTTATAAGTGTTCTTTCATTTGAGATTTGAGCCCTTTTTCTTTGAGCGTAATAATAATTAGGGTTATTATTTAACTCTGATGCATTTCCTCTTAACCGATATATAGTTCTTGGTAAATAGTTTTCGTGAATATCTAATAAATCTACCCTTGAGTTGTCCCTATGTGATGAACAATTTTCATTTGGTGTTTGATAAATAGGATTCCCGTTATAGTAGTGTATAGACGCAAGAACAAATTCATCATCTGAAACAAACCCAGGATTCTGTTGTAATAACTTTAATCTTTTCCCTTTTGTTTCATCAAGCATAATTGTCGGCTCAATTTCATCCTTATAATCAACTAACTTGTTTTCAGTCTCATGTAGCTTTTTCAGACTATTCAATAAAAGACGGGAGTGAATAACAGGTAGCTTTGTTTCAAACCAGTTGCTTTCATCTTGAAGTAGTTCCTTATAAAATTTCAAAACTTGAGTATCAATTTCTATCAATCGAGTTACATTGCCTCTTAACTCCCACTTTCCTACTGAGTTTCTAACTCCCAACAATTCATCACTATTATTTGAGAAAGATTGATTAATTGTATTAGGATGGAACAGGTTATTAATTGAATAAAAATGAATACTTCCCTTTTCAGGTCCACAAATTGATAGTTCAAATTTTTTAGTATTCCCAACATCTTCGAAAAGCGGCAATTCATTTTGGAATTGAAAATAAAATTCTAATCTTTTGTAAAGCGCAGCACGTAAAAGTTGGCCATTTGAATCGTCATAAATTCCCTTATCATGCAGTATTCCAAGATGAAAACCCAAGCCTAGGCAATTCTCCAATATCAATTTGTGTAAGTTGGGCTTTTGACCATTCAGCAATGAATAATTATTTTTCGAGTTAACATAGCTTTTTATGGATTCTGACTCTACTAGATGAGCTTCAAGATTTGACTTAAAAGCAACATTTGTCTTTAGAAGGTTTTCTATGTGCTCATCAACAGTATTTGTCTCACTATTCCTTATTATGTGTAAAGGATCAATCTCGGAAAGAATTCCTTGCCGATCATAAGAAATAATTACCCAAGGGGGGTTGCCAACAATTATATCAAATCCTCCCTTTTCTTTAAATATTTCCAAAAACTCCAATTCATGATGAAAAAAACGATGTTGATCTCTAAGTAATTCAACCACATTTAACCGATTGCGATTTCCAAATAATGTTGAAGTATCTCCAGATCTTTTTTTAATAATCTCAGATACTTCTTTCGCTGATGCATTTTCATGAATATCTGCGAGGTCTACACCCAAGATATTTTCAATCTCATTATACCATTGAGTTCTAGTAGGTAAGTCAGCTACATTCCTGCCATCCCAAAACCACAGGCTGCACCAGTAGTCCATGATCATCCTTAATTTGTAAAAAGGTGCAGTACGGGCATTTCGGCTTTCTGCCAATAATTCTTTTTCATCATAACCTTTCATGGCTATTTGCGGCGCCTGCTGTCCATATACGAGGTAGGTACTGGTGGTTTCTTTTATAATAGACTTTATCTGCTGGTAGTGCTCTTCCAGCAGGGCATCAATCACTGTACATATTTTGCTTAATCTCCTGCATTCATCCCTGGTAAGGGGTTGTTTCATTTCCTTCTTCCACTGTGTAATGGCATTTTTCTGCGCTGTTGTTAATTCATCCTTTATCAATTTAATATTGGCTGAGGCCAACATATTATCATCAGGAAGCAGAAAATGATAATATTCATTTTGCTTACGGGTTAAGTTGCCTTTACTGTCCCATTTAACCCGTTTGGGTTCCTTTGACCACCACGCTTTTGGTATAGGTGTTTGCCTTTGTTTGGTGGTTCCTTCTGTGGGATATTCTACTATAACATCTTCTTCAGCATAGGTCTTCAACCAACAGCCCACTACTGCATTACCCGTTCCCAACCGGTGCGCAAAAAACGGAGTTTCCATATTGCGGTGCATACAGTTGAGCCAAAGGGAGAGTTTACCTAACTCTACAGCTGTTGGGTTTAAATCCACCCCATATACATTATTAGCAGCAATAAAGGCTTTTACCTTTTGCATTTCATCATTGTACTGGCCGGGTATAATCCGTTTACGACCCTTTCTTACTTCCTCTGTTTCTTTTAATTCGAGGTAGGCGTCAGCTAATTGATTAATTACTTCGTTATGGAAAGCGGCAGCACCCATGGCCGGCTCCAGAATTTTGAGCCCTAAAATTTCATCAGCACAGTCTTCGCCTTTTTCCTGTCTTTCCTTCAGTTTATCAATGATGCCCTT
>CALRKH020000104.1:0-11861 GCA_943367855.1 Asaia bogorensis | reverse complement strand
AGTACTTCCTGTTACTCTTACCGTTTATACCGACAAGTCTTTCGACTTTGTTATCAAAACTCCTCCAGCAGCAATACAGCTTATGGAAGCAGCTAAGCAACAAAAAGGCTCTAAAGAACCAAACCGCCAAAAAGTGGGTAAGGTTACTTGGGCTCAGGTAGAAGCTATTGCTCAAGACAAAATGCCCGACCTCAACTGCTTCACGCTTACTAGCGCTATGAGCATGGTTGCAGGTACTGCGCGTAGTATGGGTTTCACCGTAGAAGGTACGCCGCCCGAAGGCATCACTGTTAAGTAAGGTTATCACCTACTACCACAGTATTTGTTCATCTAATTAATAGAACTGACAATGGCAATTACCAAAAAAAGAAAAGCTGTAGAAGCTAAACTTGATAAAAATAAAGTATACACGCTGGCCGAAGCAGCCGGTATGGTTAAATCAATCAATATCACTAAGTTCGATAGCTCTGTCGACGTTCACATCCGCTTGGGTGTAGACCCTAAGAAAGCTGATCAAGCTATCCGTGGTACTGTTACCCTGCCTCACGGCACTGGTAAAACAAAACGCGTACTCGTTCTTTGTACTCCCGATAAAGAAGCAGAAGCTAAAGCAGCTGGTGCCGATTTCGTAGGTCTTGACGAATATGTACAAAAAATCGAAAGCGGTTGGACAGATGTGGACGTAGTTGTTGCTACTCCTTCTGTAATGCCTAAAATCGGTAAACTCGGTAAAATACTCGGCCCTCGCAACCTTATGCCAAACCCTAAAACAGGTACGGTTACTAATGATGTTGCTTCTGCTGTTACCGAAGTAAAAGGTGGTAAAATTGCCTTCAAGATCGATAAAACAGGTATCATTCACGCATCTATCGGTCGTATCTCTTTCGAGCCAAACAAAATAGCAGAAAACGCTCAAGAACTTATCAACACACTTGTGCGCATGAAGCCTGCTACTGCCAAAGGTACTTACCTCAAAGGCATCAGCATGGCTACTACCATGAGCCCAGGTTTGGCTATAGATACAAAAAGCGTAATGTAATTGCTGGCAATTTCAATTACGTCCGTTTAGTAAATCAATTAAATAACCATCAGGCCTACTGCTCATCACAAATGGCCGAGTTAAAATAACGACAATGACTCCTGCTCAAAAAACTGAAGCAATAGAAGTACTGAAAGGCAAATTCGCTCAGTACAACAACTTTTACATCACCAATACCGAATCTCTTACGGTAGAACAGGTGAGCAAGCTTCGCAGGCTTTGCTTCGAAAAAAATGTGGAACTGAAGGTGGCTAAAAACACCCTCATCCGCAAAGCTCTCGAAAGCTTCAACGATGATAAATACAACGACGTTTATGCAGCTTTGCATGGCGTTACAGCTATCTTGTTCTCAGAGTCTCCAAAAGAACCTGCGCTAATTTTATCTTCTTTCCGCAAAGAAGGTAATCTGGAAAAACCAGTACTTAAAGCAGCTCTTATCGATACTGATATCTTTGTAGGCGACAACCAACTCGAAGTCCTTACTAAGATCAAAACTAAGAACGAGCTCGTTGGCGAAATCATCGGCTTGCTACAATCTCCTGCTAAACGTGTACTTGCTGCACTTCTTCATCATCACGAAGAAAAAGCAACTGCAGACGCTCCAGCAGCAGAATAATTGCTGTCAGGCATACTTCTTGCCCCAGCTCCGCTACTCCTAAAGCGTTATCAATGGAATAAAAATCATGGCTTCCAAGTCAAAATAATAAATTTTAGTAACGTCTTCTAGAGAAGACATTTTTCAAAAAAACTCAAAAACAAAATAAAATGGCAGACTTAAAAGCATTCGCGGAACAACTCGTTTCTCTGACTGTTAAAGAAGTTCAAGAACTTGCAGACATTCTTAAAGCAGATTATGGTATCGAGCCAGCAGCAGCTGCAGTAGTAGTAGCAGCAGGCGGTGGCGATGCAGCTCCTGCAGCAGCAGAAAAAACTTCTTTCAATGTAATCCTTAAGAGCGCAGGCGCTTCTAAGTTGAACGTTGTTAAGGTGGTGAAAGACCTTACTGGCCTCGGTCTGAAAGAAGCTAAAGAACTAGTTGACGGCGCTCCTAAAGCAGTAAAAGAAGGCGTTGGTAAAGCTGAAGCTGAAGATATAGCTGGCAAATTGAAAGAAGCTGGCGCTGAAGTTGAAATCGCTTAATTTTCACTTAGCTTATAAATAATAAAGTCCCAGCTCGCTGGGACTTTACTATTTTACTGAAGTGTCAAAATGCTTCTAGTATTTCTCAATATGGAAAAATCCCTTGTTGATGGTAACAGTTTTTTGGTCTAGAGACACCCCCTTAAAGTAAAACTTACCTGCTATCACAGCGGTATCATTTCTGTCCATCAGTAGACCACCCGAATTGCTGAGCGCACTGTAATAGGTCTCATACTTGTTTTCTACACTATCGCTATACGTAGCATAGCGTATGTTGTTTTTCCACTCCATGTCATACAGGTTGCCACTCCACACATCTTTTAGGTATAGGTTCATCACAGCTGGGCTGCCATCTTTAGTAGCTACTATTACATTACCTCCAGAGCCATCTAGGGTAAAGCTAGCTCTGTCAGCTACCCACATACTACCATTTATTTCCGCACTAAATGGCTTAGTGCCACCCCATGTAAACTCTGCTGCAGTAAGTGGTGTTATTGGGTTTACCGAACCATTAGCATTGTCCGATGGGTCTACTATATAGTCGCCATTACTGCAAGAAACTATGCTAGCCGATATGCCAGCAATGAGTAGGGCTTGGAAGATTTTTTTCATGCCTATTTGATTGATGCATAAAGATAGGAAAAATTCTATTTTCGTAGTGTGCTACTCATTAATGTCTGCACTCAATTTTCTTTATGAAGTTTATCTCTGCTTTGTGGGGCATAGTGGCCATGTTGCTATTTATTGTTGGCTTTATTCCCATGCTCGGCTGGCTCAATTGGGTCAATATCCCGTTTGCTGCTTTAGGGCTCATTATCAGCAGCCTATCAGGTGCTAGCACCGGTAAAACCTTGAATGCTGTTGCTGTTTTTGCTGGTCTCATTCGCCTATTTTGGGGTGGTGGCATACTATAGTCATCAATATTCTAGTACTGCTAATGCACATATCCCTATTTTTGTCAAAATTCATACACTAGTTTCAAAAAAATATTCTCGAACATGAAGCATAAAATTGGCCTCAGATGGGCCATTCCAGTTATGGCTATAAGCACACAATTACTCACTGGCTGTGCCGATAATGCAAGTCAAAAAACCGAAAATACTGCTACACAGCAAACAGTAGCAAACGATGGCTACGATGATAATTTCGTAACCGAGGCCGAAGCTTTTGCCGATTTGCAATTGTTGCGTTATCAGGTCCCTGGCTTCAATGCACTTACTCTTCAGCAAAAGAAGTTGGCATACTATTTATACGAGGCAGCACTGTGTGGCAGAGATATCATTTACGATCAAAAAAGTAAAGATGGTATCATGCTGCGCAAAACCGTAGAAACTATTTACGGTTCATACAATGGCGATAAAAACACCGAAGACTGGAAAAAACTCGAAACATACATAGGCCGCTTTTGGTTCTCCAATGGCAATTACCATCACTACAGCAACGAAAAATTTATTCCAGAGTGTTCTTGGGACTATTTCACCACTGTTGTTAAAGCTAGTGATGCCGCAGGTCTCCCGCTTGATCAGGGCGAAACTGTCGACGCTTTCATTGCACGCATCAAGCCCATCGTGTTCGATCTTAAGTACAAGCCAAAACTAGTTGACCTCAGACCAAACGTTGATAACATAGCCAATTCTGCCAACAATTTTTATGAAGGCGTTACTCAAAAAGAGGTTGAGTCTTTCTATGACCAATTCGATACTAAAGGCAACGCACCATCTTGGGGGCTCAACAGTAAGGTGGTTAAAGAAAATGGCAAACTAGTAGAGAAGGTATGGAAGAGTGGCGGCATGTATGGTGCGGCTATTGATAAAATAGCAGGTTGGCTAGAGCTGGCTGCTGGTGTGGCCGAAGACTCAATGCAAAAAGCATCCTTAGAATTATTGGTGAAATATTACCGCACAGGCGATCTCAAAACCTTCGACGATTACAGCATAGCTTGGGCTAAAAATACTGCCCCACGCATAGATGCAGTCAATGGTTTTATTGAAGTCTACATGGACGCTATAGGCAAAAAAGGTAGCTTCGAAAGTACAGTATCCCTCAAGGATATGGAGGAAACTAAACGCATAGAGGCTATAGCCAAAGAAGCACAATGGTTCGAGGACAACTCTCCTATTCGCAAAGAGCACAAAAAAGAAGAAGTAAAAGGTATATCAGCCAAGGCTATCACTGTTATTGTAGAGAGTGGCGATGCAGCACCAAGCACACCTATAGGTATCAATCTGCCCAATGCCGATTGGATACGCAAAGAACATGGTTCTAAGTCTGTCTCACTTACCAACATCATTCATTCATACAATGTTGTTAGCGCCAAAGGTGGTATGGCAGCAGAGTTCGCCGTAAATGATACAGTGCTGGAGCGCATGAAGAAATACGGCTCTCTTTCTTCCGATCTTCATACAGACATGCATGAATGTATTGGCCATGCTTCTGGTAAAATAAATGAAGGAGTAGAAACTACAGACAAAACACTCAAAAACTATGCTAGTTGCCTCGAGGAGGCTCGTGCCGATCTCGTTGGCCTTTATTATATCTACGATCAGAAGTTGGTTGATATAGGTGTTATGCCTAGCCTTGAGGTTGGTATGGCTGGTTACGACAACTATATGATGAACGGGCTCATGACACAGCTCACTCGCCTCAAACCAGGAGAGCAGCTAGAAGAAGCACACATGCGCAACAGAGCACTTATCGCTCACTGGGCTTTCGAGAAGGGTAAGAAAGATAATGTGGTAGAGATGATCAAAAAGAATGGTAAAACGTATGTGCAGGTCAATGATTACAACAAGTTACGCACACTATTCGGAGAGCTGCTTAGCGAGATACAGCGCATCAAGTCCGAGGGCGATTATAATGCAGGTAAAAACTTAGTTGAAACATATGGAGTTAAGGTCGATAAGGTACTCCATGCCGAGATACTTGCTCGTTTTGCTAAACTCAACATTAAGCCTTACCGTGGCTTCATTCAGCCTAGGTTGATTGCTGCCAAAAACGATAAAGGAGAGATTACAGATGTGAAAGTTGAGTATCCTACCAGCTTCTATCAGCAGATGATGGAGTATGGCAAGAACTATGCTTTCTTACCAGTTAAGAATTAGTAAAGTTATCACTCTGTATTTTCAAATGGGCTAGTACGTTCGTCGTGCTAGCCCATTTAGTTTGATGTTTATTGTTTCAAGCTGGCTATAGTTTGCACTATCTGTTTTCTAAAGGTGCGCACTTCATCATTTTGGTCATAAGAGTCTAGGTCTTCCAGCAGCACCCTTACCACTCGTCCATTGGTGTATAGTTCCACCATTACTTTTCCACTACCTAGGCAACTCGTGCACCCAAAGTCATGACTTCTATTGAGCAACGCCAGATTTTTGGGCACTTGCGCCATCAGGGGCACTGCTATTTGGTGGCGTTCGTCAGTTTGCCGCACTCCTTTAGCAAAGGTATATGGAACGATAGAAGATAGATAGTGAGCCGTGTCCTCTTTCATCAGGTCTTGCTCAGTTATACTATAGGTCGTCATGCAATTATTGCCGTAGCAGTCACCAGCTATTTGGGCTATCACTAGCTTATTCACTTTCGGTGTGGCTATAGGTGCTGGCTTACAGCCATATAGCCCGGTTGTTATAGCTATTGCAGCTACTGCTACATGTTTCATGTTGTCTTTACATTTATTGTTAGCCCTTACACATGTAGCAGTTCCACGCCTACTTAACGGTCTTAGCCCTCCATTATTGTGGCTTAGCCTGCATCATCTTGGCCCTATACTTCTGCGCATTAGCCGAGTCGCCCATGTACTTATATATGTTACTCATACTCATAAACACATTAGCTGGTTGCTCAGGCTCTAGGCGCACAGCTTTCAGGTAATACACTTCCGACTCTTTAAACATTCCTTTATTGCCATAGCATGCCCCAAGGTTAGTAAGCGCATGTGTGTTCAGGCTGTCTACTGCCACTACTTTTGTCAGTATTTCTATTGCCTCATCAAGCCTACCTGTGCGCATCAATATACCACCCAGATTCACCTGTGCCTGCTTGTTGTTTTTGTCTAGTTGCAGCGTTCTTTTATAGGCATACACTGCCGAGTCTAGCTGTCCGGCAAATTCATCTGCATAACCTCTTAGCAGATACACATCGCTATTGTTGGGTAGTATGTTCAAACTATTATTGAAGCCAGTCACAGCCTTTCGGTAATAGTCTAGTTTGGTATTTTGGTCATTTTCAGTCTGCATACGTTTGGTATACTCTACAGCTAGCAGATACTGAGCCCGCCAGCTATTGGGGGCTGTCTCTAGGCCTGTTTCATATAGTGCCAGATTATTGCGCCAGGCCTCATTGCGTGCATAGGTTTTGCCGGCATACAGTAGTGCCACTACACCTAGCAGTGCCATCATAGGTTTGGCATTGTTCAGGTTGGCGGTCGTTACATTCACCTTCAGCACTTTGGCCACCAGCCACACTATTGCTACACAAAAACCTAGTGAGCCTGTAAAGATAAATCGCTCGGCAGCCGTAGCACCTATATCCACCAGTAGGTTCGATGTGATGATTACAGACATTCCATAAAACAAGATGCACCAAGCTAGTACATCACGCTTCTTTAGCCGCATCACTGCATATCCAAACAAGCCCACCACAGTCAGCAATGCAGCCAGTGCTTTGGGGTTGCTAAAACTTATGATAGGTATTTGGCTATAGGAGTAATCGTATGATAAAGGGTGCGGCACAAACAATAGTAGAATATATTTTAGCTGAATGTACAGTAGCGTCGCAAGTTTCTCCCCATAGTTGGTGGCTGCCATCAGCGCATTATTATTAACCAGTATCACTACTTTTTCTCCATCACTTTCTATAAACATAGAGCGCATAGCCAGATACACCACAGCTACAGCAGCATAGGGCACCACACTTCTTATCACACGCTTCAGCTCTAGTTCTGGCCTGAAGATGTATAGTGTCAATGGGCTTATCAGCGTCATTGCTATAGGTGTTTCTTTCGACATAAGCGCACAAAAGAACCACCCGCCTGATGCTGCTAGGTGTAGCGGCTTGCCGTTATCAGCATATCTTAGCGACTGCTGCAGTGCCAACAGCGAAAATAAAAAGCCCATCAGCTCATCTCGGCTTTTTATGCTTGCCACCACTTCAGTATGTATGGGGTGTAGCGCAAACAGTAGTGCCATGAAAAAGGGTAGCAATTCAGAATATTGCTTAAACATCAGCTTCAATACTTGAAACAACACCACTATTTCTAGTGCAAACAGAAGAAGATTGATTAAATGGCCAGTTGTTGGGTTAAAGCCAAACAAATCCTTCTCTAGTGCAAAACTGGTCAGCATTAGTGGTCTGTAAGAGGCATCATGGTTCTGAAACACGCCATAATAGGCAGCATGCGTAAAAAACTCTTTTATAGCCGATAGCCCTTTACCCACATTAGGATTATCTGTAGTGAAAAACGGGTCATCCAGCGTATATTCATAATTGATAGTAGGCAGATTGATAGCTATTGTGATTACTGCCAGCAATATCATAAACCATTTCGTATACGACTGAGTGCTGTTGGTAGGCTCCACTACAGGGGTACTCTTGGGCGTTGCTGCTGCCACTTTGGCGGCAGAGGTGGGGTTTGCGATACCGTTGGTGCGGCTGTTCTTGTTTTTGGCCATAGCAATCCAAAAGTAAAAAGTTAATTAGGAATAATAAAGAGTGATAATTGCTTTAGCACTTTCATTGCCTCATCTGCCTATTTTTGTCACCTAAACATTATTGTATGGCTATTAAACTATTGTTGTTCTTGAACATGCTTTTCTTTGCGGCTCCAAAAAACGAAATCCCAAAAAGCATTTATGATTTTAAGGTGGAAGGGTTGACGGGCAATACCATCAATATGGCCGACTACAAAGGCAAAAAAATCCTAATAGTCAACACAGCTTCCGAGTGTGGATACACGCCCCAATATGCCGATTTGCAAAAACTCTCCGAAAAATACAAGGGTAAGTTGGTTATAGTTGGTTTCCCTGCCAACAACTTCGGTGGTCAGGAGCCTGGTTCCAACAAAGACATTTCTTCTTTCTGCAAAAAGAACTATGGTGTCACTTTCCCTATGGCAGCCAAGATATCTGTAAAAGGTGATGACAAAGCGCCAATTTATGTGTGGCTCACCCAAAAACAATACAACGGGTTCAAAGACAGCGAAGTAAAGTGGAATTTTAATAAATACCTTATCAACGAGAAAGGTGAGTTGGTGGGCGTTTACGAATCTCGTGTCAAACCTATGGATGCAGAGTTGACCGCTGCTATAGAAAAATAACTGTTTGCGTCAGTAATCCAATTTTCACAATCAGGAAAAAATATTCGCAAAAGGTACGTAAGGTATGGGCTACCCATCGCTTTACGTACCTTTGCCGCCATTAATGCAGTCAGCATATTCCATAGCCTTAGTCGGTAACCCCAACAGCGGGAAAAGTTCGCTTTTCAACTCGCTCACTGGGCTCAATCAAAAGGTCGGAAACTTTGCTGGGGTTACCGTTGATAAAAAAACTGGAACCGCCAAAATATCTGACTCGCTCTCTGCGCATATTATAGATCTCCCTGGCACATATAGCCTATACCCAAAGAGTGCCGATGAGCAAGTAACCTACGAAATACTGCTCAATGCCGCTAATGAAGACAGGCCAGATATGCTCGTTGTCATCGCCGACGCATCCAATCTCAAGAGAAACCTATTGTTCTGCTCGCAGATCATGGACCTCAAAATACCGGTGGTCATAGCCCTCTCTATGATGGATATTGCCACCAACAAGGGGATTAGGATTGATGTCACCGAGCTGCAACGCCTTGTTGGTGTACCCGTTGTGCCTATCAATCCACGCAAAAACAAAGGTATCACTCAGCTCAAAAAGGTCATTGCCGAGCTGCACAAACAGCCCCAGCCACCTAAACCCAACTTTATAGACCTGCCTGAGCTTTCTACACCGTGGATGGAGGAAATAAGAGAAATCAGTGCTCAATCCAGTCACTACGGTGCGCTGCATGTTGCATGTCACTACACCACACTGCAATACATCAATGCCGCTAGCCGCATCCGTATAGCTGCCCTACTTGGCGAGGCTGGCTTCCAAAAGTCCAAGGTGCAGGCGCAAGAGGTGATGATGCGCTACAAGAAGATTGAGACTTTGTTGCAAAAATGTATGGTTGTTGATAGCCCTATGAAAAAAGCGCTCATCTCCGACCGTATAGACAAAACACTCTTACATCCTATTTGGGGCAATGCTATTTTGCTAGTTGTGCTCTTCATTATCTTTCAGGCTATCTTCTGGCTTGCTCAGTATCCTATGGATTGGATCGAGCAATCCTTCGCATGGCTTAGCCAGATAGTGGCTGCAGCATTGCCTCCAGGCATGCTCAACGATTTTTTGGTCAATGGTATACTTGCAGGCATAGGGGGAATTGTCATCTTTGTTCCTCAAATCATGATTCTCTCTGGTCTTATTACCATGCTAGAGGATAGTGGGTATATGGCTCGCATCAGCTTCCTTACAGATAGAATCATGCGTAGTGCAGGCCTCAATGGCAAGTCGGTTATGCCACTTATCAGCGGCATGGCGTGTGCAGTGCCGGCCATCATGGCTGCTCGTACTATACAAAACCGTAAGGAACGCCTCATCACCATTCTCGTCACCCCACTCATGAGCTGTTCCGCTCGTTTGCCTGTTTACTCCATGCTCATAGGTCTGGTAGTGCCCAACAAGCAGTTGCTTGGCATTTTCAATCTCAAGGGAGCTGTACTTATGGGTTTATATCTTTTAGGCTTCTTTATGGCGCTTATTGTAGCCCGCATCATGGATTTCTTTATCAAGGCCAGGGAGAAAAACTATTTCCTCATGGAGTTGCCTGTTTACAGAGCTCCACGCTGGAAAAATGTAGGCATCACCATGCTCGAAAAAGGTAAAATCTTTATCAGAGATGTGGGTAAGGTTATCATCATTCTATCACTGGCACTATGGGCCATAGCTACTTTTGGGCCACCTGCACGCATGCAGGCCATAGAAGATAAGTACGCTACCCTCACTGCTCGTTATCCAGATAGTGCCGCAGCCTACGAAACCGCTATGAGCACCGAAAAACTTGAAGCTTCTTTCGCAGGTATGCTAGGCCATGCTATAGAGCCAGCCATTCGCCCCCTCGGCTACGACTGGAAGATTGGCATCGCACTCATCACCTCTTTTGCTGCGCGCGAGGTTTTTGTGGGCACAATGGCTACACTATATTCTGTTGGCAAGTCCGATAATGCCGACCAAACCCTTACTGAGAAGATGCAAGCTGCCCGCCACCCCGATGGATCACCTGTTTACACTCTGGCTACTGGCCTATCCCTGTTAGTGTTTTATGCTTTTGCTATGCAGTGTATGAGTACGCTTGCTATCGTTAAAAGAGAGACGCGCAGTTGGGCTATACCCACTATACAGTTTGCATACATGGCAGCATTGGCCTATGCAGGGGCATATATTATGTACGTTATCTTTAGTTAAGTATCAGTAGTAGTTTTCTATTTCAGTGCATTATTTCTGCACTCCACCACTTCAGGGTCTAGCATCACAGAGTCTATATTTTTGAGCGCATCCTTTATATTTGGGTATTTGGTCTGCACTCTTTTCACCACACACTTGCAGTAGGTACGCTCTTTGTCAGCATTGTTTAGCCAGCCCTCTGCATCGTCCATGCAGGCTTCCATCAGTGCATCATGTTCGTTTTGGTGCCAGCTATCACAGCCGCTTGCCATCAGCAGTAGTGTCGCTATTGTTATCAGTGTTTTTTTGTGAGTCATATTGGGCTAGCCATTTACAATTACCATCACTTTGCTTTTTCTGCTCTGTTTATGTGCAAGGTAGCAAGTAAAAATAACCAACTATTGCGGCTACTTCTCTTATTATTTCTTGTTACTAGCACTTTCATTAATAGTTGCTTCGCGCTGTGTGCTATTAAATAAAATTTATAACTCCATTACTTTGCTCCTTTCTGTCGCACATACCTATTTTCTATACCTTTGCCACCCAATGAATCTTGAGGTACTCCAAGGTTTGTATCAAAACGATATCCGCATCAAACAAATTGCGGCGGGGTATGCTTTGCCCGGACATAAACTCCGGATATATCTAGACAACCTCCGTGGCTCATCTGTAAACTTTATAGCAGCTGCCTTATGGCAACTTACAGACGCCAACCATGTTTTTATACTAAACGACAAAGAAGAAGCTGCTTATTTCCAAAATGATATAGAACACCTTACCAAAGGCCTCGATATCTGTTTCTACCCCGACTCTTTCAAGCGGTCTGGCAACTATCAGGAGCTCAATAGCAGCCACGTCATGCTGCGCACTGAAGCCCTCACCAAGTTCGCTACCGGTCGAAATAGGTCTAAGGACGGAGTATTCAAAAAAGTACTTGTCACTTATCCCGAGGCTCTTTTCGAAAAAGTTGTTAATCCTTCTGCCCTTAGTAGCAACATGATTTCTATTAAGGTCGCCGAAAATCTACAACTAGATAGCCTTTTGCAGCAATTGGTATCGCTAGGTTTTCGCCGAGAGGATTTTGTCTACGAGCCCGGTCAGTTTGCACTCCGTGGCGGCATATTAGATATCTATTCCTTTGGCAACGAGCATCCTTATCGTATAGAGTTGTT
>CALRKH020000103.1:0-11905 GCA_943367855.1 Asaia bogorensis | reverse complement strand
ATAGAACTGATGA
The DNA here is from genome assembly GCA_943367855.1 of Asaia bogorensis. Classification (GTDB taxonomy): domain Bacteria; phylum Bacteroidota; class Bacteroidia; order Chitinophagales; family Chitinophagaceae; genus Nemorincola. The sequence goes on along the minus strand of CALRKH020000103.1, from coordinate 11,892 downwards.
TGGGTATACAGAACTCGGCCGGGGATAATATAGCGCACTTTGCACACCTGGGAGGTATGCTGTTTGCGTTTATACTGCTGCGGGTGTGGCGTGTGCGGCCGATGATGTGGTAGCTGATTTGTGGCTAATGGGTGTGGGGTAAGGTTTCATTCATTATTTTTACCGATGGAAGGGCACTGAAGTGAGGGTGCGCCAACAAGACAATACTATAAATAATAATATGCCAATACTTCGTTTCAGGGTTTCGTGGGAAGAAGATGACCAGACCTATCGTGATATAGAGATACAGGGCAGCCAGTCTTTTCTGGAGCTGCACCAGTGTATTGTAAAAGCATTTGAGTTTGACGGCAAGCATAGTGCATCGATATATGAGAGTAATGAGCGGTGGCAGTATGGGCGTGAATTTAACTCGGAAGTGCTAGCCAATAAGAAGGATGCACCAGCACTATCGATGGTGAAGACGCCCGTATCGGCACTGGTAAGCCTACCTGACCAGAAGTTTATCTATGAGTATGACCCTGTGAAAAAGTGGACATTTCATGTGGAGCTAATAGGTGTGAGTAAGGAGGAGGTTTTTAAGCGTGTGTATCCGTTTATACTAAGGAAGGAGGGCATAGCACCTGCTCAGTATGGGGTGAAGGGTGTGAATGTGGACAAGCTAATGGAGGTGGAAGAAAAGTATGACCTAGGTGATGATGAAATGGCAGAAGGTTTTGGCAGTGAGGGAGAAGAGCAGGTGACTGAGGAGGGTGGTGATTTTTAGGAATAGTAAGGTAGCTAACCGCCCAAAAAAAATATTAAAGCATATGAAGCCCTGCGCGCTAGCGGGGCTTTTATAATAGCGCAAATGATGGAGCCCAAGCGAAAAAGAGTGTATGTGGTGTGTGGCCCAACGGCCAGCGGCAAGACTGCTATGGCCCTGCAACTGGCACTACATTTGGGCACAGAAATAGTGTCGGCAGATAGCAGGCAGTGCTATAAGGGGATGGCTATAGGCACTGCACAACCAACAGCGGAGGAGCTGGCGGCTGTGCGGCACCACTTTGTAGCTACATATGAGGTGGACACTACTATAACTGCTGCTGACTATGAAACGATAGCCCTAGGACATCTGGCAGACATACTGGCACAGCACGATGCTGCTGTGGTGGTAGGAGGAACAGGGCTGTATATAAAAGCACTGTGCGATGGGCTGGACGAGATGCCTGAAATAGACGAGGCTGTGGCAAGTAATGTGGCGGCTGGCTATGCAGCGCATGGGCTGGGCTGGCTGCAAACGGAGCTAGAAAGGGTGGATGCAGCATTTTATGCTGTGTGTGAGCAACAGAACCCTGCAAGGCTGATAAGAGGGTTGGTGTTTCGGCTATCGACGGGCAGGTCTATACTAGACTATAGAACCGGTGTGAAAAAGGTGCGTGACTTTGAGGTGGTGAAGGTGGCCCCTATGATGGAACGCGGGGTGCTGTATGAGCGCATCAACCAGCGGGTGGATGCTATGGTGGCGCAAGGGCTGGTGGAGGAGGTGCAGCAACTGCTAGCCTACCGGCAACACAAGAATATGCAGACGGTGGGCTATAGTGAAGTGCTGCAATACCTAGATGGTGTGTGGACGCTAGACTATGCTATAGATAAGATAAAACAACATAGCCGCAACTATGCGAAACGGCAGCTAACGTGGTTTGCTAAGGATGAACGCGTGCAATGGGTGCACCCTAATGAGCCAGGGCTGATGAACAAAATAGTATCTATGAAGGGGTAGTAGGGATGGAATGTGCGGCAATTGCGCTAAATTGCCTAAAGTGAGGGTGGGCTGAGTGATAGTGCTCATAAGAAAAAATGATAGTTTATGAATAAGTGGCTATATGCAATAGCAACGATGGTGGGTGTGTGCATGGGCGCAAGCAATGTGCATGCGCATAATGGGGAGCCCAAATGTGCGCATAGCAATGGTGTGCCCAAGAAGATAGCTGCCAAAACTACTATGGCAGACCTAGCCGAAGACCACTACAACATAAGACACCTGGACATGCGGCTGAATGTGACAGACACAGACGTATATATAGAGGGCGATGTGCGGACGACTGCTCGTGTGGTGGCCGCCAGTATGAGTGAATATGTGTTTGAGCTAACGAGCTCGATGACAATAGATAGTGCCCAAATAAATGGGGTGACACTGCCGGTGACTGGTAGTGGGAGTGTGCGGAGGATAGCCCTGAGCACACCGCTAACGGCAGGTAGTACGTTTGTGGCACGGGTGGTGTATCATGGTATGCCACCGACGGGAGCGGGTTTCTTTAATGGAGTGACGCATGCAGTATCGGCAGGGGGCACACATATGATGTATACGGTATCGGACCCGTGGGTGGCGCTGAACTGGTGGCCGTGCAAACAGTCGGTGCTGGACCAGGCAGACTCTGTGGACATGTATATAAAAGTGCCTGCTGGTGTGACAGATGGCAGCAATGGTGTGCTGGTAAGTGTAGATGAAACATCATCGCCAGGGTATAGTATATATCACTGGAAGACGAGGTATCCGATAGACTATTATCTGATATCGCTGGCTGTGGCTAAGTATGGTGAGTATAAACATTATCAGCGGTTTAGTGATGTGCCAACAGACTCTGTGCTGATACAAAACTTCTTGATGGACACTGCCACCTTTGTGCCGGCACATAAGGCGAAGTTTGACAGTGTGGGGCTGATGCTGGACTACTTTTCGGGCTTGTATGGCCGGTATCCTTTTTGGCGAGAGAAGTATGGTATGTGCTTTACTAACCTAGGAGGGGGGATGGAGCACCAAACAATGACAACGATAGGTGTAACCAACACAACCACTATAGCCCATGAGCTGGCCCACCAATGGTGGGGCGACCATGTGACCTACAAGACTTGGGGTGATATGTGGCTGAGTGAGGGTTTTGCAACATTTAGCGAGCAGCTGTTTATAGCTCACTATTGGGGTAGTGATGCTGCGCGGGCACACAGACAAGGACAACTAAGTGCTGCGACAGCGAGGGTGTGCAGCAAGGTGTATGTGAATGACACGACAACGAGTGATAGCTTGTTTACGGTGAGCCAATACCAGAAGCCAGCCATCATCATCAACACGCTGCGGTATATGGCCCCTGAGGATAGTTTGTTCTTTAAGGTGCTGCGTACGTACCAAACGATGCACAGCTTTGGCAATGCCAGCACAGCTGACCTAAAGAGTATAGCGGAGTCGATATACGGGTTTAGCCTAGACACGTTCTTTAACCAATGGATATATGGCAGGGGCTACCCACTGTATAAGGTGCGCTGGAACCAGATAGGTAGCCGGGTGGTAGTGAAGTTGATGCAGTCGACCTCTTGCCCATCGGCAACGCCACACTTTAGTACGCCAGTGGAGATACACCTGAAAGCGGGGAGCATAGATACTTTTGTAAAAGTATATAACAGCCTAGATACACAAGACTACTACATAGACTGGGCACAGACTGTGACAGGAGTGGCACTGAACACTAATGTGTGGACACTGCTGCGCCCTAATGGTATAACAAAAGATGCCACACTGGGAACAGGCATGATAGAAGGCACTATGCCTGCTATAAGCCCCAACCCAAGCGACCATTACTGGCAAATAGATAATGTGGCTACTGGCACACAGCTACTGCTAACAGACCTGAGTGGCAAAGTGCTGTGGGAGGGTGTGGCCAAAAACGGCAGCGCACTAGTATCGGCACAGGAGCTGGCAGCAGGACTGTATCTGCTGCGGCTGCAAGGTAGCAGTGCGGCAACACTGAAGCTAGTGCGGCTGTAATGAAGCGCCCTTTAAGACTTTGCGGAGTTGATGGCCAGGAGGATGCTATCCCACAGCTTGATGCGACTCTGCATGGCAGCAATAACTGCGTTGGTAGCATCGGCCCAGAGCTGATCGTTGTCTGCGCAAAGCTCGGCGGTCATTTGTGTGGCTAAAATGGAGTGATGGTCTCCGTCTACCTCAATATGACGCTCGAGGTAGTATTGGAAGATAGACACCTGATCTTGATGAAGCTTATTAAGCTCGCGAACGAACTCCATAAACATACCCGGAATAATATCTTCTCGGCCAAAAGTGAATACTGCTGCGACAGAGGATAGTGGCAAGTGCTGAACAACCTGCATGGTATGGGAGGTGAACTGGCGTGCGCCTACTGGGCCCTCGTTTGCCTGAAGGATATCGCTGATGCTGTGACCATTGCGAACTGCATGAACTAATGAGGAGATAGCGGAGGTGGATGCGCCTGCCTGCTGCATAGCATCGAGATAGAGCTCGAAATGACTTTTGCGAGTGCCGAACTGGTCTACATCGCTTTCCTCGCCGATAACAATCTCATTGATGAGGTAGCGAGTGGAGGCTGTGCCAACAGGAACCCAAGGAAGACTGGTGCAGGTGAGGCCCAGCTGTAAGCGCTTGAGCAGTGACATAAAATCCCAAACGGCATAAACGTGGTGCTCCATGAAAATCTGTAAATCCTGGAGGGTGGCAATGCCAGAATAGATGGGATGCTGAATGAGTTGTTGTCTGTATGGGGCTATGTTGGCTTGTAGTTGTTCCAGTCTGCTGCTCATATCCGTCTTGAATTATTGGAGCGCAAACTTACGTTCAAAAAGGCAAGTAAGCGTGATAAGGGTATTAGCAAAAGTTAGGGGTGTATGGCACAGTAGGTAATGAATTCAGCATCTAGCTGCAGATAGGAGGCTGGAAACTGAGCACCTAGTGCAAACTGCGTATTGACGTGACGTAGCATAGAGATGTAAAAAGACCCGTTGGTGGGGATGAGTTCGACATCGTGAAAGTCGAGGTAGGTATGTGTGATAGGGAACTGGGCTTTGTAAAATGCCTCCTTGAGGGAGAAGAACAGTGTGCTGTGCAGGGCGCGCTCCTGGGGGGATAGGGCTGCGAGATATTCTGTTTCGCGAGGGGAGAAGAGGAGGTGCCACATGTCTGTATGGACCCGACCGATGGTTTCGATATCGAGACCGAGTGACCGAACATGAGTGGTGGGCGCAGCAATGGCGCCTGCCAATGTGCGGGAATGACTGACAGAAGCTGTGATGTGTGCAGGGAGCGTGGGCATGCCCCGCTGACCGGGCATAATGGGCCCATCGTAGCCGAGTGGTGCTGTACACTGACGAAGGCAATAGCGACCTGTGCAGAAGTCGGCACGACGCTTGTGACCATAAGTAGCAGCTAGCTCAACCTCTGGACCAACGAGCACGCTAGCATCCATCTGCCGAGAGGAGAAATGCTGAACGATGCCGGGGCTGAAAAACGCTGCAAGCTGGTGCACGAACATGATTGAGGTATCAAAATTACCAATGATTGTAGTCATTGCGAAATGGCGAGAACATATGTACATTTGATGTTGGATAAATGAGTTTGAAAAGGCTATCTGTATTCTTCGTTTTTGTTGTGGTTGTGTTTACCCAAACACAGCTCTATCAGGTATTGAAGTTGCCGGTGCTGATTCAGCATTTTTTTGAGCATAAGCGGGAGAATAATCGATTGTCTCTGTCACAGTTTCTGCTGATGCACTATGCCTGCAAGGACAAGCATGTGCAAGACGATAGCCGAGATATGCAGCTACCCTACAAAGTGGTGAACACACATACGCTGATAGTGGAGGGTATGCCTGTGCAACTGGAACTGCAACTACAGCGCACAACTGAATATTACACTGCACCCGCGGGTGTGATGCCTGACGATTTTCACAAACAGGACTTGCATAAACTAATATGGCAGCCACCCCGGACTGCCTGATAACACCCATAAAAATATGTGGTGCTGCTGCGCTATTGTGAGCAATAGTGAAGCCAAAAGCCATAGCTGTGCATTAGCAGCTATGACGTAGACATTAATCATTTCCAATCAGAATTAAGATTTTGCTATGCTCAATAAAATTATTGAGTTCAGCATCAGGCAAAAATTGGTGGTGGGACTACTTGTGCTATTTGTGATAATAGCAGGAGTGGTGGAGCTCAACAAGTTGCCGATAGATGCTGTTCCGGATATAACAGATAACCAAGTGCAGGTGATAACGGTATCGCCCTCGCTAGGAGCGCCAGATATAGAGCGACTAATAACGATACCAGTGGAGCAGGGATGCCGCAGCATACCGCACATAAAACAAGTGAGAAGCTTTTCGAGATTTGGGCTATCGCTAGTAACAATAGTGTTTGACGATGAGGCTGACCTATACTGGGCACGCCAACAAGTGAATGAAAAACTACAGGCAGTAGCCGGTGAGCTGCCGACAGGAATAGGTGCACCAGAACTGGCCCCAGTGACAACTGGACTAGGAGAAATATACCAGTATGTGCTGCGACCCAAACCTGGATATGAACATAAATATGGCCCAACGGAGCTAAGAACGCTGCAAGACTGGATAGTGAGACGGCAACTGCTAGGCACGCCAGGAGTGGCAGATGTATCGAGCTGTGGTGGAAAGCTGAAGCAATATGAGGTAGCGGTGCACCAGGACAAGCTGAAGGGATTTGGGCTGAGCATAACAGACCTATATGATGCGCTGGAAAAGAATAACCAAAACACAGGTGGCGCCTACATAGAGAAAGGGCCAACTGTGCTATATATACGTAGTGAGGGGCTGACCAGCAGCCTAGATGATATAGGCAAGATAGTGGTGCGGAACCTGAGCAATGGAACACCAGTGCTGATAAGAGATGTGGCGGATGTGCAATATGGCCATGCGACCCGCTATGGCGTGATGACCTATAACGACCAAGGAGAGGTAGCAGGAGCGGTGGTGATGATGCTGAAGGGGGAGAACTCATCGGCGGTGGTGAAGCGAGTGAAAAGCAAGATATCAGAGATAAAAAAGATGCTGCCAGAAGGTGTGGTATTGGAGGCTTTTCTGGACAGGACGAAAATGGTGGACAATGCCATAAAGACTGTGGAGACCAACCTGCTGGAAGGTGCGCTAATAGTGATATTGGTGCTGGTGTTCTTTTTGGGGAATGTGCGAGCAGGGCTGATCGTATCGTCGGTGATACCACTGTCGATGCTGTTTGCGGTGATATTGATGAATAGGTTTGGGGTGGGCGGCAACCTGATGTCGCTGGGAGCGATAGATTTTGGGCTGATAGTAGATGGATCTGTAATAGTGGTGGAGGTTATATTACACACCCTGGCCCACTCGGAGAGATTCAAAAATGTGTCGCTGCTATCGCAGGAAGAAATGGATAAAGAGGTAGGGCGGTCTACTAACCGAATGATAAAGAGTGCGGTGTTTAGCCAAATCATCATACTGATTGTATATCTACCTATACTATCGCTACAAGGGATAGAGGGTAAGATGTTTCAACCGATGGCATATACTATAGCTTTTGCGATACTAGGTGCTTTTCTGCTATCTATAACTTATGTGCCGATGATGTGTGCACTGGTGCTGAGTAAGAAGATAAATCATAAAGACACAGCATCGGACAAGCTGAGTAAGTGGCTGGAACGTATGTATGTGCCTGCGCTGCAAAAGGTAGTGGGTGTGCCAAAAACTGTGCTGGCCATAACGGTGGGGTTCTTTGGCGTGGCGGTGGTGCTGCTGATGGGCATGGGAGGGGAGTTTCTGCCAGAGATAGAGGAGGGGGACTTTGCTGTGGAGACCAGGCTGCTGACTGGTAGTAACCTGACGAATACCCTAAAGAGCACCCAGCAAGCAGCAGGACTACTGCTGAAGAACTATGCCGAGGTGGAAAAGGTGGTGACGAAAATAGGAACGGCAGAAATACCTACTGACCCAATGCCCTTTGAAGCAGGAGATATGATAGTGGTGCTGAAGGATAAAAAGGAATGGACATCGGCAAAGACATTTGACGAGCTGAGCAGCAAAATGACCAAGACACTAGAAGCTGTGCCTGGCATAACTGTAGGGTTTCAGTATCCGGTGCAAATGCGATTTAACGAGCTAATGACTGGCGCCAGACAAGATGTGGTATGCAAGATATATGGTGAGGACCTAGACACACTGCGGAAGTATGCACAGCAACTGGGTAAAATAGTGAATAGCATAGACGGCACCACAGCCCTGTATGAAGAAACAGTGACCGGTATGCCACAGGTGGTGATAAAATATGACCGTGATGCTATGGCTAAATATGGGCTGAACATAGCTGACATTAACCGGACAGTGAATACTGCCTTTGCGGGGCAAGCAGCCGGGCTGGTGTATGAAGGTGAGCGAAGATTTGACCTAGTGGTGCGGCTGGCTGGCGAGCATAGAAAAAACACTGCAGACATAAGCAACCTGCTGGTGAGCACTGCACAAGGCACACAAATAGCACTATATAACGTGGCAACAATAACTGAAGAAGAAGGCGTGAACCAAGTGCAAAGAGAAAATGGAAGACGCAGGATAATAGTAGGCTTCAATATAGATGGGAGAGATGTGCAAGGCGTGGTGGAAGAGCTGCAACAAAAAGTGACCAAAGGACTAGCACTGCCCAAAGAGTATAGCATAGTGTATGGTGGTGCGTTTGAGAATATGAACGCAGCCAAAGACCGACTGATGGTGGTGGTGCCAGTGGCATTGCTATTGATATTTGTGCTACTGTATTTTGCATTTGGCTCTGTGAGTCAAGGGTTGATTATCTATACAGCAATACCGCTATCGGCAGTGGGGGGCGTGCTGGCACTGTGGGTGAGAGATATGCCCTTTAGTATATCGGCAGGGGTAGGTTTTATAGCACTGTTTGGCGTGGCGGTGCTGAATGGTATACTATTGGTATCGGAGTTTAACAAACTAGAAAAAGAAGGTATGAGTAATGTGACTGAACGTGTGCTGCTGGGTGCACGAACACGACTAAGGGCACTACTAATGACTGCAGTGGTGCCTGCAATGGGTTTTATACCGATGGCGATAAGCACAGGTGCAGGAGGAGCTGTGCAGAAGCCACTAGCCACAGTGGTGATAGGAGGGCTGCTGTTTTCGACAGTGCTGACTCTGTTTGTGTTGCCTGTGTTCTATCTGTTGTTTAGCGTAGGTATGAAGTATGTGCGGCAAGGAGCTATAGTAGGTATGCTATGTGTAGCCATGGTGAGTATGGTGCCTATGGGTGCACATGCACAACAGCCAATGGCACTAGAAACAGCCATAGACCTAGCCCTGAAACAGAATATGGCACTAAAGGCGGCGCGGAGCGAAAATAAGTATTATGATGAGCTACGCAAAACAGCGACAGATATAGAACAGACACAACTACTGTTTGAATATGGGAGGTTTAACAGCATAATGCTGGATAACAAGGTGTCGGTGTCTCAATCGTTTGATTTTCCGACGGTGTATAAGCGGCAGCGACAGGTATATAATAGCATGTATGGCATGAGCCTTCTAGACACACGCCAGCAAGAGATAGCACTGACGGCAGCAGTAAAAAAGCTGTATTACGAACTACTAGTGATGCGTAAACGGCGTGTATTGCTGCAGTATGCTGACAGCATATATAAGGACTGCGCCACCAAACAAGCTTACAGGCTGCAAGCCGGAGATGCTGATGTGCTGGAACTGACTGCGGCACAAAACCAACAACTGCAACTGAATGCACAACTAACAGCACTGGAAGCAGACTATGGTGTGCTACAAAATGAGCTGCAACTACTGACAAATAGTTCGCTACCGGTGGTGCCTACTGACATGAACCCAACCTATACCCTGCAACAACTGCCAGACACTGCTGAGGTGCACAAAACACCGGGCCTGCAACTGTATGAACAAAGAACAACAACTGCCAAGCTAACACAGCAACTGGAACAAGCCAGAATGCTACCCACGCTGAGTGGAGGAATGGGGAGTGCCACCATAACCGGATGGCAACCAACGGGAAGCGGTGAAAAGTATTATGGGTATGATATGCGGTTTAACTCGGTGATAGTGGGGCTAGGTGTGCCTATCTTTTATGGTGCGCAAAGAGCTAAAGTGCGCGCCAGTGGCGCAATAGCCGAACAGCGAGGCACTGAGCAAGCATGGGCTCACCAACAGGCATCGGCAAAGGTGAGGCAGGCACTAAGCATCTATAAACAAAGGCAAGAGATGACTAGCAAATATGAGGCAACACTGCTACCCAATGCAAACAAAATAATAGAAGCAGCCAATAAGAAACGTGCACTAGGTGCTATAGACTACATAAACTGGGCAATATTGGTGAACCAGGCTATAGCAGCACAAAGTGACTATCTGACAGCGGTGCAACAACAAAATGAGGCGGCCATAGCGCTGGAACAATTAACAACAACAAAGTAAAAAGCAATGAGACTAATACATAAATATATGCCGATGGTGCTGTGTGCATGGATAGTGGGCTGTAGTGAGCCCAAGCCAACTGCCGAAGCAACAAAGAAAACAGCAGTTGTGCAACCAGAACAAGACCTGATAAAACTAACTGAAGAACAAGCCAAGAATGCAGCACTGGCACTAGACACCCCTACGGAAAGAACAATACACCAACTAGTGAAAGTGAATGGGACACTGGAAGCACCACCTGAGCATAGCTACTCCGTAAGTCTGCCGCTAGGCGGCTACATAAAAAAAACAACCCTGATACCCGGCGACCCTGTGACAAAAGGAGGACTGCTGGCAACGGTAGAAGACCAGCAATACATAGACCTGCAACAAAACTATGTGGCTGGTGCTGCTAAACTGAAACAGCTGAAAGAAGAACTGAACAGACAACAAGAACTAAATGCCACACAAACAACGAGTGACAAGCTGCTGCAACAAGCAAGGGCAGAATATGACATGCAACATGCACTGGTGAATGGACTGAAACAAAAACTGGAACTGATAGGCGTGAACACTGGAACACTAACGGCAGACAACATAAGCAGAACTGTGAGCCTGCGAGCACCTGTGAGTGGGCATGTGGTGAAGGTGAATGTGCATAATGGACAGTATGCCTCACCAACGGATGTACTCTTTGAGCTTATAGAGCCGGGAGCACTGCATGTGTCTCTACAGGTTTTTGAGCGAGATGCACCGGGGATAAAGGAAGGGCAACAGCTTAACTGCCGCATAGAGAGCCTGCCGGGGCAAACATTTGAGGCAAGGGTGCACTTTGTGACACCGAACATAAACCAAGAGCGAACAACAGAGGTGCACTGCCACCTAGATAAAAAATATGCCGGACTACTGCCGGGGATGTATGTGACGGCTGAGATACAAACAGCAGCACAAGCCGCCACTTGCCTGCCCGATGAGAGCATAGTGCGGTGGAATAATGAAGACTATCTGTTTGTAGAGGTAGGTGAGCGCACCTATAAAATGGTGAAAGTGAGCACTGGCAGAAGTGCAGAGGGGTATACCACAATAGCCACAGAACTGCCCAAAGGGAGGGTAGTGACTAAAAATGCCTATACCCTACTGATGAAGCTGAAAAACACTGCCGAAGAATAGCACAGATGGTACAGAAGGAAAAAAATAGCCCGGGACTGCGAAAGTGCCCGGGCTATTGCTATAAATAATAGTAAACGGATGTGACTAGAGTGCTAAATCGGCATCGTCGGCAGCTGGTGCTGATGGAGCCTGTGGCTCCTGACCTGCGTTGCCTTCGTTTTGATTATTGTGCTCTCTGCGAGGACGATCGTTGTTGCGATTGTCTCTACGATCGCCACCATCGCGGCGACGGTCTCCATCGCGATTGTCTCTACGGTCTCCACCTTCGCGACGACGGTCTCCACCATCGCGACGATCTCCGCCTTCGCGACGTTCGCGTTTTTCTGGCTCTACATAACCATCTGGTTTAGGCATCAATACCTTGCGGCTAAGACGCAGTTTGCCAGTTTTTGGGTCTGTACCTACCAGTTGGATTTTGATAGTGTCGCCTTCTTTGAGCACGCCATCGAGTGTTTCGAGACGTTTCCAG
>CALRKH020000102.1:0-12185 GCA_943367855.1 Asaia bogorensis | reverse complement strand
CCCTATATCTTCTATAAATAATATTTTGCCATCTGTGTTCACTTCAGAGCAGGAGCCAGTGAGGTGTGCAAGAATGGAAAGATTACCACCAGTAAGCGTTGCAGTAGCAATTCCATGCCTGTTGAGGGGGTGAGGGTCAATGTTGTAACTGTATTTGCAACCTCTTAGAAGACTTTTATAGGCCAGGATATATTCGGCAGAATCTGTTTCGGGTTTAAAGGCACCACACATGGGAGCGTGCATAGTGGCAAGTTGGGTAGAAGTATGAAGGTGATTGTGCAAAACAGTGATGTCACTGAATCCACAAATCCATTTTGGCTTTGTTATGATTGCACTTAGGTCTATTTGGTCTATTATTCTACTCATGCCATATCCGCCCCTGCCCATTATTATTGCATTTATGCAGGGATTGTCTATCATTTGTTGAAGGTCCGCCAATCGCTCCTCATCAGTACCTGACATGTAAAGGTCTCTATCTCTTACTGTATTCCCTATTATTACATGGTAACCCCATTGTTGTAATATGGTTACTGCATGTTTCACCCTATCAGGTGCCACAAAACCAGCAGGGCAGGTTATGCCTATAGTAGATCCTTGAACTAAAGGTGGGGGTAGTGTCATGATGCAAAAGTAGAGTTTTGACGCATGTTAGTTGTTTAGTTTAGAAAACCAATCCAAATAATCCCATCCCTTATCTGCACTGGGTATGTGAATAGTTTATATCCTTCTCCAGAAGTGTTTCGACCATTTGCAGGGTCGAATCTATATTTATGCAGCGGGCAAACTATACGTCCCATAGCGTCTTGCCAGCCATCGCACAATGGAGCACCAGCATGTGGGCATTTTTCAGCAAATGCATATATGTTACTGTCTTTTTTAGTGAGGTTTACTTTTTTGCCATCTACTTCTATTAGGCTTATTCTTTCAGTAATTAGTTCTTGAGCTATCTGTGTATTGTGCCAGTAGTTATCTTCTTGGAGCATCTTGTCAGCAAAAATATTTCTATTATGCCAAATGATGACAATGAGCGATTTGGCAATGAAAAAGTGATTGAAAATTATACTATTTTTCACCCAAGAATTTGTTACAGCTATGGCTAAGAAACAATCAGCTCCTAAACAAAAGTTGCCAACGGAACTACCCGTAGCCGATAAAAGTGCACCCTCTATTACAGTACCAGTAAAGAAAACTTTATCGTTAAAGTGGAAGTTGGCAATGATACTGGCAGCAATAGCATTTTTGTTGTATGCCAATACGTTGCAGAATGGCTTTGTACTAGATGATAATATGGTCTATGCCAAAAACAGAATTGTAAACGAAGGCTTTGCGGGCATACCAGAGTTATTTACATCTCCAAGGCTGAAGGGTTTCGGCTATTTGAAAAATGAGAACTACAGACCGCTTTCGTTAGTGATGTTTGCAGTAGAGGTAGGTGCATTTGGTCTCAATCCTAGGGTAGGTCATTTTTTTAATATTTTGTTCTTTGCGGCCTGTGTAGTAGCTATGTTTTTCTTTCTCGATAAGCTTTTTGAGCGCAGGCGTACCACATTGGCATTTATAGCTACATTGCTATTTGCAGTTCACCCTATACACACAGAGGTGGTGGCCAACATTAAAAGCCTCGATGAGATTTTCTGTTTTTTATTTGCTTTCATCGGACTCAACCTTTATGCTGATTATATGAAAAATGGCAAACTTGGGTTTCTGTTGGGCGGAGCCCTGTCTATTTTTCTTTCTTATTTATCAAAAGAGACTGTGGTTACTTTCTTGGCAATAGTGCCTTTGGTTTTTTTCTTGTATCTCAACGATAGCAGGCAACGAGCTATTGTTATGACTGCAGCAACAGCATTAATGACTGGTATTTATTTGGCAATAAGGCATGTAATACTTACAGATTATGGAGCTAGCACATCGGCAGTAGAGTTTATAGACAATGCGCTAGTAGGTGCCCCTAATATAGCAATGCGCATAGCTACTGCGCTAGATACTCTTGGTGTATATGTAAAGTTGCTTTTTATACCGGCTCCTCTTATCAATGATTATGGGTACAATAGTGTGCCATACGTTGGCTTCGGTAATGTATGGGTATTGCTTACATTGGTACTGTATGTAGGCGCAGGTCTTTGGGCGACATATAGATTGGTTAAGGTGAAAAAAGATTATTGGGCTTTTGGGGTGCTGTTTTATTTGGCTACCATCTCCTTGTTTTCCAATATTGCATTTTTAATGGGCTCAGCCATGGGCGAACGTTTCTTATTTTTTGCATCGGCAGGGTTCTGCTTATTAGCGGCATTGGCAGTAGATAAGTGGTTGCTAAAAGAACAAGAGGGTATAGATAAACTGATAAGTAATAAGGTGGCAGTTGGAGTGTTGGGAATAGTCACTTTGCTATTCTCTTATCAAACTTTTGCCAGGAATACAGAATGGAAGGATAATTTTACTTTGTTCAAATCTGATTTGGCAAAATCGCCAGAAAACTGTCGACTCAATTATTATTTAGGTAATGAGTTGGTGGAAAATGTGTTGCCAACCGTACCGCCGCAAGACACAGCTAAGCGTAATGCTTTGATAAATGAAAGCATCGGATACCTAAATAAGACTATTCAGATATACTATAAATATACTGATGCTCATACCGAATTAGGTACAGCTTACCTCAACAAGCTTAATTATGACTCTGCAATAGCTCATTTTAAAATTGCAATCAATCAAAGCCCATATCAATCTATAGCAGCTAATAATTTAGGTACAGCTTATTTGCGTCAAGAACGTATACCTGAGGCTGTAGAAGCATATAAACTAGCCATAAAAATAAAAGCAGATTTTGTACAAGCACTAAGCAACTTGGGTACATGTTATGCAAAGATGAAGCAGTTTGATTCAGCTATTTTATACCTTAATCAAGCATTAGCTTATGAACCCAATTATCCTGATGCTTTTATGCAGATTGGGCTAGCTTATTATTTTGCGGCTAGATATGCAGAATCGGAACCTTACTTTAAGAAAGCACTAGAACTAAATCCTGGCGATGCCAATGCGGCGAATAACTTAGGTGCTGCATACCTTAATATGGGTAGGTATCAGGATGCCGCAAATATATTTAAGCAAGTGGTGGCTGCTAATCCTGGATATGTAAATGCTTACAGCAATTTAGGTAGATGTTACTTTGAGCTAAAACAATTTCCAGCAGCTATAGATATAATACTAAAGTCGCTACAAGTAGACCCTAACAACGTGAAGGATATTCCATACGTCGCACTTTCATACAAAGCAATGGGCAACATGCAGGAAGCTAAAAGGTATGAGGCTATAGCAAAACAGTACTTTCCTCAGTTTAATCTGTAAGGTTTATTAAACTGCTGAGCGTCGAAGCGATTTATGTTTTTCTTGGTTTCTTTTTTGCTGCAGGGAACAGAACGTTATTGAGTATTAATCTATAACCTGGCGATGATGGGTGTAAGTCAAGGTCGGTTACTGGGTCGTGTATCATGTGTTGGTAGTCTTCAGGGTCGTGACCACCATAAAAGGTCCAGGTACCTTTGCCATATTCACCATGTATATATCTTGCTTCATTAGATGGTTTAAATTCTCCCAATACTAGCACGTTTGATTTTAATACTTCTTTGCGAAAAGCAGTTGTTTGCCCCATAAATCCTTTTATGGTAGTGGTGTGGTTTTGGCAAAGCATAGCGGGCACAGGATCGAATTTTGCTGAAAAGGTAAATAGTGAAAAATAGTCGATATTCATTGGTATGGCAGAGCGGTATTCAGTATTGTCTATGGTTGAATATTCGTAGTGCATGGGGCTGTTGATAAGGGTGAAATCCTTAAACGCAAAGCACTTGGAAAAGTCGAGCTTTTGTTGTGCGGTTGGGTCCATAGGGTCTCCGTCAAACATAGTTTCACAAATATCAACACCTTCAGAAGCAAGCGCTATATCATAACTGTCTGTTGCCGAACACATGGCAAACAAATATCCTCCTCCTGCTGTAAAGTCACGAATCTTTTGAGCTATAGCGAGTTTGAGTTGCGAAACCTTCTTGAAGCCATTTCTGGCTGCGGTAGCTTCGGCAGTTTTCTGATCGTTTTGATACCATGCCTCATGACGGAAGCTTGCCCAGAATTTACCATACTGACCAGTGAAGTCTTCGTGGTGAAGGTGCAGCCAATCGTACTTTGAAAGATCGCCTTTTAGTACTTCGTCGTCATAAACTTTATCAAAAGGAATTTCGGCATAAGTGAGTACTAGGGTTACTGCATCATCCCAAGGTAATTTATTAGGGGGGGTGTATACAGCTACTTTAGGTGGTTTGTCTAATTTTATAACATCTCCATTAAAGTCTGGATCAAGAATAGAGTTGATAATACCTGCATATTCTCCATCACTAATGACTTCGAAGGATACACCCTTTAGTTTGCACATACGCTCTATGCCATCTAGATGTTCCATAGCAAAGCTGCCGCCTCTATAATTAAGTAGCCAATCGATAGGAACGCCATTTTTTAATGTTGCATATGCTATACCATATGCTTTTAGGTGAGCAGCTTGCCCCTCAGCGTCCATAGGTATTAATATTTTGGATGCTTGTGAAGGTGTGTGTGTTAGAAGCACTATAATTAAAGTGCATATAAAACCTAACTGTGCTTTGAGGTAACTTGTTTTCATTATTGGTCTAAATTACCAATAATAGACTTAACAGAAGTAAGGAGTACTTTTTTTAACAAGAAAGTATTTGATTGACTGAAAACTCATGGTTAAATATTCAATATTTTCGAAAGGTTGTAGTTGTAATTCGGTTTTGTAATTCGGCTCTTTAGAAATTTCTGTCTGTTTAAAATCACTACTTTTGCAAAAATTATTCCCAAATGCGTAGATGGTGGTGGAAAATATTGAGTGGGGTTTTGGTGTTTTATACCATCATTGCTGGTATGCTGATGCCAGTGCCCGAACTTAATATACTCAACGAAACAATACGCAACTTGTACTTTCATGTTCCTATGTGGTTTACAATGATAGTATTGTTTGCTGGGGCGTGTGTATACTCTATTAAGTACCTTTCATCGGGCAAAAGAGAGCACGATGTGTATGCTGTGGAACTAACAAACATAGGTATCCTTTTTAGCATTTTGGGCATGGTTACGGGTATGGAGTGGGCGCAATACACATGGGGCGCTGCATGGAGCAATGACCCCAAACAACTCTGTACTGCAATATGTATGCTAATCTATTTTGCTTATAGCATACTGCGCAGTGGTATTAGGGATGAGGAAAAGCGAGCTAAGCTTGCAGCTGTATACAATGTGTTTGCCTTTACAATGATGATACCGCTAATATTTGTATTGCCTAGAATGGTAGATTCTCTTCACCCAGGCAATGGTGGGAATCCAGCATTTGCTAAGTATGATCTAGATAGTAATATGAGAATGGTGTTTTGGCCAGCTAATGCAGGATGGATAACCTTAGGTCTGTGGATAGCATCACTGAAAGTGCGGATGGGGTTAATTCAATTGAAGACAGAAACAGAAAATTTTTAAGAAATATTAGTAGGAAAATGCTGAAAACTATTTTAATGACATGCTTATCTTTTTTCTTGGCAAGTAGCCAACTGATGGCACAGGCAGAGATGGCTAGTCAAATGAGGTCTGACGGCAAAATATACGTTGTTATTGTTGTATTAGCCACTATATTTGCGGGAATTTTTGCGTACCTGGTTTATATGGATAGAAAAATAGCCAGGATAGAAAAAGACAGAAACTAAAATTGATCACACATAAACAACTTTAAGAGTGGGAAACACAAATCACTACAGCTTTTTCCAGGGGGTTGAGCGCAATTTTGATAAGGCCGCAAAATATACCCGTTTCGAATCTGGTATACTTCAGCAAATCAAAGTTTGTAACTCAGTTTACAGTATGAAGTTTCCGGTACGTATCGGAGATACTATAGAAGTAATAGAAGCATATCGTGTTCAGCACTCGCATCATAAACTACCATGTAAAGGTGGTATCCGCTACAGCATGGATGTAAATCAGGATGAAGTGATGGCACTAGCTGCACTTATGACTTACAAATGTGCGATAGTAAATGTACCATTTGGTGGCGCAAAGGGTGGAATTAAGATTAACCCTAAAAACTATTCAGTTTTCGAACTTGAAAAGATCACTCGTCGTTATGCAAGTGAGCTAGTGAAAAAGAACTTTATTGGCCCTGGCATAGATGTGCCAGCACCAGATTATGGAACAGGTGGTCGTGAAATGAGCTGGATAGTAGATACTTATGCATCATTGAAACCAGGTGAAGTAGATGCTCTTGCTTGTATCACAGGTAAACCAGTAACTCAAGGTGGTGTTCGTGGTCGTACGGAGGCTACAGGTTTAGGTGTATATTATGGAGTTCGCGAAGTATGTAATACAGCAGATGACATGAAAAAGCTAGGCTTGCCTGTAGGTATAGAAGGTAAAAAAGTTATTGTTCAAGGTTTGGGTAATGTGGGTTATCATGCTGCTAAATTCTTCTATGATAATGGTGCGATAATAGTAGGGCTTGCAGAATATGAAGGTGGTATATACAATGAAAAAGGTTTAAATCTTTATGACGTAGTAGAGCACCGTAAGTCTACTGGCTCCATATTGAATTATCCAGGAGCTACTAACATTGCTAACAGCTTGGAAACATTAGAGCAACCATGCGATATATTGATTCCTGCTGCATTGGAAAATGTTATCAACGGCAGTAATGCTGCTAAGATTCAAGCTAAAATAATAGGTGAAGGTGCAAATGGTCCGTTGACACCAGAAGCTGACGAAATATTGAATCAGAAAGGTGCAATAGTAGTGCCTGATATGTATCTTAATGCTGGTGGTGTAACTGTTTCTTATTTTGAATGGTTGAAAAATCTAAGCCACGTTCGCTTTGGACGTATGGATAAGCGTTTCTCTGAAAATCAGAATACAGCAGTTTTGTCAACTGTTGAATCTTTGACAGGTAAGCGTGTATCTGATATTGAACGTCGTCAGTTATTGCATGGTCCTGACGAAGTAGATCTGGTTTATTCTGGTTTGGAAGACACAATGATTGGTTCTTATCACGAGATACGTGAAGCTTTATTGAGCCTCGATCATAAAGTGGATATGCGTACAGCAGCATTTACTGTAGCTATCAATAAAGTAGGTGTTTCTTACGAAGAGCTAGGTATCTTCCCATAATAGCTGATTAATACTAATCACATTAAACCGGTCGTACTAAATGTATGGCCGGTTTTTATTTATGGATTATAGTAACTAAAAAGGTAGATTATTAGAGAGATGTGCTAGATGTATTCTACAATCAAAAAGCCACTAGTTTGTTGACTGGTGGCTTTTTGATATAATCAATCTTTGTCTACTCTTTATTTTTGAACTACAAAACGAATAGTATGCTGTACTCCCTCAGCATTTAATTGAAGGAGATAAACGCCTGATGATAAATGTTCTGTAGTAACTATGGTATCTAACTTATCATTAAGTGCTTTTGTAGAGAAATTAGAAATTACCTGTCCAATAGGATTGAGCACTGCAATATCTACAGATGTGGATATGCCTGAAAGGTTGCCTTTTAGGGAAAAAGTACCATTGTTTGGGTTAGGGAATATGCTGACGTTTGCTAGCTTCGCTGCAATATCTGATACTGCCGTGTTTGGATGGATAATAAGTGGATTGCTTACTGCAATGTTAGTAGATGCACAATCCATTGTTGAGGTGATGACAAGTGTGAATGTATCAAATACCGTAACATTATGAACTGTATAGCTGCTATTTGTAGCACCTATTATATCTACACCGTTTTTCTGCCATTGATAGGTGCCACCTGTACCTAGATTGTATACGACAGAGAATAGCTGAACACTATCGTGCAGTGCTACAGATGTGCCTGGCAACGCAAATATGTGAGCAGTAGGTTCATTAGTAATTACATTCATCCTTATAGTATTACTAGTAGCTGTTGCAGGTAGTGGGCAAGCTGCATTGCTGTTCATAAGGCATGATACTTGATTGCCGTCTGTAAGTGTGCTTGATGACCAAGTAGATGCTATAGCACCTACAATTGGGCTGCTACCTATCATCCATTGATAAGTAGGAGATACGCCTCCATTGATTGCCATAGCTGAGAATGTTACCAGTGTGCCACCACAGACTGTATCGTTAGGGCTGGCTGTAATAGATACAGATGTAGCAGTATTGGGTGTAACGGCAACACTAATTGTAGAGGCTGGGGATGTGCAACCATCAACTGTGTTTGTGACGGTATACACGCCTGCATTTGCAGTACTTATTGGATTGATAACAGGATTTTGACTAGTAGAAGAATAAGAGGCAGGACCAGACCAAGCGTATGTGCCAGTAATAGCGCCAGTTGCAGTATCTGCATATAAGAATATACTACCACCAACACAGTTGAGGGCACTTGTATTTGCAACTGGAGCTACAGGGATTATATCATTTACATCAACATCTATAGTGGTTGTGGTAGCTGGACAACCATTGTGAGTAGTTGTTAATGAATAGGTGCCTTCATTGGCCAAAGTGGCACTAGCAATAGAAGGAGCCGACAAGAAAGAAGTAAAACCTCCGGGGCCAGCCCAGCTATAGCCTGATATTGAATATGGGGCAGTAGCTGAGAAGTTCAATGTGCGACCCACACATACTGGGGTGTTAGCAGTGATAGTGACTGATGGTAAAGTATTGACAATTGTGATATTACGGAAACAATCGGGGGAGGTATATGAAGGGTTTGAAGCAACTATACGAATGCGGTAGCCAGTGCCTGGAGTGGTGCCAGCAGGAATGGTGCAGCTGACTAAGCTAGTAGTAGTACCAGCAATGGTGCCAATGCTGACAGGAGTGGCAAAACTACCTGAAGCATCTGATAGCTGAATGGTAAATGTATTGCCAGCTGTGAATGGTGCACTAGCGCCTACGCCGACCAAAATATTGGCAGTGCCGCCAACACAAAGTAAGGTGTCATTGTAAGGCTGAGGGAAATATGCAAAAACATCGCGGTTGAAGCGAGTGACAAAACCATCGTATGTGCCGCCATTGAATGTATTGTCGGCAGCTACGGCACCTGCTATGCCAGTTGTGCTGGTGGTGTGACCACCAATTGTGATTTGACCAACGGCATCGCATGTTGTGCTGAAAGCGTAGTCGTAAAGTGAGCCGCCGAAGTAGGTGCCCCACATACGCTGACCAAGTACATTTAGCTTGCCTACAAATGCATCGTAGTTGCCAGCTAATGTTGGTTGATAGTTGCCAGCAGTAGCAATGCCATTGGTGCTAAATGTGCCACCACCAATAACTAAGTTGTAAGTAGGGGCAGGGTCAAGGCTGATAGCTTCGCCAAAGTCGATATCGCTGCCGCCGTAGTAGCTGCTCCATAGTACTGTGCCGCCGTTGGTCATGTATGTAACAAAGGCATCTTGTGTGCCACCGCCGTATGTAGATTGGTGTGCATTGGCAGTAGCTATGCCAGATGTGCTGGTAGTATTGCCGATGACTGCAATGGTGCGTGTGGTAGGTGTACAAACTATATCATTTCCAGTTTCTATACCTGTGCCGCCAAGGTAAGTGCCCCAGTTGATGGCATTGCCTGCACTGTTCATTTGAGCTACAAAAGCATCGTTGGTGCCAGAAAGGGTGCTACTGTGCGCACCTGCTGTGGCGATGCCTGTGATACTGGTAGTTTGGCCAGTGAAGGCTATATTGCCTAGGTTATCGGCGGCGATGCCCTGACCCTCGTCGGTGCCAGTGCCACCGAAGTAGGAAGAGAATGTAACCGCACCTGCTGCTGCTGGGGCAAACTTAGCCACAAAAGCATCTTGCGAGCCGCTAATGGTGGTCTTGAATGCGCCGGCTGTGGAGATGAGTGTGCCACTAGTGGTGGAGCCGGTGATGATAGCATTGTTTGAGCCATCAACGGCAACATCATTGATAACATCGGTGCCAGTGCCGCCGTAGAAGGTGCACCATGAACGTGCGCCTGCTATGGTGAAGCGAAGGAGGAAGCCCTCTGTGCCACCATTGTTGGTGGTGTGGAAGGCGCCTGCTGTGGTGAGCCCTGTGCCCGCCGATGTAGTGGTGCCTGCAACATAAAAGTTGTTGCCAGTAGACTCCATAGCAATAGAAGTGGCACGGTCTGTGCCGGCACCGCCAAAGTAGGTGCACCAAGTGAGGGCGCCTGCTGAGGAGTAGCGTGCAATGAAGGCATCGTATGCGCCACCATTGAAGGTGTTATCGAAAGAGCCTGCTGTGGCAAAACCGGCATTGCTGGCGGTGTAGCCTACGGCATAAACATCTTGAGCGGCATTGGTAGCGACACCGGTAACTACATCTTCGGCGGTGCTGCCGAGGTAGGTGCTCCAGTTGATAGAGGGATCAATAGTGAGGCTACCTGTGTATGCTGCTGTGCTGAAGGAGAGCAGATTGCCTTGTAGCTGGAACTGTGCGGGTATGTGCTTGCCAGTAGCGGTTTCGAAGGCGTAGAGTTTGCGCTCGCGGATGGTGCCAAAGGGTGTAGTGGCTTGTAGCTCGCCAGCTTTAGTGACTTTTAGCTTGGTGGCACCGTTGTAGCGAATTTTTATTAGGCTAGGGTCGGCACCGGGTGCTAGTACGAAGTCGTACTCGACGTTGTTGTCTTTGATATAGAGTACCCAGTCTATGCCAGGGTAAACGTCTTTGTAGGTAATTTTATTGAATGACTGTGCTGTGATACCATCTTGCTGGCCTGTATAGTAGACTTCGTAATATGGGTTTTGGCCGGTGGGGATAGCTATGGCTGAGGGGTTGGCACCGACTAGCTCTACATCCATGCGGTAGGTGGACAGGGTGGGTGTGGCTGCGCCCGTGAGCTTGCGAAACTGATAGTGCAACTGACCGTTGCCAATGTAGACGGTGAGGCCTGAGGATACCAATTGGTATTGGATATCGGACCTGACGGTATTGTTGTTGTCGGTAACCTGTCCGTTGTTTTCTACAAATAGCAGGGGTTTATGGAAGGTGCGTCCTACTGCGGGCTTTTCGTTTTTGGCCAAGGCAGCTACAGACATAAAGCACCCAAGAGCCAGGGCAGCGCATCTGGTAACGTTCAAATACATATCGAGTATTTTGGTAGTTAGTGTATACTGACTGCAAAATAGGAAATATATCTGGCATTTGCTACCGTGCCATTATTATGCTGCGGCTGCCCTAGTGTGCTGCGAATGGTGCTTGTGAAACAGGGGGCTGCGAGTGGTAATAATGGTGCCTGATGTGTGGTGCGCTGGGGTGTGGCTTAACCTATAAGTGCGTTGGCGAGGATATAAAGGAGGCCGATGACCCAGGGGGCGATTTTTAGTGTTTTCAGCATGATGGTGCGTATGTGATGTAATGTGTGCAATAATAGTGCCAAATTGGTAAAAATGTAGGGGGTAGTTAGTGAAATGGTAAAATTTTATCCTCATGGTGTGGTGGTGTGGGTGTAGAAATTGCGCACTTTTGTTTTTTGTGGTTTTTGGGCTAAGTGGTTGATAATCAATGGTTTGTGGGGTGATGGGGGTGTGTTTTTGCGCACTTTTTGCGCAGTGTTTTTCCCAGGGGTGTTTTTTTGCTTTCATTGGTAAGGGGGTGGTTTTGTAGGGTTTAGGGGTATTGCAAATTTAGGGTATGGGGTGGATAGATAGTGCAGGTGGTGGGAGGAAGATATCCACAATTTTTTTTTGGCTTTTGGTTCTGGGTTGTACGGCAAATAAAGTCGTTGGTCGGGGTTCGGTTCGCTATGGGGCTTTTTTGTGTTGTGTGCTTATGTTGTTTTGCTTGTGTTGTGTGTTTGTGCTGTTTTGTTTGTGTTGTTCTGATTGTGTTATTCTGCCCAGCTGCTCTTACTTTCTTTTGCTTGTCCAAAAGAAAGTAACAAAGAAAAGGATCCCATTATTGCGATCGCTCCGCGGCAATAATGGTTAGCTAGGCGCTGTTTTGTGGGGGAAAGGGATTGGGCAACTTTTCTTATTTGCCTATGGTGGTTGGTTCTTTGGGATTTTTGCTAGGGTATGGTTCTGGTTGCTTTTTAGGCTTTAGGTTCTGGCATCTACGGCAAATAAAGTCGTTGTTAGGTCATTTGGCTAGAGGTTCGTTATGGGGCTTTTTTGTGATGTCTGCTTGTGTTGTTCTGCTTT
>CALRKH020000101.1:0-12293 GCA_943367855.1 Asaia bogorensis | reverse complement strand
CGTGCTGGCTACCAATGGCGAGGTAGATGCCGAAACTGCTAACAAAATCAATGAGTTGTTCTTTGAAATACTAATAGCACCTTCTTTTACGGCCGATGCACTAGCTATACTAAAGACGAAGAAAAACCGTATTCTATTGCAGCAGCAACAGGCCTTTTACCCAACCCGCGAATACAAACGTATATTCAACGGCATACTGGTGCAGGCTGCCGACACTACCAACTATACCGAGTGGACAGAAGCTGGTGCACGCCCCTGCACCGACAAAGAACAGGCAGACTTGCTATTTGCCAACATAGTGTGCAAGCACCTGAAATCTAATGCTATAGCTATAGTGAGAGACAGACAACTACTAGGCAAAGGTTGCGGACAAACCAGCCGCATAGATGCACTGCGCCATGCGGTAGATAAGGCCCGCCAATCAGGCTTTGAGCTAAGCGGTGCGGTTATGGCTTCAGATGCGTTCTTCCCGTTTGACGATTGTGTGCGTATGGCTGACGAAGCTGGCATAAAGGCGGTTATACAGCCCGGAGGCTCGGTGAGAGATGCCGATAGCATAGCTTACTGCAAGGAGCACAACATGGCTATGGTAATGACACAGTTGCGCCACTTCAAGCATTAATATAGAATAAATAAGCAGTAAACAGGGCAGGGCTAGTAGTAGCGCCTGCCCTGTTTTATTTGCCGTAGTATTTCAGTTGCATTGTTGTGCCATCAAACTCGCCATAGCTATCATACTTTATCCAGTCGCCGAGGTTGATGTATAAACTATCTTGTGGCAAAGGATACTCTAGTGCCAGATGGCGATGACCAAAAATAAAATAGTCGTAGTGCTGCTGCTGCAATGTATGCAGGCAAAACTGCACTAACATTTCCTTATCGGGGCCTAAAAATCCTTTTACAGGCATATCGGCATGTTTGGGGCCCAGCTTGCTGAACCATGATGCCATGCCCACACCAGTATCGGGGTGCAACCTGCGATACAACCATTGCGAAACCGGACTTCTCAACACCGTTTTCAGCACCTTGTAGCCTGTGTCTCCGGGACCCAGTCCATCGCCATGGGCTATGAAGAATTTCTTTCCATTATAGGTTCGGCTAATGGGGCCGTGGTGTACAGGTATGCCAAACTCTGCATGAAAATAGTCCATCATCCACAGGTCGTGATTGCCAGTAAACACCTCTACAGGTATGCCCGCATCGCACAGTTGTGCCACCTTGCCCAAAAATCGGGTATAACCTCTTGGCACCACATGCTTATACTCAAACCAGGTATCGAACAGGTCGCCCACCAGAAACAGCCGCTCCATGCTGGGCATCACCTCGTCTATCCACTTGCATATTCGCTTTTCGCGCTCCTGGCTGCTAGCAGTGTCTGGTATGCCAAGGTGAAAGTCTGAGGCAAAATATATCTTCTTACCAGCGGCTAGTTCCATGTACTTTCAATTTCAGAAGCAAGATGCTTATTAGCTTTTTACAGTTACTTTTTCTACCCGCACACCTACATGCAGCACATCTGGCAGTGGGTTGATGCGCATATTCTGCTCTAGCTGAATGGAGTATGTGCCTGGCTTGTTATAGTTTACAGAGTCGGGCATGGCTACAGTCATATGTTGCTCATAGATCTCGCCCATACCACGTCCCAACCACTTGCCCGATGGCTCAGACAATACCACATTCACTCTGAATTTTTTAGCCACACTATCGCCTGGTGTTTTCACGCGCATCCACATCCATATATTGTTGTAGGGATATGCTTGTGTGTGGCGAATGATAAAACTTGTTCTGTAAACGGCTGTGGTATCTGTGATGTCGAATGTAAAAGTGGGCTTATAGTTATACTCCCAGGCATTGTGGGGTATAGGCTCGTTGGCTTGATAGAAAGGTGACGGCATACAAGCGCCTAACAGCCAGGTGGCCATTAGCACAAAAATCAACTTTCGGTATGCGTACATAAACTATGTAAGTTAAAAACGACCAGCAGCACCTGTGTAGTACTGCTGATCGTTGTGCAAAAATAATATAGAGTGACCCATGCACATCTTAGATGCCTACCATTAGCGGCATTAATAGCATGAGCAGGTCTTCGTTTTCTTGTTTGTCTATAGAGCGGAAGATGCCAGCGCGAGATGGAGTGCTCAACTCCAGCACCACTTCTTCACCATCCAGGTTGTTCACTATTTCCACCATCAGCTTTGCGTTGAAGGCTATCTTCATATCCTCGCCGCTATACTGGCAAGAGAGTGTTTCCTTGCCCTCGTAAGAAAAGTCTACATCTTGTGCGCTTATAGCCAGGCTATTGCCGTTGATGTCCAATTGCACCTGATTTGTAGCCTTGTTGGCAAAGATGTTGATGCGACGCAGTGCACTAGCAAAATCTGCACGATTCACGATAAGTCTATACGGATTGTCTGTAGGTATTACCGCACGATAGTCGGGGAAACGAGCATCTATCAGTCTACAGCTCAGGCTAATGCGATCGCTGGTAACAAACAGGTGACTATTGTTGTAAGAAAGTGTAAGTGTAGATTCGTCTGTAGGCAAAGTGCTTTTGAGCTGTTGCAGCGGCTTGCGTGGCACCACAAAACCACCGTTTGACGAGGAAACAACATCGTCTCTATGTAGCTGCACCAGTCTGTGCGCATCCGTAGACACAAAGTTGACACCATTGCTAGAAAGCTCGAAGTACACACCCGTCATAGCTGGGCGTAGCGTGTCGGAGCTAACAGCAAAAAGCGTATTGTTGATGCACTCTATAAGCACTATAGAAGGTATAGTGAGCGATGAAGTATCTGTAGGTGCTGGCTCTTTCGGAAAATCGTCGGCACGCTCACCTACTATTCTATACTTGCCCGAGTTGCTGGCAATGTCTATAGAGAGGTCGGCCTCGTTAATATTGAAAGTAACTGGTTGCTCAGGTAGGTTTTTCAGGTATTCCAGTATGATTTTTGATGGCACGCAGATTCTACCGTTGCCTTCGGCATCATTTACATCTAGCTGCACACGCATCATTGTTTCCAAATCGGTAGCCGTTAGTGTCAGCGTATTGCCATTCAGGTCGAAAAGGAAATCTTCTAGTACCGAAAGCATATTGTTGGCGCTAATGATGCCGCCTATCTGCTGTAGATTTTTGAGCAGTGATGTAGAAGTTACTATGAAGCGCATGTCGAAATTTAGGTGTTTGGAACAAAGATATTATTTAATAGCTCCAAAAAGATAACTACCACACACTATGTGGAAAAAATAGAAGAATGATGATAAGAAACTATCTTATGCCATTTTTTTGCACTATACCAATTAGTAAAGAGCATGCCGCCATAGCCAACACTATATGAATGAGCGGCCCAGGGCGCCATAGCAGATAACTGAGTGCCCAACCAAAAAAGAGCACCACTGCCATTATGTAAAAAAGACTTCTGAGTATCATAGTTGCAGATAGAGTAAAAGTATAAATAATGAACAAGAATCTACAACAACCTATCATTAATTGTGGTTATAAGGTGCTTTAGCGTTGTCAAATTGTGAATGGAATTGGTGCAATAATAAATGTTACTGAGCAGCAGCTTATATTTGCAATAAGCAGGGTATCTGATAGGAACCTGTAAAACTAAACACATGAAAAAAATTCTGGTAACTGGCGGCTGTGGATACATTGGTGGGCATACTATTGTCGATTTGATAGAAAACGGATTTGAGGTCATTTCTGTAGACGACCTATCAAGAGGCTCGCTAAAAATGCTGGATGGAATAGAGAAGATTACCGGAAAACGTGTAAAAAATTACAAAGTGGATCTGTGCAATCTGGACGATACAGAGGCTATTTTTCTGGAGCATCCCGACTTGGAAGGTATCATCCACTTCGCTGCATTCAAGTCTGTTTCGGAGTCGGTGTCAGAACCGCTTATGTACTTCAGAAACAACATCAACTCTCTGCTCAACATACTAGAGTGTGCGCAGGAGTTTGATGTAGATAACTTTGTGTTTTCCTCCTCGTGCTCGGTATATGGCAATGCCAGCAAACTGCCCGTTTTAGAAAACGAGCCACTGGCCGAGCCAGAGTCGCCCTATGCACGCACCAAGGTAATGGGCGAGGCTATATGCCGTGATTTTACCAAATCACATACCGACTTTAATACTATTCTTCTACGCTACTTCAACCCTGTGGGCGCACACCCATCGGGCCACATTGGCGAGTTTCAAGACCTATCGGAGAATCTGGTGCCCGTTATTACCAAAACTGCTATTGGCAAACGTGCTGAGTTTACCGTATTTGGCAACGACTACCCTACCAGAGACGGATCTTGCGTGCGCGACTATATACATGTAATGGATATAGCCAATGCACACACCAAGGCACTACAATATATAATAGACGACCGCAATAAGGCCAACTGCGAGATTTTCAATTTAGGCACTGGCGATGGGGTCACCGTTTTAGAACTCATCAATGCCTTTGAACGTGTGACAGGCGAAAAATTGAATTATAAAATAGGCACAAGAAGATCTGGCGACATAGCCGAGGTATTTGCAGATAATACAAGCGCCAAAACTACACTAGGCTGGGAACTGAATTATAATTTGGATGCCATGATGGAGACCGCCTGGAAATGGGAAAAGGCATTAGCGGCATCGCTAGCAGCCAGCACTAAATAAGCACCTGCTTATTCTTCATCATCTTCCTCCTCCTCTTCTGTATTGGGAGTGTTTTTAGATTTTTTATTGCTAGCCCCATCTATTACCAACACTATTTCACCCTTGGGTGGCTTTTGCTCGTAGTGCGCAGCTAGTGCAGCCAGTGTGTTTCTGTTTGTTTCTTCAAACATCTTGGTAAGCTCTCTGCATACTGCTGCCTGCCTGGTTTCGCCCAGGTATTGTGCCAGTTCCTTTAGTGTTTTCACCAGTCTATGTGGCGACTCATATAGTATGATGGTTCTGGTTTCGGCGGCTAGTGTTTTCAGCATAGTTTGCCTACCCTTCTTGAGGGGTAAGAAGCCCTCGAAAACAAAACGGGTGGCTGGCAGGCCCGACTGCACCAGCGCAGGCACAAAGGCCGTAGCCCCGGGCAGGCACTCCACAGGTATATCGTGCTGCTGGCAGGCACGCGCCAGCAGAAAACCAGGGTCGGATATGCCGGGAGTACCGGCATCTGTAATCAAGGCAAATATCTTACCCGCCTTTAGCTGGTCTACCAAGTGCTCCAGCACCTTGTGCTCATTGTGGGCGTGATAGGCTGTGAGTGGCTTTTGTATGCCATAGTGCTTCAGCAGCACACCGCTGGTGCGGGTGTCCTCGCACAATATAACATCGGCTTTCTTCAGCACCTCTATAGCCCTGTAGGTCATATCCCCAAGGTTGCCTATGGGCGATGGTACTAAATAAAGCCGCATGTAATCTGTATTAATATTGGATGGAGGAATAATCCTACCCGGATTATTCTTCTGTGATGATGAAATCGAAAGCCTCCATTACTGGGTTGGCCAGTAGCTTTTTGCAAGCCTCACGCGTTATGTTTTCGGCAGCTTCTTTGGTTGCTGCTTCTATTTGTAAGGTAATGTGCTTACCTACACGGGCATCTTGCACGCCTGTAAGGCCCAGATTGTGTAGGCTGCTGCTCACGGCCTTGCCTTGAGGGTCCAACAATTCTTTCAGTGGCATTACATTGATATGTGCAGTGTATTTCATAAATTCTGTATGTTTTATTCTGGCTTGTACCGTTAGGGCAAAAGTAGAAGTATTTAGACTAAAGTCAAAACTATAATGGAAAGGCTATGCCTCTATTGTGGCCGGTGCTTTTTTGACCAAAGACAATATAATATATAGCGCAAAGGCAAACGGCACTGCTGCTACATGCAGAAACGGTATAGCTGCCAACGAGCCAAGTACCAAAATCAGTTGTGGCCAGGCAGCAGCAAAAGACCACTTGGACGGCATGAGCTTGAAAAAGCTGACATTGGACACCATGAGCCAGCTAAACAATGCTATGATTCCGTATAGCGTCCATTTATTGTGCAATATGGCGCCTAAGCCCCAGGGGTTGAACCAGGCAATGAGCGGCAGCGAAGCCACAAAAATACCAACGGCTGGCGTTGGCATACCCCTAAAGTAACCTTTAGGTACATCTGTTGTAATGTTGAACCGCGCCAAACGCAATGCCGCAAAACAGGCTATCAGAAATGCAGGCGACATAGCCAGCATAGATACATCCATGGCATTTTTTTCGCTCATCAGTGCATCCCAAAGAAACTTGTATAATATAGCAGATGGCGCCACCCCAAAAGATACCACATCGGCCAGTGAGTCCAGGTCTTTGCCTATAGGCGATAATATATTGAGCGCACGAGCCACAAAACCATCCAGCAAATCGAATATACCGGCTATACCTATAAATATACTAGCGTAGTATATCTGCTCTATACCATATACCCAGCTCCAGGTAGGCATACCCGATTCTATACTCATGCTGGTATAGGGTTGTGCGCTCAGCACATAGGCAATGGCTATGCAGCCGCAAAAAAGATTGCCAAGCGTAAGCAGATTAGGCAGGTGCTTCATATGAGGTCAAAAATACCAAATAACATGCAATACACAAGGTGGAGCGGATGAGGATAGGTAAACTGCCCATTTTTTAATTTACTGTAATATTTAGCAGCACACCATGCCCAAAGCAGCTAATACGAGCGCGCTCGGCAGAATATTAGCAGGAATTTGTTTAGTATTGCACTATTGCTTTACATTTTGCAAAATTCTTAATGAAAAGAAAAGTTCTAATTACCGGAGGCGCAGGCTACATAGGCTCTATATTGGTACCCGAATTGCTAAAAAATGGATTTGAGGTTACTGTTTTTGATAATTTGATGTTTCAGCAAACGTCTTTTTTAGACTGCTGCAACAATCCCGATTTTCACTTCATCAATGCCGATGTGCGCAACACTGCCCGCATGAAGGAGGCCATGAAGGATAAAGACATCATCATACCGCTGGCTGCGCTAGTGGGTGCGCCATTGTCCAACAAAGACACCTCTTCTACCATAGCCATCAACAGAGATGCTGTGGTGGAAATGAATAAAATGCGTTCTAAAAACCAATTAGTACTTTTCCCTACCACCAACAGTGGCTATGGTATAGGTCAGGATGGTATTTATTGCACCGAAGAGACTCCGCTAAGACCCATCTCTTTATACGGTGTCACCAAATCTGAGGCCGAAGCAGACCTGCTGGCATCAGACAATGTTATCACATTCAGGTTGGCCACAGTTTTTGGCTGCTCTCCACGTATGAGGCTCGATTTGCTGGTGAATGATTTCACCTTCAGAGCCTTCTCTCAAAAGTATATCGTATTGTTCGAGTCGCACTTCAAGCGCAACTATATACATGTAAGAGATGTAGCCAAGGCGTTTATATTCGGCATAGAGAACTTCGATAAGATGAAGAACCAAACCTACAATGTAGGCTTGAGCTCGGCCAACTTATCTAAGATGGAACTATGTCTGGAAATAAAGAAACAAATACCTGACTTCTTCATTACAGAGTCTGAAATCAACTCGGACCCCGACCAAAGAAACTACATAGTGAGCAATGACAAGATAGAGGGCATGGGCTACCGTCCAGACAATGATATACAAATGGGTATAACAGAGTTGATAAAAGGCTTCTCAATACTGACACCAAACAAATATTCAAACGTTTAATAGCGGCTCAACCAAGCAGGATGATAATATCGAAAACACCGGTCAGAATCAGCTTTTTTGGCGGAGGTACAGATTATCCCGACTACTTCAGGGTATATGGCGGTAGTGTACTTTCTACTTCTATAGACAAGTACATTTACGTAAGTGTAAGGAAAGCTAATCCGTTTTCAGAGTTCAAGTATAGGATATCTTACTCCAAGCTGGAGACATGCCAAACACTGGAGGAGATAGAGCATCCGGTAGTGAAGGCCGCCATCAGGCATCTGGAGATAGAGGATGGGCTGGAGATAAACATCATGTCGGACCTCCCAGCCCGCACTGGTATAGGCTCTTCGTCCACTTTCACAGTGGGGCTGCTACACGCCCTCTATGCCCTGAAAGGCAAGATGGTGAGCAAAATGCAGCTAGCCAAAGAAGCCATACACATAGAGCAAGAGATGCTGCAAGAGCGCGTAGGTGTGCAAGACCAACTGGCTGCTGCGCACGGCTCGCTCAATCATATGCTGTTTACAGAAGATAGCTTACAGGTGAACCCTGTGATAATAGGCAAGCAGCGAAAGGCACTGTTAGAGCAACACCTCATGATGTTTTACACAGGCCTATCCAGATACGCATCGGTGATACTGGAAGAGCAAGTGAAAAAAACACAGGAGAAAAAGATAAACACCGAGCTGAAGGACATAAGAGCTATGGTGGATGAGGGCATGGCTATAATATGCGATGACCAACGTGACCTCAACCAGTTTGGCGAGCTACTGCATATAGGCTGGATGAAGAAAAAAATGCTATCTACAGCTATATCCAACAATTTTCTGGACGACATATATGACCGAGGCATAAAAGCCGGAGCCATAGGTGGCAAGCTGCTGGGAGCCGGTGGTGGTGGTTTCTTTGTGTTTTATGTGCCACTACAACATCAGGATGCAGTAAGAGCAGCGCTGAACGACCTGAACGAGGTAGCCTTTGGCTTTGAGACAGAAGGCACTAGAATAATACACATGTCTTAACACAACCATTTTAGTAAGCACACCTGCTGCCTATAGCGCACAAGGTAGTGTTCCATATAACGTTGCAGTGCAAATAATTGCAGAATTATGAAGTTCAATAAGTACATAGCTTTTTCTATAAAAGCTGAAAAAGAGATAGCCTACGACTCCCCCGATCACCTGCATCCGCTGGGTACGTCTAGAGACAATAGCATAAACCCCCGTTTCAACGAGAAGATATATACTATATACAAAGACCACGAGCGCCCCTTCAAGGTGCTAGACATGGGCTGCTCTGGCGGCGGCTTTGTGAAGAACTGCATAGACGATGGCTGCATAGCAGTAGGCGTAGAGGGTAGCGACTACTCTCGCATACTGAAAAGAGCTGAATGGAAAACCATACCAGATAAGCTATTTGTGTGCGATATCACTGCACCTTTTCAGATAAGCATGGACAATGGTGGAGAGGTGTCTCCGCTACAGTTTGATGTGGTGACCTGCTGGGAAGTGATGGAACACATAAAAACAGAGATGCTGCCCGCAGTGGCCGAAAACGTAAAGAAACATCTTTTACCACATGGCCTCTGGATAATGAGCGTATCCAGTGTAGACGACTTTCACGAAGGGGTAAACCTGCACCAAACTGTGCAGCCTAAGCAGTGGTGGATAGATAAGTTTGCATCGCTGGGGCTCACACACATGGCAGCCTTCGAGCCCTACTTCAATCATCAGTACATAAGGGGCAACAGATATGGGTCTGAAAATAGTTTTCACCTTATCCTATCCAAAAACCCCAGCGCAGCACCCAAAGTGCCCAACTATCCTATATCGGCCAAACTATATGACAACTGGAGAGGATCAAAATTGCACCGCTTATTCAATAGAATGGCACAATTATAATCCTATACTACCAATACAATACGCTAAACGTTATGACAGCAAAAATTGCAGCATCATCTAAGATAAGAGACCTTAAAATCATTACTCCCTATGTGTTTCACGACTTTCGTGGAGAGTATGTAGAGACCTTTAATAAGCGCGACTACAACTTTACAGACCATGCAGGCAATGCAGTAGAGTTTGTAGAAGACGATGCTTCCGTATCTAAGCATGGGGTGCTAAGAGGCCTGCATGGCGATGAAAAAACCTGGAAGCTCATACAGTGCCTCATAGGCGAAATCTACTTTGTAGTAGTAGACATGCGCAAAGACTCGCCAACTTACCTCAACTGGGAGGCATTTACCGTAAACGAAAAGAACAGAATACAAATACTAGTACCAGCAGGCTGCGCCAATGGCCACCTGGTCATGTCCGACCGTTGCCTGTTCTCCTACAAACAGTCTCAATACTATTCGGGTATGGAGAATCAGTTTACCGTTCGCTGGGATGACCCTAAGCTAAATATCTTTTGGCCCAACCGAAACCCAATGGTATCTGTAAGAGATTCCTCGGCTGCATTGTTATAATTCCCTTATTGTCCTCTTTATGATGAAGAAAGTACTGATAACTGGCTCTTCTGGCTTTTTAGGAAAACACCTGGTGCACACATTGCAGCAGCAGGGTGTAGAAGTAACAGCACTTACCTCCAAAAACGCTGACCTTACTAATTGCAATAGCCTGGATAGCTACCCTGGCGATGGCTACGACCATATTTTTCATTTGGCAGCCTGGACTCAGGCTGGCGACTTCTGCGCCAAACGTGCCGGTGAGCAGTGGGTCATCAATCAGCAGCTGAACACTAACGTACTAGCCTGGTGGATGAAGCATGCACCTCAAGCCAAAATGGTAACCTTTGGCACTAGCGTATCTTATGCAGTAGAGCACGACCTTACAGAAGACAAGTATCTGGACGGACAACCCTACGAGAAGTTTTATGCATATGGCATGAGCAAAAGAATGTTATTGGCCGGATTGAGCTCACTGCACAAACAGTTTGGCATGAACTATCTCTATGCCATACCATCTACACTATATGGTGCTGGCTACCATATGGACGATCGCCAGATGCACTTCATCTACGACCTGGTGCGCAAAATACTAAGAGGCAAACTGTATGGAGAACCTGTGACCCTGTGGGGCGATGGTGAGCAACGCAGAGAATTGGTTTACATAGACGATTTTATACACAATCTGCTAGCACTGAACAACGTAGCCCAAAACGACATCTATAACATAGGCGGCGGCGAGGACTACTCTATAAAAGACTTTGCCAACATCATTTGCGAGCTCACTGGCTACGACCCTGCCAATATAGGCTATGACGTGACCCAGTATGTAGGCGCAAGGTCTAAAATACTATCTATAGACAAGTATAGAGCCACAGTAGGTGCCGAGCCACAGCGCACACCACTCACCAAGGGCATAGCCGAAACTATAGAATGGTTTATGGACAACAAAGAGCAACTACTGGCTCGATGAAGACCGACTCCAACAACAAGCTAGTTATTATAGACGAAGTGCTGGAGCGCTTCACGGGGCATCCCTATGCCTACGATAAGGCCGTACAAGAGATCTTTGAGCACCGCAATTGGTCAGTACCCGTTTATGGGCATGCCAGTATGCTGCCAGAGATAGCTAACGAGCTGAAGGCGCACCCGCATTTTAATATTAATACCCAATCCGCCATAAGAAAGATACCCGTATTGGGTGCCATCTTATACCGCTGGGGCTTCTGGAAAGCCTATCAGCAATACCTGGAGCAAATACAGATTCAGCACCCAACAGGCATATTGTTCTTCCCCAATGTATATTGGTACAACATACTGCCTATTGCCCGAGTGCTGGCGAGCACCCAGCGCAGGGCCGCCCTACTCTATCGTACTTCCATATACGATACTATAGGCTTGCCCAAGTCGGCAATAAGCATCACTCAGTGGTTGATAGCGCACTCGGTGAAGCTACTGACCGCCAATGCCCATGTGCACTACTGCACAGATAGCGAGGTGATAGCCAATGAATGGGAGAACAAATACAAGCACAAAATGGCTGTGCTGCCTATTCCGCATCTTACCATCAATCGCAAGCCAGAGGGGCTGGGCTATACCGACAAGATAACCCTATACCTGCCTGGCGGCATGAGGCTGGAGAAAGGTGCCGCTATGCTTACAGAAGCTATGGAGCTACTGGCTAAAAGCCAACCTGAGCTACTAAGCCGTGTGATACTGGTTACCCAGTTTCCGGCAAAAGATGAGCAGTTAGCACCCTTCAAAAACAAACTGGAGCAACTGCCTATCAACAATCAGTTTCTTAGTCATCTATCTACCGAAGAGTATAACTATAGATTGGCTACTGCCGATGTGATACTGATACCGTATCAGGTGGGCGAGGGCTACAGAGCTCGCACATCTGGCATTCTGGCAGAGGCTATTGCCTCTGCCAAGCCATTCATAACCACCGACGGCACCTGGATGAGCCTGCAAGCACGCAAATACGATACTGGATTAGTGATAGCTGACGGCCAGCCGCAACAGTTGGCCGATGCTATAGTGCAGCTTGTGAACAACTATAGCCATTACGAGGCCAAAGCTGCCACTGCCTGCGATGCATGGATGAACGCCCAGTCGGAAGATGTGTTTTTCTCTACCTTAGTGCATCAATAAACAATGCTGGTGCGGGTAAG
>CALRKH020000100.1:0-12362 GCA_943367855.1 Asaia bogorensis | reverse complement strand
CAAAAGCAAGCAGTTCGACAACTTCGACCGCCCATGGCCCAATATCATAGCTGCCGACGACCTAACAATAGCCAAAGTAGACGAAAAATGGGCTACGCTAGGCTTAGGCGAAAAAATTAATTCACCATCTTTAAAGTACAAGACCCAACTATATGGGGGGGGAGCTACTGTCTTATTAGAGGAATAGTAATCGATTTACAGATTTTCTTTACCTTTATAACTAAATAGTACAACAATGAAACGTATAATATTTGCTTGTTTTCTGCTCACAGCTGTGGTTAGTATAGCACCGCTCACCAACGCTATGGCATACGCTGCCCCAGCTCCAGTAACCACTGCGGCATTCACAGCCAAGGTAAACACTATGGATGGACAGATAGCCGCAGGCAACATTACTGGCGCTCAGGCCACCTGGAACGAGATACACAATATGATGATATCTGTACTTGGCACCACCAAAAGCAGCATACAAAGCGCCACTACGCCTACAGCCACTACTTCATTCACCACCATACTCAACAATCAGATAGCTATCTACAACGTAGTTTGGGGCCTCAAACCCGACTTGGCTACCAACCGTGCTGCCATACACACTAAGTTGTTAGAGTTTGCAGCTACCATCTATTAATCCATCAATAGCCTGTTCACTCAGGCACATTCATATCCGCATGCTTCGTTTATTCAAACCATTATTGTTTGCTACCTCACTAGCTCTAGCCGCTGCGCCAGCTATGGCGCAGTCGCTCACACCTGTGGTTAGCAAGGCCACCTTCACCCAAAAGACAGAAGCCCTGCAGCGCACCATCACTACAGGTAGTGCTGCCGAGATAGACGCCATATTTGTGGAGCTCAACAAGATGGCCAACGACGAGTATGCAGTGATACGCACCAAGCTGCGCAACGCACCTACTGATGCCGAGCGCGAAAACCTAAAAAAGCTAGCCGTCAAGCAGCGCACACGCTTTGCCGAGGCTATGCAGCTCAAGCAAGCTGGTGCACAGCAAAACCATAAAGAAATAGTAGAAAAGCTATCAGCTTTCGCAGCCGATATCTTGTAGCACTTATCAAGATTTTTATTACCACCACAGCCCTGCACATGCGGGGCTTTTTTTATCTTCACCACTATGAACAGCGATAGCAAAGTAACCGGTATAGGTGGTGTGCTCATAGAGTGTGCCGACCCTCAGGCCATGCGCCAGTGGTATCATCAGCACCTCGGCATCAGCAACGACCCCTATGGCGCACAATTCAAGTGGCGCCAACACAACAATCCCGAGCACGAAGGCACTACCGTTTGGTGCCCTATCGGTGCCGAGGCTGGCTACTTTGCCCCATCTACCAAGGGCTTTATGGTCAACTTTAGGGTGCAGCACATAGAGGCACTGCTAGAGCAGCTGCAGCAGGCAGGCATCACCATCATAGGCGAGCTCCAATCCTTCGACTATGGTAAGTTTGCCCACATCATAGACCCCGAGGGCAATAAAATAGAACTCTGGGAGCCACCAGCGGGTCAGTAGCCCAGCTACCCCCTAGCCATATATCTCTATCTGTATATCCTTGCTATCATAGCCCATAGCCAATATCCGCTCACGGGCCTCATCCACCATCGGCCGCCAGCCACACAGCATAAACTTGGCTGCTGGCCTATCGGCACACAGCGCCTCATATATGGGGTGCACATACCCCCTGTGCCCATCCCACTCCTGTCGCGATAGTGTTATGTAATACTTAAACCCTTCCAGCTCATCCTGCAGCGCTTCCAGTTCTTCCCTATATAGCACATCAGCCTCGGTGCGGGTGCCATATATCAGGTGTATCCTATAGCCCTTTGCACCCTTCTGCCGCAGGTCTTGCACCATACTTCTGAAGGGGGCCACACCCGTGCCGGTACATATAAAAAACAGCTCCTTATCCTGCACCTCTGGCGTGGTAAACACACCCTGAGGCCCACGCAGCGTCACACTATCGCCCACACCCACCTGCTCAAACATATAACCAGTGCCAGCACCACCCTCTAGCTGCACTATCAGCAGCTCTATCATATTGCCCCCATCAGGCACCGAGGCTATGCTATAGCTGCGCCATCTTTTATTGCGCTGCTCATGTATAGGTAGGTCCAGCGTCACAAACTGACCCGGCTTGTAGTCAAACACCTCCACCTCTGGTAGCTCCAGCCTATATAGTCTGGTATTCGGTGTCACCTGTGTTATACTGCGCACTATGCCCGTTTGCCATTTAGGTATCATATCACCACAAAAATAACGCATTTGCCGCTCCCCCCTCAATAGACACTTTCAATACCCCTACACAAGCACCACCACTCCTCTGCCCACAATTGGCTATCTTAGTGCAAAATTTTACACCTTGTATTTCGATGAATTTGGGTTCGACGATGATTTGCTCGATGGTATAGACGCCATGGGCTACGTGCAGGCCACACCAGTGCAGCAGCAAGTTATACCCCCAATACTACAGGGCCGAGACATCATAGCAGCCGCCCAAACAGGCACCGGCAAAACAGCAGCATTCCTCCTGCCCATACTGCAGCTATTGCTAGAGAGCCCCCACCCAGAGCAGTCTATCAATGCCATGATAATAGTGCCCACCCGCGAGCTCGCTACCCAAATAGCCCAAACCCTCGAAGGCCTGGCCTACTACACCAATATCAGCTTCATCACCGTTTACGGTGGCACAGGCGGCGCACTATTTGCCGCCGAGCGCAAAGCACTCGAAGCCGGTGCCGACATAGTCATCTGCACACCAGGCCGCATGATATCCCACCTCAACATGGGCTATGTCAAGCTATCTGGCCTTAGCTACCTCATACTCGATGAGGCCGATCGTATGCTCGATATGGGCTTCTTCGAAGACATAGTAAAAATCATCTCCCACCTGCCCGCCCAGCGTCAAAACCTCATGTTTAGCGCCACCATGCCCCCAGCCATGCGCAAGCTAGCCAACACCATACTCGTCAACCCTGCCGAGGTCAACATAGCCATCTCCAAACCACCCGATGCCATCAAGCAAGGCGCATTTGTAGTCTTCGAACCCCAAAAACTACCACTCGTCAAGCACATCTTGCAGCACGGCCAGTTTGGCAGCGTCATCATCTTCTGCTCCAGCAAGCTCAGCGTCAAAAAACTATTCGATGAGCTGCGCCGCGCCAAGTTCGCTGTCGGTGCCATCCATTCCGATCTCGAGCAAGACCAGAGAGAGCAAACCCTGCTCGACTTCAAAGCACACAAACTGCGCATACTCGTAGCTACCGATATCCTAAGCCGTGGCATAGATATAGAAGATATAGACCTCGTAGTCAACTACGATGTGCCACACGATGGCGAAGACTACGTGCACCGCATAGGCCGCACCGCACGCGCCGCTGGCAAGGGCACCGCCTACACCCTCATAGCCAACAATGAGCAATACAAATTTCACCGCATAGAGCACCTGCTAGGCAAACCAGTAGAAAAACTAGCCCTGCCGCCAGAGCTAGGCCCAGCACCCGAAATAGAAGCCGCATCAACAGGCAGCAAAACCAACAAAAAAAGAAGAAAATTCAAGAGAAACAACAACGGCAACAAGCCCGGCAACAAAGGGGGCGCATAGCCACAGCCACCATCATCACCCACCTATTTCATTTTGGGGGCGTCACCGTTCCACTCTCCCGTCTAGCAACAGTGGCGTTGGCACCGTTCGGGCTATAGATGGCTATGGGGCTTTGCCTATCCGCAGTGCATATAGCCTACTTCACCCCTAGCTATTAGTAGCCCTGCCGCGTACCAATACCCATACTATTACCCACACTATTATCGTAGCTTTACTAAGCTTATCAACTACTACACACACATTTACCTTTCAAAACCTTCATCATGCACATACGCCTGGCATACCTGCTGCTTTGCTGCACCATATATTGCACATCTGGCAGCGCACAGCCTACCCCCGCCTTCGGCACAGCCCTGCCCCATGCTATAGCAGGCACCAAAGTAGCTACTATACACAGCAGCATATGGTGCATATACCAAGACAAAAAGAAAAACTACTGGCTGGGCAGCAACGGTGGTGGCGTGTACAAATACGACGGCAAAAACATTACCCAATACACCACCCGCGATGGCCTGCTAAGCAACCAGATAAGAGGCATACAAGAAGACAAATACGGCAACCTGTATTTCGAAACTATCAAGACAGTAACCAAATTCGATGGCAGACAATTCACAGCCCTCACACCCGTGCCAGCAGGCATAGACCAGTGGCAGCTACAGCCCGACGACCTATGGTTTAGAGGCAACGGAGAAATAAAAGGCCTTTACCGCTACGATGGTCACACCCTGCACCATCTGGTATGCTCCTCCTTTCAGCTCGGTTGGGACGATGCCGCCCATAGCATCTACAGCATATACAAAGACAAGCAAAACAACATTTGGCTAGGCACACTTTCAGCAGGTGTAGCCCGCTTCGATGGCAAAACCCTGAAGTGGGTAAAAGAAAAAGAACTGTCCGTGCTTCAGGATGGCCGAGTGCCAGCAGTGCGCTATATACTGCAAGATGCCGACGGATACTACTGGCTCAGCAACATACTAAGTCGCTACAAGCTGCTGCCAGATAAGGCAAGCAGTAAGTGGACACTACAATACACCAAAACCACAGGCATACCAGCCGCCCAGCAGCACCCACCAATGCTGCTCCCATACTGCACATCTGCCATCATCAGCGGCAGGCACATGTGGATGACCAACTACAACGAAGGCGTATGGAGATACGATGGCAACAAGCTAGAGCAATATCGCCTGTCAGACGGAGCCACACAGGCACTAGTAATCTGCATATACAAAGATGCCCAAGACACCCTATGGGTAGGCACCGACAACCACGGCATATACAAATACAACGGCAAAGAGTGGAAGCAATTTAAATTTTAAGCACCTACTCTGTTACCTTCAATGTTGGTGTTTGATACACTTGTCTTGGTTTTGTAACTCCGTTCGGCGTAGGTTGTACCTACGGCGTGCACGGTGGCCGGTTTCCGACCGGCGTGTAATAGGTACATTCGAAATTGTAGAAATAGAAATTTAGACTCTTCAAAAACAATAGCAACAAAAAACCCCATTTGGCGCAAGTATTTTGACCTGTGTCTACCTTCCCGTTCGGCGTAGGTTGTACCTACGGCGGGCACGGTAGCCGGTTTCCGACCGGCGAATAATAGGTGTATTCGAAATTGTAGAAATAGAAATTTAGACTTTTCAAAAACAATAGCAACAAAAACCCCCATTTGGCGCAGTCTATTTGACTTGTGTCTACCTTACTGCAAGTCTTTCTACTTGCGAACACCCCCTCATCAACCCTAAAAACACAGCCAATCCAATCACTAAAAAGACTCATATTTCCCCTTCTAAAGCCTCACAAAACTGTTCAACAACAAAAATCTTTCTACTACACACCACCTCACATCGGCAATAACCACATAAATCAAGCCCAGTCTGCATTCCCCGCCAAACAACCCTAAAAAATCAAGCCAAAAACTGTACTAACTTACACAGATAAGTGTACTAAGCTGAGCAGATAAGTGTATAGTCCTGCACACTTATCTGTACTATCCTCAAAACCCAATTTCACCCCCTAAAAAATCCACCCTACATTCGCCCGCAACAAACCCACCCTACCATGAGCCCTCCTTCAAAGGCAAACAGACAACACAAAAAAGCCCCATAGCGAACCTAAACCTGAACCCAGACCAACGACTTTAGTTGCCGTAGAACCCAGAACCAAAAGCTAAAAAAGAACCCAGAACCATGCCCCAGCACAATGCCCAAAGAACCAACCACCATAGGCAAATAAGAAAAGTTGCCCA
This sequence comes from Asaia bogorensis, assembly GCA_943367855.1. Classification (GTDB taxonomy): domain Bacteria; phylum Bacteroidota; class Bacteroidia; order Chitinophagales; family Chitinophagaceae; genus Nemorincola. Next base: position 6,511 of record CALRKH020000100.1, on the reverse strand, counting down.
ATCCCTTTCCCCCACAGTCCAGCGTCTAGCTAGCCATTATTGCCGCGGAGCGATTGCAATAATGGGGTCCTTTTGTTTGTTACTTTATTTTGGACAAGCAAAATAAAGTAAGAGCAGCTGGGCAGAATAACATGAGCAAAACATCCCAAGAAAAACAACACAATCAGAACAACACAAGCAAACATCACAATGAAAAACAAAATCAGACATCACAAAAAAAGCCCAATAGCGAACCAACAGCCATATGTCCTAACAACGACTTTAGTTGCCGTACAACCCAGAACCAAAAGCTAAAAAAGAACCCAGAACCATGCCCCAGCAAACACCACATAGTACAAAAAATCAATGCGCAAAACAAACTAGCAAAAAGTGCGCAAAAACACCAAAAAATCACCAACTAAACCATTGATAATCAATCACTTAAACCAAAACCACAAAAAACAAAAAGTGCGCAATAATACACGAACCCATCATCGCCACACACCCACATGCAGCAGCAGCCCACAATCACAATTGTTATTACTACATCAACCCACATCCACCAGTCCACTAATTGTGCTAAGTTTGAGCACACATACTCAATAACAATCAAACAACATTATTACTCCTTAAAACAACAAACAGTCATGACAAAAAATCCCAACATCGTACCAGGTATTAATCTCCAGTTGGCCAGCACCGAAACCGCCCTCTGGCGCGAGTTTAACAAATCTACAGTCTCCCCCGAAGATCAGGATGGCAACCTCATCAATGCCTACTTCATACCTATAGAAGACATACAGAATGTAGTATTGGGCAATGCCAGAGCACTCGGTTATCAACCCTCCGGTATCAGAGTTTACTTTGCATTAAGAGATGGTGAGTGCACACCCGCCCAAGACAATCTACACCTCCTAGTAGTAGCCGTTGACGAATTGGGTAATGATGTCTACCAATACGACCCACAAAACGGCCAACCCACCATTAGCCTGGTATACAACGCTACTCTGCCATGCCCCAGCGTGTGCGGCACCCCCAACCCATTAAATAGCTAGTTATCCCTTGACAATAGATAAGCAAGTATATTCCATCTACATGGGCATAGTGGTGCCAGCTTGTATCGTAGCGCCCTTGGCAGCAGCTATTTGGCACTACAAAATACTATCGCCTGCCTATAGAGCTCTTACTGCCTATCTCTCTATAGCAGCATTGAGTAGCATCATCATATCCAGCATGGGCCTCCTCAAAATGAACAACATGCCTGCCATGCAGCTCTATACGTTGGTAGAGTTTCTAGCACTGTCCGTGTTCTACAAGCGATTGTTGGATGGCAGTGTCATTGCAAAGTACATTCCACACATTATTGCAGTTTACTGCATATTGTTTGTGCTCAATATCATATTCTACCAGCCACTACTCACTTACAACTCTTATACCAGAGTATTAGAAGCAGTCATTATCATTCTCTACAGTATCATTTATTTTATTAAAAACCTCGACGACATAGCTTCAACCACCAGCACCCCAGTCGGCCGAACCGCTTATGTAAATGCAGGTTTCCTGTTATACTTCTCCGGCTCGTTAGCCTTGTTTCTGGTCACTAATCTCATAGAGCTTTTTCACCCAGTCTTTAGAATTATCTGGAGTGTTCACGCTACCTTGCTACTCATATTATACATACTGCTCACAATCGCCCTATGGAAGTACAAAAAGTAACCGACAACATACTGTATTTGGTAATGCTCGGCTCATTAGGAGGTTTGGCACTGGCATCATCCGTCATAGTGCTCTATGTTCGTTACCAGAGGCGTTTTATAAAACAGCAGGCAGAGCGTATGGTTGTAGAGCAGCAGTATCAGCAAGCATTAGTAGCTTCTATCATAAAGTCTCAAGAGGAGGAGCGATTGCGCATTAGTAAAGATTTGCACGATCAAGTGGGGGCTGCATTATCGGGCTTGAGGATGCAGGTGGCACAGTTGCAAGTGGCCGCAGCAGACAGTGCTACTGTAAGCCGCATAGCAACAGATACTAAGGCAGGCTTAGATGTAGTCTTGCAAGATGTACGCAATCTATCTCACATGCTCTCCCCAGCAGGGCTAGAGCTTTGGGGGCTTCACGAGGCTCTGGAAGGATACTGTGAGCAAGTAGCCAGAACAGCTAAACTTGAAATAAGTATAGATGATAGAACCAACGGTATACTTACTGACTTACCCTTTGATATAGCATTGTCTGTTTTTCGCATCATACAAGAGCTAATAACTAATACGCTGAAGCATGCCCAGGCTAGCTGTATTAATTTAGTTATTGAAAAGTCAGATGCACTGCGCATTACTTATACTGATAATGGTAAGGGGATGGATGCTGCAGCCAAACCAGCTGGCATTGGCATGTACAACATCAACTGCCGACTAAAAACAATCAATGCCCATTACCATGTGCGCACCGCACCACAACAGGGCTATATCTTCGAGATGACATTACCCACAACATTATTGCAGCAGCATGGATAGGATAAAAGTAGCATTGGTAGAAGATCAGAAGTTGTTTAGAGATGGACTGCATGCACTACTAAAAGATGCAGGTGATATAGAGGTGGTGTGTGTGGCAGAAAATGGCAAACATTTCTTAACGATACTAAATACCGATATCACACTCTTGCCTGATGTGGTACTTGTGGATATGAATATGCCAGAAATGAATGGGCTGGAGTTGGCTCAGGTGTTGCAGGCTAAGTATAGAAGTGTGCGTGCAATAGTGCTTACAGTACATAATCAGGAGCGGTTTGTGGTTAAGATGATAGAAGCTGGAGTGGCTGGATATCTGGTGAAGAATTGTGAAATAGAGGAAGTGCTAGCAGCTATAAGAGCAGCACATAAATCAGGGTTCTACTTTAATGAGGCTACTATGCTGGCCATGCGCAATGGCATAAAGAACAAGCAACAACAATTAAAGTCTTTTGCGAATGTGGCGGTAGAGCTTACCGAGCGAGAAACCGAAGTATTACGCCTAATATGTAAGGAGCTAACTAATGTGGAGATAGCGGAGCTGCTACACATTAGTGTCAGAACAGTAGATGGGCATCGCAATAATTTGCTGGCCAAAGTAGGCTGTAGAAATACTGCCGGACTAGTGCTATTTGCTGTTACTAACCAGATATTTGATCCTTTGTTATCCTGATATTCATAGTGGTTTGATTGTGGTGGTGCTGGGGGTTTATACTCAGTGGCATAGGTGTTTTTACCTGTTTTTATAATTGGGTTTTTTAGCGCTGTTTTAGGGGCTATGATAGTTGTTGTTTTGCAGTGTCGATGAGGGTAGCTACCAGGCGGCAAGGCGATAACCGAAAAGCCTAGAATAGAGTAGGTGTAAAAATAAACCATTTTAATTTTTTAATCACGATGAGCACATTAGCAGGAACAACATGGACAGTAAACTACAGTATGCCCAACAATGGAAACGCAAATATGACTGTAGCTTTTGCAACTAATGGCACAGTAGCCATTACTTTTCAGAATGGTAGCGGTGCTACGGGCAACTGGGCGGAGGCTGAAGACGGACACTTTTTGTTTCAGTGGCCTAATTCCACTACTAATCCAAATATTAATGAAGTGTTTTTTGGACTTCATGAGGGAGGCGAAGGGCAAGGGCATCACTGCGATATCACTACCCAGCTTTATGACTTTAGCATGAAGAAAAACTAAGGTTGTTACTAAGCCTTGGAGTATACCCTGATTTATGATTAATGATACCCAGCATCTCTTTATAGAACCACTACCCAAAAACACTATTACCATACCCCAGGTTGAACGAAATCTTCTTACTCTGCAAAGAGATGTAATGGAAGCCGCTTTTGCGGCTTCTGGTTTTTTATATGGGGTGCCACTCTTGCTGCCAACGGTATAGGAGGTATTGGGATAGTGTGGGGATGGTATGTGAGGGGGTTTCATCGTTGTGCTGGGTGTGCTGGTAGGCGGCACTAGGCGTGGGGCTGATGAGGCGACGCTCGTGGATGGTATGTGTGTGGCAATGGCGCATGACAGGTGACCATAGGTGACGCCAGAATGCCTCGGTGATGCCGCGTGTGAGGTAGACATGGCGTATGGTGGGGTGCTGGCGGAGTATGCCAACGATGTCGGTAAAGGTGAAATCGTCGAAGTGGTGGATGATGGCTTTGTCGGAGTAGCCGCCGAGAATTTTGTGGTGCTCGGATTTTTTAAGGTCGGCATCGTCGATAGATGTGATGAGATCTGTGAGGGCGATGCCGTGAGATTGACAAAACTGCTGCCACTGTTGTGGGCCTGCATATAGTAGTGATTGCTCTCCGTATAACTGCGGTAGTATTTCCCAAAAGTAATTTTGCTCTGTGCGGTCGTAGAACCACTGAGCATGGTTGTGGCCTGGCATGAGGGGGCTGAAGGTGCCAACGATGAGGGTGGTGGGTTGGTAACTGAGCTCTGTGAGCTGTAATTGCTGTTTAAATATGTGTGGTACGGGCATGATGTGTATTGGTATGAGGTGCAAGTTAAGAAGGCTTTTGTAGATGTGTGGTGGTGATGGGTTTTGCGCATTTTTTGTTTTTTGTGGTTTTGGTGTAAGTGGTTGATTATCAATGGTTTAGTTGGTGATTTTTAGGTGTTTTTGCGCACTTTTTGCCAGGGTGTTTTGCGCATTGTTTTTTTGTACTATGTGGTGCTTGGGGGGTGAGCGCGGGTGCGGAGTGTGCGAGCGAGGCATTGGGCAACTTTTCTTATTTGCCTATAAGGGTTGGTTCTTTTGGCTGTTTGCTGTGGCATGGTTCTGGTTTGTTTTTGGGTTTGGGTTCTGGTTTCTACGGCAACTAAAGTCGTTGTTAGGAAATTGGGCGGGAGGTTCGCTATGGGGCTTTTTTGTGTTGTTTGTGTAGTCTTTGATGGTGGGCTCATGGTAGGGTGGGTTTGTTGCGGGCGAATGTAGGGTGGATTTTTTGTTGGCTGAAATTGGGTTTTGAGGATAGTACAGATAAGTGTGCAGGACTATACACTTATCTGCTCAGCTTAGTACACTTATCTGTGTAAGTTAGTACAGTTTTGGGCTTGATTTTTTAGGGTTGTTTGGCGGGGAATGTAGACTGGGCTTGATTTATGTGGTTATTGCCGATGTGAGGTGGTGTGTAGTAGAAAGATTTTTGTGGTTGAACAGTTTGGTGAAGATTGAGAAGGGAAAATATGAATGTTTTTAGTGATTGGATTGGCTGTGTTTTTAGGATTGCTGAGGGGTATTCGCAAGTCGAAAGACTTGCAGTAAGGTAGACACAAGTTGAATAGCCTTGCGCCAAATGGTGAAGGATTACTCGTGCGTTATGGGCGTTGCAAACGCCCAGCCTTGGCATCCTCGTTGCAAACGAGGACGAGTGAGGGTATTCGCAAGTCGAAAGACTTGCAGTAAATACGACACAAGTCGAAAAGACTTACGCCAAATGGTGAAGGATTACTCGTGCGTTATGGGTGTTGCAAACGCCCAGCCTTAGCATCCTCGTTGCAAACGAGGAAGAGTGAAGGTTTACTCGTGTGTTATGGGCGTTGCAAACACCCAGCCTTGGCATCCTCGTTGCAAACGAGGACGAGTGAAGGTAGGAATTCTCGTGTGTTACGGGCGTTGCAAACGCCCAACCTTGGCATCCTTCCCGAAATTTATCGGGACAGGCTGATGCAAACGAGGACAAGTGAAGACAAATGGGGGACGAGTGAGTAGTGGTGCTAGATGGTGGTGGTGGACGGTGACTACTGTATAAGGAAATCAATATTCTGGAAATGAAAAAATACGTTAATGTGCGGGGCGTAGCTGTGAATGTTTTTACTTTTGCAATATGGCAAATTTTAGGCAGGGGGGAATGGGCACGCCGCCGGTGATTGTTAAGAACATTATCATCATTAATGTGATTGTGTTTTTGGCACAGCAGATGAGCGGAAAGGTGGGTGTGGACCTGGACAATCTGCTAGCACTGCACTACTGGCAATCGCCACTTTTTAGATGGTGGCAGTTGTTTACGCATATGTTTATGCATGCGTCTATCAGTCATATTTTCTTCAATATGTTTGCACTGTGGATGTTTGGCTCGGTGCTAGAGAATGTGTTTGGGCAGAAGCGATTCATCATGTTTTACCTGATATGCGGGCTGGGTGCTGCGGTGTGCCATATGTCGGTATTGGCGTTGCAGTTTTCTCAGTATCAGAGTGCTTTTGCCTACTACCAAGAACACCAAACGATAACTGAGTACGCAAACTTCTTGCAAAAGGCTAAGCTTACTGACGGGATTTTTGGGCGTATTTTGTCTTTGTGGAATGAGAATCCGGACTGCTCGGACTGTGCGCAGGTGTCTATAAGAATGGCGTATGAGAAGTTTATGGGTATGATAAACGAGGCTACGGTAGGCGCATCGGGTGCGGTGTTTGGGCTGCTGTTTGGCTTTGGGTATCTGATGCCTAATGCGGAGTTGATGTTGTTGTTTCCGCCGATACCGATAAAGGCAAAATGGTTTGTGGCGGGTTATGCC
>CALRKH020000099.1:0-12393 GCA_943367855.1 Asaia bogorensis | reverse complement strand
GTGGTTATGCAGTGTTCGATTTGTCATCCATACCATCTACTGCCGATGTAACTAGTGTGGAGCTATATTTCAATAAGGCAACAGTAACAGGGGGTTCTGGTTCTGTATGGAATACAAGAGGGTATGCTGGAGATTTATCTACATTTACTACAGCTGCTACTTTGTTTCCAAACATGGTTACAGGCCCAGTATTGTACACCACATCATATGGCACCACGGCTGGTAATATGTCGCTCGTAGGCTCTGTTACAGCAGATACATTTGTAGAAAATCACATTGGCGAAAAGATATCCATCGTTTGGACTACAAACTCTAGCCGACTATACACTATCACTGGCGAAACCGGCACGGCTACCACCACAGGAGCGCATGCTCCTTACATTAGAGTCAACTACGATTGCCCAAACATCACATCAATAGGTGCATCGGGCCCAGCCGCAGATCCTTGCCCCAATGAGCCATTTGCACTTAGCGGCACTACTACCGGCACTATAGCATCTTACTCATGGTCTGGTCCGGGTGGGTTTAGTTCCACTTCACTTACTCCTACAGTTTCCACTGGGCTACCAGCTACAGGTGTTTATACATTTACAGCTACAGACCCTGGCGGATGCAGGTCTTCGGCCACTGTTACAGTAAATGTAAATCCAGCACCTTTTACCAATATCAATGTTATGACATCTCAGGTGTTTTGTGCAGACGATAGCTGTACACTAGAAGCACCGATAGTTCCTGGTTATGTTTATCAATGGTATGAGGGTGCTACTGCAATAGCTGGAGCTACAGATGCGCAATATGCAGCACACATCACGGGCAATTATAGAGTGGAAGTTACAGATGCTAACGGTTGTGTATCTATCACAGCAGCTCCTACACCTACTTTATTGCTCGATACTCCAAGTGTTACTCCAGGCGGTCCTATTCTGTTATGTGCTGGCGATAATGGTATATTGTCTGTAAATACCAATGGAATTACTTCGGGTCTTAATTTTCAATGGCAGAGAGATGGTGTAGATATTACAGGTGCCAACTCAAATATGTATGATGCCACAGTTTCGGGTACATATAGAGTGGAAATTGGTGTGACAGCAGGTACATGTGCCACTGTGTCTAGAGAGGTAGTAGTAGATATCAATACTTATCCTACGCCGGTTATTACCTCTGTTGCTGGCACACTAACTACTACGGGAGCGTACGCTGTTTACCAATGGTTTTTAAATACTGTTGCTATTCCAGGTGCCACATCAGCTACATATACGCCTACAACGCCAGGTAGCTACAGGGTAAGAGTGACAGACGCCAATGGTTGCACTGCATTTTCTGGTGCGTTCAATACATTTACCTCTTCTGTGTCGGCATTAGCTGCATCAGATATTATGGTTTACCCCAACCCAACTAGCAATGAATTGTTTGTTTCATCTCCAATAAAAGTGAAAGCTGTATTGACAAATATTCATGGGCAGCAAATAGCACAAATGGAAAATACCAACATCAAGTTCCAAACAGAGAACCTACCTTCTGGGTTCTACTTTGTGTCCATCTATAGTGCATCCGGCGACTTGATTGATGTAAGAAAGATTGCAAAGCAATAGCATATAGCAATTTGTATTGTCATCAATACAAGTGTGCAGCTATCATTGGGGTGAATAGGCTTTAATTGAGCACTATTCACCCCAATTTTCATTTTGTAGCCTCACTTAATGATTAGTTTTTTCTGTTTTTAAGGAATAAGCTATTAATGTTGGCTATAGGTGCATCGTAATTGTTAATTTTTACTAACTTTAGCCATGATTCATTCGCCTATGTAAAAAGGAGATAAATCATTAGTAATCTAGTTGAAAGCATAAAATATTTACTAGCCCAATGAGAAGAATTTTATTATTAGCTGTTGCATGTGTATTGAGTGTAGCAGGCTATGCACAAACAGTGTTTCAGCCAAGCACTACGGCATCACTTACTGGAGGTGGCACTTATTGCGTTGGCACTTCATTGCCTCCGCTTACCTATACATACAATACTTGCAATGCAGGTGTTGGTCCCATAGCTCCAGCAGTATGTCAGATAACTTGGTATTACAACCCTACTAATACTACCACCATAACACCAGGTGTCACTACTACTGCAAGTGTATCTACTTTGTTTGCGTCATCTACTTCATCAACTGGTGTTCAAACATTTACACCTTTATTGCCTACTGGTGGTAATTATTATTTTTTCTGTGTACTGACTTGGACCTCAGGTACTGCAGGTTGTGGAGGCACATCTGGCTCCATTACTAGTGGCACCGAGTTAGTAACAGTTAGCCCAGCGCCTATTGCTCCAACTGCGCCCATCAACATTTGCCTTGGGTCTAACACCGTGTTGACCAATCCTTTCTCTGGAGGTACTTGGAGTAGCTCAAACGCAGCCGTTGTAAATATTAATCCTACTACAGGTTTTGCAGTTGGCGCATCGGTAGGTGGTTCATTCATTACCTATACTTTGGGTGGTTGTTACACTACATCTTTTATGTATGTCAATGATACACCTGCTACCATTACGCCTATTACACCTGTTAACATATGTGTAGGCAATACACGTACATTAGGTAGTGCCACTACTGGTGGAAGATGGTATACCTCTGCACCTACTACTGCTTCTATAGACTCTGTTACAGGTTTGGTTTCAGCATTCACACCGGGTACAGCTACTATTACCTACCGTATTCCATCTACAGGCTGCTCTACAAGAAAGCTAATAGGGGTACTGCCAAACCCTAATCCAATAACAGGGTCTAGCAATGTTTGTGTGGCTGGTACTACCACACTTGCTACTACTACTGTAGGTGGCTCATGGGTAAGTAGCAATACATCAAGAGCCACTGTAAATACTTCTACAGGTGTAGTTACGGGTGTTTCAGCTGGTACAGTTACTATTAGTTATTTGTTAGGCACTGGTTGTTTTGCATTGCACAACATGACAGTCAATTTGCCTGGTGGAGCAATAACTGGTGGACCCTCTAGTTTTTGCGATGGAACCACTGTAACATTTGCTAACAGTGTGCTAGGTGGTGCATGGAGTACAAGTAATCCGGCCAAGGCAACTATTGGTACTTCTACAGGAGTTATGAATGCATTAGACTCTGGTAGTGTTACTATTAGCTACACCACACCTGGTTGTGCAGCAGCTACCCGTACTATTTCTATCAATCCTTTGCCTGGCACCATCGGTGGTGTATTGCTGGCATGCTACAATCGCACTACTAATTTGTCATCATCTGGAGTGCCAGGTGGCGCTTGGACCAGTAGCGACACCAATATCGCAAGAGTAAACGTATTGACAGGTGTGGTAACTGGCAGAACAATGGGAGTAGCTACTATTACTTACACTGTAGGTTCTGGTTGTTTCTCTACTGCCAATGTAACAGTAAATCCTCTAGCAGAGATAACAGGTTTCGATTCTGTATGTATGGGTGGCAGTATTGCTCTTACTAACATAGTAGGTGGTGGCACATGGGCTAGTAGCAATGTAGCCAATGCAACTGTAAACCCAACTACAGGTATTGTAACAGGTGTGCTCAATGGTATTACCCACATCATATATACTTTGCCTTCAGGTTGCTTCGACTCAATATTAATCAGTGTGTTGCCTCCATTGCCATCTATAGGTGGTGCGTTGGCTATATGTTCAGGTACTTCTGTTACTTTGTCTAATGCTGCTGCTGGTGGTTCTTGGTCTACTAGTAATCCTTACATAGCTGAGGTAAATGCTACCACGGGTCGCTTTACTGGTCGTTTCCCTGATACTGCAATTATTACTTATTCAGTTTTCGGTTGCAGCACTTCATCAGTAGTTACAGTTCATCCGCTACCTTCAGTATCTATTACATACAATTGGGCTACTAATTCATTATTCATCCCTGCAGGCTACGTTAGCTATCAATGGTTTGATAGCACTACAGTTGTAGCCCCTATAGCTGGTGCTACCAACAACTCTTATGTAGTTCCTACTTCAAAAGGTCTTTACGCAGTTAGAGCAATTGATGCTAATGGTTGTACTGCATTCTCTCCTTGGTACAAACATGCAGTATCTGTTGATGGCTTAGATAATGTAGCAAATGACATAGTAGTATTCCCCAATCCAGCAACCTCTGTTGTAAATGTATCAACAACACTGAAAAATGTAGAAGCTACACTTACTACTATTGATGGTAGAGTAATGAGCAGTACTAAGAATGCTACTTCTATTAATATAGAGCATATGCCAGTAGGTTTGTATCTGCTCAACTTCACAGACGAGGCTGGCAACAGAATAAAAGTAGTGAAGCTTACTAAGCAATAATGCTATTTACTTTATAAAAAGCGATGGGCGACCTTAATAAGATCGCCCATTGCTTTTTTTATGCTTTTGGCAATGTTAATGTGAAGGTAGAACCCTCACCGGGGTTGCTTGTTGCAGTTAGTGTACCATTATTAGCTTTGGCAAATTCAGCACATACTATAAGGCCCAATCCTGTCCCTTTTTCACCCATTGTGCCTCTGGTGCTCTTATTGTTTTCTGTAGAGAATATCGAATTGAGTTGTTCTCTACTCATCCCTACACCCGCATCTATAATGTTTATACTAACCATGTTGTTTTCTTCTTGGCCATTGATAGTAACAATACCCTGCTGATGGCTGAATTTGATGGCGTTAATTATAATGTTGCGTATGATAATGTCTACCTGATCCGTATCTGCATAGGCAGTTAACGATTCTGGTATATCTGTCACTATTTCTACATGCTTTTTTGCCGCTTGGTTTTTTAGTACATCAATACTCAGTTGAACAAGACTCTTGATGTTAATTGGAGAAGGTGTGTTCTTTATGTGTCCACTAAACTGATTGCCCGACCACTTTAGCAGGTTGTCTATCAACAAGGTTACAGAGGAAAGCTGATTTTGAATAGAATTCTTAAAAGACAAAAAATCATCTTTACTTATCACATCCTCATCCAGCAGTGTCATAGCAGTAGATAGCGAGCCTATAGGGTCGCGTATGTCGTGAGATAATACGGAGAATACTTTGTCTTTATAATTGTTTAGCGTAGTGAGATGCTGTGCTTGTATTTCTATTAATTGTTTGCTCTTTTTTTCACGCATCCTACTTCTATATACTGTTACCAAGAATCCAATAACAACTACAAACCCAACAATTAATACAATAAGTACAATAGATTTTTTATCAGATCTCGACTGTGCCAGAAGTTTATCTTTTTCTAACAACTTGATGGTAGCCTGTTTTTTGTCTAGTTCGTAGTCATATTGTAGTTGTTGAACCTTATTGTTTATCTCGTTATCGTTTAGCGTGTCTTTAAGTGCAATTTGTTGCTTTGCAATTTGATAAGCATTTCTATAGTCGCCTAGCAGTTCATAAGCAGATGATAGCTCTAGTAGTGTCTCTAGTTTATGCTCCATCATGCCATTTTCTTCAAAAAGGTCTGCTGCGGCCTTTAGTCTTTTAACACCTTCATTGATTTTTTTGTCATGAACTAAAATTCTTCCCTCACCTCGCATTATCATTGCCGATATGGCTGGGCTACCTATTGATTCATTGTTTTGTGCAGATAATTTATATTCTTTGGCAGCTTCATCATATCGCCCCATAGCAATGTATGTTTCTGCAAGGTTTACCCTAATTCTGTTTACTTCGCCTACTAAGTTTGCGCTTTGCGCTTCATCTATTGCTTTTTTGAAAACAGATATAGCATTTGTGGTGTCTGCAAACATCAAATAAACATTACCTGCATTCTCGAAGTTTGACATTCTCGATGCTTTGTCGGTAACATATTTTTGAAGCTCCAGGCACTTGGTAATATAACTTAGTGCTTGTTGATGCTTTTTTAGGCTAGAGTATATACGCCCAATATCTCCCAGGCTCAGTGTAATGCCTGGAGTATCGTTAATACGTTCCCTTATTTTTAGCGCTTCCAGATAATACGTTAATGCTAAAGGATATTGACCTAATGTAGAGTAAGTAATTCCAAGATTATTAAGTATGTCCGACGTGCGCTCAAGATTGCTGGAGTCATAGCATTTAGCCGAAGTTTTGTAGTGCTCTATAGCATTAGCAAAATCAGACTTTATATAATGTCCAGCTGCTAGATAATAATACACCTCAGCCATAGCTGCACTATCTTGCTGCTGTGCCAACAACTTAATTGCCTTGTTTGCATAAGCAATGGCCGTATCTGGTTGTCCCATTATAAGGCCATACAATGCCATGCTATTCATGCATGCAGCCTTTCCCTTCACATCCTTCAGCTCATTGGCAAGTTTTATGCCATTAGTAGCATAAAATTTCATCGAGTCAGGATCCACACCTCTATATGATTTTGCTAGTGCGGCATAGATAAAGACTTTTTTGCTGCTATTAGCACTAGCTTTACTGAGCTCTTTTTTTAAACTGTCAATTTTTTGAGCTTCTGAGCAACAGGGAATACAGGCAAGTATAGCACTTACTGTTATTTTGCGTATTGTGCTATTGAGTATTCGCTTGCTTACCATTAACAAAGTTGATATGTTGTAAATATAATCTATCCAGCGCTAATAAGAAAGTTATTGCCGTATGTTGGTTTTGTAAATAATAGTGTAACAATGATATAGGTTGATATTTGAGTATAAAGGGTAGCTAATAAAGCTACCTTTAGTGCTTCCTTAATGTAAATGTTCTTTGTTTTTCATTGTTACAAAGTGATTACTACCATAAATCATATTTTGACCAGCTAATTAATACTGTGTCAGTGCTTACATTTGATGCACGAGAAATAAAGCTACAGGTATGAACTATATTTTGTTTGATAGCCACGAACGTAATCACCTATTGCCATTTGCTCATACCAGAGCAGTGGCAGATATAAGATGTGGCATACTTACTATGCGCGAACGTTGGGAACTATTATTTGGAGCCCAGTTTGCTACGCTCACTATGGAATACATACAACCTATTTATCCTGAACTGCCCAAAGAAGGTAATACTGTTTACATAAATGGGGCGGTGCATGGCAATGCCAACCTGGTGCAGCAAATAGCAGCACTCCATGTGGGGCAAGTGCTGGTGAATGGCAGAACAATATTGGCAGCTAAGCTAGATGAACCAATTGCTGACAGAGCAAAACTGCACCAAACAGTAGAAGAAATCGAAGTGGTGGAGTATAAGCTACCTGTAGAGGTGCTCAACAATAACTGGGACATATTCTCTCAAAACGAGCAAGCAATCAGGCACGATTATATACTGCTTACACATGGGAGAACTAGTGAGTCTATACCCCAAGGGGTGACTGTGATAGGAAGCGAGGCAGTGTTTTTAGAAGCCGGTGCCAAAATAATGCCAGGTACCATCATAAACGCTCAGACAGGCCCGGTTTATGTAGGGGCAGGGGCGGAGATAATGGAAGGATGCATGGTGAGAGGGCCGCTAGCCATGGGGGCACAGAGTGTACTCAAAATGGGTGCTAAAGTATATGGTGGCACCACTATTGGCCCAGGCTGCAAAGTAGGAGGCGAGGTGAGTAATGTGGTATTTATGGCCAATAGCAACAAAGGGCACGATGGCTTTTTGGGTAATGCCGTAGTAGGAGAGTGGTGCAATCTAGGTGCAGACACTAATTGTTCTAATTTGAAAAACAACTATGATGTGGTTAAGATATGGAGCGAGGCAGAGGGTAAGAATATATCTACGGGACTCACATTTTGCGGGTTAATGATGGGCGATCACTCTAAGTGTGGCATCAATACCATGTTCAATACTGGCACTGTAGTCGGCGTGTCTTGCAACATTTACGGAGGTGACTTCTTGGAAAAGTTTGTGCCTAATTTTTCTTGGGGCGGTAGTGATGGATTTACTACTTACCAGTTTGATAAAGCTATGAACACTGCTCAGCGTATGATGGCTCGAAGAGGTAAGAATTTGACAGTAGCTGAGATGGAACTTTACAGGTATTTATATAATAAAGCAACCAGTAAGTAGCAGGCTACTTACTGGTTCTTTTTTTCATTTTGTGACTTTTGTACACATAACCTATACGTACACCAGTTTGGGCCAGTGCAGCTATTCCAACATTCACACCGTCGTAGGTGTTTACATAGCTAAAGCCCAGAGAGGCATCCCACCCTAAGAAATAGCTCTTGTTCACTATGGTGCTGCCATATATGCTGCCTGCTGCTCCCACCACTACGCGTGTGCGTTTTATAGTGATGTCTGGTATGCCTAAAGCCGTATTTTTTACATCTGTGCGTCCCACGCCAGCCCCAAAGATTAGATTAGCTCCGTAGGCTATTTTCAAAGAGGTATTTGAGCTTAGATCTGAATGAAATTTTATACCCGGCTGAAAGTGTACCATTGGGTCCATACGAGGGCCACTAATAGGATTGTAACTCGGATATCCCGTGTCATCTGCTCTGGGGTTGATAGTAGCATATACAGGCAATATTAGGCTTACCTCACCAGTCTTATTGAAACTTTCGTAAGACAAACCTATACCAAAACCATTATCGGTTATTTGTAATGGTGCTAAGGCTATAATCTTTGCACTCTTTAGTTGATCTTGCATACCTATAGGCTCTTCTTGCGCCACAGCCGAAAGTGCGCAACTAGTAGCTACTGATAGTGTAAGTAGTTTCTTCATTTGAGTAATTTATGAAAGTTGTAGCAAACATAGTGCCAAAAAAATAGCGGGCGACTATTGCCTCCCGCTATTAAGTATTAAATAATTATGAGCAACTATGCTATAGTTACAGAGCTATCCAGATATACGTCTTGAATAGTGTTGAGCAATGCAACGCCTTCGTTCATTGGTTTTTGGAAAGCCTTACGACCACTGATGAGACCCATACCGCCAGCACGTTTGTTCACCACAGCTGTCATCACTGCCTCTGCCATATCTGTAGCACCTTTAGATTCGCCACCAGAGTTGATGAGACCTACACGACCCATGTAGCAGTTAGCTACTTGATAGCGAGTAAGGTCTATTGGGTGATCAGTTGACAATTTTTCGTAAACTAGTTTGCTGGTTTTACCAAAGTTCAGCGCATTGTAACCGCCATTGTTGGTAGGCAATTTTTGTTTGATTATGTCTGCCTGTATAGTTACACCGAGGTGGTTAGCCTGTGCAGTAAGGTCGGCAGCAGTATGATAATCTACGCCATCTTTCTTGAAAGAGCCATTACGTAGGTAGCACCACAAAATAGTAGCCATACCCAACTCATGTGCATATTCGAAAGCCTTAGCTACTTCTACTATTTGACGAGCG
The DNA here is from genome assembly GCA_943367855.1 of Asaia bogorensis. Lineage (GTDB taxonomy): Bacteria > Bacteroidota > Bacteroidia > Chitinophagales > Chitinophagaceae > Nemorincola. The sequence continues at coordinate 3,126 of CALRKH020000099.1, read as the reverse complement.
CTCTCATCACTACCAAAGTAGATAGTAGCACCTACCGCTGTAGCTCCCATGTTCCATGCATCTTTGATAGTGCCAAACATGATTTGATCAAAACGGTTAGGGTAAGAGATAAACTCGTTGTGGTTTATTTTAACTATGAAAGGTATTTTGTGTGCATATTTGCGAGCCACAGAGCCTAAAACACCATAGGTAGATGCCACTGCGTTACAGCCGCCTTCTATAGCCAGTTTTACAATATTCTCTGGGTCAAAATAAATAGGATTAGGAGCAAAAGATGCACCACCACTGTGCTCTATACCCTGATCTACTGGTAGGATAGATACATAACCTGTGCCACCTAGACGACCATGGTCTAATATGGCATTGAGGCTGCGCAGTGTTTGGATGTTACGGTTTGACTGTCCCCATACATTGTCGAGATGTGATGGAGATGGAGTGAAAATTGTAGACTTATCGATGGTGTTGCAGGTATGACCAAGATAATATTCTGCTTTGTCGCCCAGCAGTTCGTGGATTTTATTTACTGACATACAGTGGCTGATTTTTGAATTAGGCTGCAAAGGTATCTGAAAATGTGAAAAGTTAAAAATGTATTACCATTTTGCTTGGCTACCTACGTCTTCTTCGCTACTGCCGTTTGCTCATTTGGTGTGCTTCTATCTATACCGTACTGTGTAATTGTTTATTTTAGCCGCCTATTATCGCAGATATGTTTAAGAAAGGACTATTGGGTTTTGTGTTTGCAGTTACAATTGTGAGTTGTAGTAACGATAAAAAGGCGGAGCAAAATGCTGATCATAAAGACAACGCACAAGAGTGGGTAGATGAGCATACCTTATCCAATGCCGATAGTGTTACTGTGAAGCACCTTAATCTGGATATAATGGTAGATATGCCCCTAAAGCAGATAGTGGGCAAGGCGCAATGGGCCATTGTCAATACCCACAACCAAAAAGAACTAGTGCTTGATAGTTACGAGCTCACTATCGATAGTGTATTAGTAGACGGTGCGCCTGTTTCTTTTACTAAAGATTCAATGGTGAAGCATTTGGGTAGTGCATTACACATACCTATACAGAGCGCTAGTAAGCAGGTCGATGTCTTTTACAAAACTGGTAAAAACGCACGTGCATTACAGTGGCTTTCGCCAGAGCAAACCCATGATAAGCGTCAGCCATTCTTATACACTCAATCCGAGGCTATCTATGCACGCTCCTGGATACCCTGTCCGGATGGGCCCGGTATTAGGTTTACCTACACTGCTAGGGTGCAGGTGCCCAAAGGTTTGATGGCTGTGATGAGTGCAGAAAATGGTACTACTACCAACGATTCAGGTATATACAGATTTAGTATGAACACGCCTATACCTGCTTATCTCATGGCATTGGCAGTGGGCGAATTAGAGTTTAGAGCTATAGACGAACGCACTGGTGTGTATGCTGAGAAAGGCATGATAGACAAGGCGAGGTATGAATTTGAGAACGTTGGCAAAATGGTGGTAACTGCCGAGCAATTATATGGCCCTTACAGATGGGGTAGATACGATATGATAGTTTTGCCTCCCGGTTTCCCTATTGGTGGTATGGAGAACCCTAAACTGACGTTTTGTACTCCAACTATTATTGCTGGCGATAGGTCGCTTGTATCATTAATAGCGCACGAATTGGCTCATAGTTGGAGTGGTAACTTGGTAACAAATGCTACCTGGAATGACTTCTGGCTCAATGAGGGTTTTACCAACTACTTTGAGCGTAGAATTATGGAGCAAATGATGGGAGCAGATTATGCCGATATGCTTTGGGAGTTGGGTTATCAAGACCTAGTGGCTATAGACGAAGAACTTCAAGACAGGAGAGATACATGGCTAAAGCTTGACCTTAAAGACAGAGACCCTGATGATGGCTTGAACGATATTCCCTATGAAAAGGGATGCCACTTTCTGAGGATGATGGAAAAAGCTGCTGGCAGGCCCCGTTTCGATAGTTTTATGGTGAGATATTTCAACGACCATGCCTTCAAGACCTTAACCACTGGTGCATTTCTTGCCTATCTCGATACCGTTTTGATAAAAGGTGATGCCTCTCTGCAAAAGAAACTCAACATTAGTGAGTGGGTATATGGCCCAGGTATACCTAAAAACTGCCCTAGAGCTGCTAATACCCTTTTTGCAAAAGTAGATGCAGTTAGAACCCAGTTTTTGGGTGGTGTCGCTGCAAATTCGCTCTATGTTGCTAAATGGAGTGCGCACGAATGGTTGCACTTTTTGCGCGGTATGCCAAAGACCATGACTACAGCACAAATGAAAGACCTCGATGCTGCGTATAAGCTTACCACTACTGGCAATGCAGAGATAGCTTGTATATGGTATGTGCTCTCTGTAAGAAATGGGTATGCACAGGCTTACCCAGCTATGGAGCAGTTTTTGAGTGCCGTGGGCAGACGCAAGTTTTTAGAGCCGCTCTATCGCGAGCTGGTCAAAACTGCTACAGGCAAGCAAATGGCCGAGCAGATTTACACTAAATACAGAAAGAATTATCACCCTATAGCACAAGAAGGGCTAGATGAATTAGTTTTGGGTAAGCATAGTTAGTGTCTTAGCTTTTATTGGCTATGGCCATTAGATAACTTTCTAGTGTTTGTGCTATGATGTCCCAGTCAAAGTTATTGCGAATGATGGCTATGCCTTTTTGTCCAGTAGTTTGGCGCATCTCGGCCGATGATAGCAGTTGGCACACTCTGTCGGCAAAAGTATTTACTGTAGTTTCCATATAGGCTCCTTCGCCCGACTGAATGCCCAGACCTGCAAAGCCTATATGCGAACAGACTACAGGTATGCCCATAGACATTGCTTCCAGCACTTTGTTTTGTGTGCCTGCACCAAATCTCAGTGGTGCTACCACTACAGAGGCATCATTGTAGGTAGCGGCTAAGTCTTTTACAAAGCCCGTTATTATAATATTCTCTTTTGCTAGGTCTAGTACTTTCTGAACTGGTCGTTGGCCTGCAATAACGAATTTAGTATTGGGATGTTTTTGCAATACCAGCGGAAAAATCTCTGTGGCAAAGTATTGCACTGCATCTATGTTGGGCGCATAGTCCATGTTGCCAGTAAAGAGTAGGGTATTG
>CALRKH020000098.1:0-12710 GCA_943367855.1 Asaia bogorensis | reverse complement strand
TTCACCTCTTCCCATTCCGAACAGAGAAGTTAAGCCCGCCATGGCCGATGGTACTGCACAACAATGCGGGAGAGTAGGTAGCTGCCATATTCTTTTAATAGCCTCACAGACGTGAGGCTATTTTTTTGTACCTATATCAAATAATAGATGCCAACTTCTATAGGTATACTGATTATACTATCTTTACAATATGCCAAAATATATCGCTTTCCTAAGGGCTATTAATGTGGGAGGACGTACGGTGAAGATGGATGTGCTAAAAGAGTATATAGCTATGCCTGGGTTCGAGCAAATCTCTACCTATATACAGAGTGGTAATGTCATCTTTGAGCATAAAAGTAAAGATGTAAAAAAACTTGAGGGTGCTATAGCTATTCAATTAAAAGAAAAATTGGGTTTTGAGGTGGCTACCATCATAAAAACACCAGCACAGTTGACAACGTTGATAGACAATTGTCCATTTGAGCATGTGGCTGAGGATATGGCGTTGCATGTTAGTTTTTTATCGGCTGTGCCTGCAGCTGAGGATGTTGCAGCATTGATGGCGTTTCAGTCGGCCAACGAGCAGTTTAGGCAAGTGGCTGATGCCATATATATACTTCTCAAAAAAGGCGCCTATGCTGATAGTAAGTTTTCGAATGCTTTTTTGGAGAAGAAACTTAAAGTAGCTGCTACTACCCGCAACTGGGCTACTGTAAACAAAATGGCTGCTGTATAGCACAGCTGCTATTCTTTTATCCCAATATAGTCTACTACACTAGCCAAACCATTATGAAAGCTGCCTTCCTGAAGCAGTGTTTCGTGTTGGTGGATGTGTAGACATTTTAGTTTGCTCAGCTCACTGGTTAGCAGCGCATCATTTGTGAGCATGTCAATATCTTTTGGGCCGCCTGATGTAAATTGTAGCTGGTCTTTGCTGAATAGTTCTACAATGAAGCGTCCGCTTGGTTTTAGCCAGTTCGCAACTTGTGAAAAGAAATGGTGACGCACGGGGGTGGGCAGGTGAAAGAAAATGGATGCAATAACATCGAAGCTATTGTTGGGGTAAGTAGCATCAGAGATATTGATGATGTCGTAGTGGATAGATACACCTTTATGGGCTGCTAATTTTTGGGCCTTGTTGCGTCCTCCGGGGCTGAGGTCCAAGCAGTAAACATCCCAACCTAGCGAAGCTGCATATACTGCATCTCTACCTTCGCCGGCACCGGGTATCAATATCTTACCAATAGGTAAATGATCTATAGCTGATTTAAAGAATTGGTTGGGATCAGTGCCATACACATATTCTTCGTTGCCAAATCGATTGTCCCAGAAACTACTTATCTCTTCTGATGATTGCATTGGTAGGCTTCATTTTAATGAAAGCTAAAGTTACTATTGTTGCTAGAGATAGTAGTATGCATCAAGAAAATAGCCACCACTCTTGGAGGAGTAGTGGCTATGTATATCAGTTGAGCGACTAGTTTTTGAGCTATTATTTCAGATACAATAGTTCTCTGTATTTAGGCAGCGGCCATAGCTTATCGTCAATTATCAGTTCCAATTTGTCGGCATGGTAGCGTATGAGGTCGAAGTGTGTTTTTACCTCGTGGCAATACATGTGAGCACGTTTGTGCATGTCTTCAGTATTGTTGGCACGTTTGCGCGCTTCTATCATAGCCTCCACATTATCGTTTATGTTTTGGATGTGACTGCTAATAACTTCTACCAAGTTGAGTTGTGCCTTGTAGGAAGCAGTGCTCAGCCCAAGGTCTTTCAGCCCTTTTACATTAGCTATCAGCTCGTTTTGGTAGCCTATGGCTGCTGGTAGTATATGGTTGGTAGCCAGGTAGCCCAGTATACGTGCTTCTATCTGCACCTTTTTTACATAGTCTTCCAGCATTATCTCGTGGCGTGCTTCCAGCTCGCGTTTGCTGAAGATGCCATTAGAGAAGAATACATCCTTAGCGTGCTCAGTAATATAAGCATCAAGCGCTTCGGGTGTAGTTTTGAAGTTGGACAGGCCGCGGCGTGCTGCTTCTTCGGCCCACTCAGCACTATAGTTATCACCTTCGAAGCGTATTTTCTTAGACTCTGTGATGTATTGACGAAGAACATGCAGGATTGCAATCTCTTTCTTTTCGCCTTTCTCCATTAGTGCATCTACATCTGTGCGGAACTTGCGCAAAGTAGCAGCCATAATAGTATTGAGGACAACCATAGGGGTAGAACAGTTGGCAGAGGAGCCTACCGCTCTGAACTCGAACTTGTTGCCAGTGAAGGCGAATGGGCTAGTACGGTTACGGTCGGTATTGTCCATCAGCAGCTCTGGTATCTGCTTGTGAATGTCGAGTTTCAGAATTACTTCGTCTTGCTCAGAGAATTTATCTTTTACACGAGATTCAATTTCGTCTAGCACCTCCGTAAGATACTTGCCTATGTAAACCGACATGATAGCTGGAGGAGCCTCGTTGGCACCCAGGCGGTGGTCATTGTTGGCAGAGGCAATAGAAGCACGCATGAGGTCGGCATAGTCGTGTACGGCTTTGATGGTGTTCACAAAGAATGTGAGGAACATCAGGTTGGTACGAGGAGTTTTGCCTGGAGATAAAAGGTTGACCCCAGTATCTGTAGCCAAGCTCCAGTTGTTGTGTTTGCCAGAGCCATTTACGCCAGCGAATGGTTTTTCGTGTAGTAATACCTTAAGCTTATGACGTTTGGCTACTTTATTCATCACGTCCATCAACAGTGTATTGTGGTCTACTGCTATGTTCACCTCTTCAAATATTGGCGCACATTCGAATTGGCAAGGAGCTACCTCATTGTGACGGGTGCGAAGAGGAATACCTAGTTTATAAGACTCTTGCTCAAAGTCTTGCATATAGGCGTAAACGCGCTCTGGTATAGAACCAAAATAGTGGTCTTCCAGCTGCTGACCTTTGGCTGGGCTATGGCCCACCAATGTGCGGCCACACATCAGCAAATCGGGGCGAGCATTGGCTATAGTGTCATCTATTACAAAATATTCTTGCTCCCAGCCCAATGTTGCTGTGACCTTAGTTACGTTTTTGTCGAAGTAGTGACAAACGTCTACCGCTGCTTTATCAAGCGCGCTTATAGACTTGAGCAACGGAGCTTTGTGGTCTAGAGATTCGCCATTGTAGGCAATAAATATTGTTGGTATGCAGAGTGTTTTGCCAGAGCCAGCCTCCATAATAAATGCAGGAGAGGAGGGGTCCCAGGCGGTATATCCACGAGCCTCGAATGTAGCACGTATACCACCATTGGGGAAGCTAGAGGCATCGGGTTCTTGCTGAATGAGTGCATCGCCATCAAAAAGTTCGATAGCAGAACCATCGCTTTTGATAGTGAAAAAAGAATCATGTTTTTCGGCAGTAGTGCCAGTAAGTGGCTGGAACCAGTGGGTGAAATGCGTCACCCCTTGCGATTCGGCCCAGGCTTTCATACCAGCAGCAATCTGGTCGGCCATGCGACGCTCGATTTTAGTGCCAGTTTTAGCAGAGTTCATGAGGCTTTTGTAAGCCTCATCGCTCAGATTTTCGCGCATTGTGCGACCGCTGAATACATTGCTGCCAAACATGGCAGTAATCTTCTTTTCGGTGTAGCCAGAGATTTTTTTCTCCTCGCCAGCTGCTAAGGCTTGTAGTGCCTGAAAACGAAGTGATGACATGATATTAAGTTTTGTGCAAATTTAGTGTTTTGTTTCTCAAACTACCAAAAAACGGGTTGAAATTGTCTAAAAACAATACATTATAATTAAAAATTGTGTGATTGTGTTTGACGTAAATAAACACATTTAGATGCGCCAATCTCCTTAACTTTATGATATGGTATAATGTATGGAGCAGATAAAAAGTGTGATAAGGGCAATGATAAATGCAACCGATGCAGAGCTTGATGAGCTACTGGCGGCAGCAAGCATCAGACAGTATAAAAGGAAACAGGCACTGAGTGAGGTGGGTAAAATACCCAATGAAATATTTTTTATAAATTGTGGTTTGCTAAGAATTGTTATAACCGATAGGGATGGAGTGGAGCACACCAAACACTTTGCTATGGAAGGTCAGTTTATAGCCGACTACTCCAACTATATATTGAAGAAGCCAGCACTGTATACCTTGCAAGCATTAGAGCCAATGGAGGTAGTGGTGCTACCCAGACAAAGTATAGAATGGGGTTATGAGCATATGGCAGAGGGTAATAAGCTGGGTAGGCTCATAGCCGAGTATTATTTTGTGTATCAGGACACTAGATTGAGAGACATGTATGAGCGTTCGCCCAGGGAGCGATACGATCTTATGGCAGATGTTTTCCCAAATATTCATAACAGAGTGCCGCAGCATATGATAGCTAGTTATTTGGGTATCACCTCCATACACCTGAGCCGGCTAAAGCGAGGTGTGGTAAAAATGTAAACATTTGTTATCGTGCAGAGCGGTTGCTAAATGTAGCTTTGCGAAATAGAAACCAAAAACGTGCAAAACATCATAGCAGAGCTAAAAAGTAAAAACGAAATACTCTTTGTGTTTGGCATGTGCTGTGCTGCAGCAGGCGTCATATTTATATTCTTATCTCAGTATAAAAATGTGCTACTAGATGAGGTGAATGTTTGGTACAAGCCATTCAAATTTGCTTGGTCTATAGCTATTTATTGTTTTACAATGGCTCTCTTTTGCAGCTATCTACCATCATTCAATATTCGCTTATTTAGTTGGGTTACGGTATTGCTGCTGGGTTTTGAAATAGTTTACATAGCGCTGCAAGCTGCTAAAGGCCAGCGGTCGCACTTCAATACAAGCACTCCTCTTTATACGGTGCTATATAGCCTAATGGCAGTGGCAGCAAGTGCTGTAGCGGTGTATACGGCTTATGTTGGTGTGCTGTTTTATGCTAATAGTTTCCCCACATTGCCTCCTAAGTATGTAGCAGCTATTCGTTGGGGTATATTGATATTTACTGTCTTTTCGTTTCAGGGTTTCCTGATGGGAGGGCGCTTGTCTCATACTGTAGGTGCAGCAGATGGTAATCATGGTATAGCAGTGCTGAACTGGAGTAAGAAATATGGCGACCTACGTGTGGCACACTTTGTAGGTATGCACGCCCTGCAATTATTGCCGCTATTAGCAAATTATATTCTTAAGTCTACACTAGCTATACATATAGCTGGAGTAGCCTATCTGCTACTAGCTATTTATACATTGGTGCAAGCGCTACAAGGGAAACCCTTTATGTAATTCTGAAATTTTATACTTAACCAAAACACATACTAGCTTTTATGAACAAGCTAAACAGACTGCTATTGCCTCTACTATTGATGGTGGGCACTACAGCCCATGCACAAGATGTGCGTGCCAAGATAGAAGGGGAATGGTTATCGGCCAAAAAAGATGCTAGAGTAGCTATATACGAGCAAGGTGGTAAATACTACGGTAAGCTAGTATGGGGCACAGGTGGCGACCCTAAAGACATACATAACCCCAACCCAAAGATGCGTGCCAGAGATGTGGTAGGTATCACATTGCTGAGCAACTTTGAGTATGTGGGTAATGGTGCGTGGGCGGGTGGTACTATATACGACCCCAGAGAGGGTAAAACCTATGACTGCAAAATGCAACTGGAAGGTGCTGACCGGCTAAAAATAAGAGGATACGTGGGTGTATCACTATTTGGTAGAACAGAAATATGGACTCGTAAATAATAAAGAGATGATGGCATATACATTGATTACCGGTGCAACATCTGGTATAGGATTGGAGCTAGCTAAACTGCTAGCTGCTGCCCAAACGCCTTTGGTGATAAGCGGACGCAACACAGACAAACTGGCACAAACAAAAACAATACTTGAAGCACTAGGTGCACCAAGTGTGCGGTGCTATGCGGCCGACCTTAGCCAACAGCAAGGGGCACAGCAACTGTATGATGTTACCAAACGAGATAATGTTACAGTGTCTACCTTGGTAAACAATGCAGGCGTGGGTATGTATGGCTGCTTTGTGGATACTGTGCTAAGCGATGAGGTAGCCATGATACAGACAAACGTTGCAAGTGTGGTGGTGCTAAGTAAGCTGTATGCTAAAGACATGCAGCAGGCTGGGGGAGGAACTATACTAAATGTATCATCTCTATTGGCTTTTTTGCCATTCCCATACTATTCTGTTTACTCAGCAACCAAGGCTTTTGTGTTGGCGTTTTCTGAAACTATAGCAGCAGAACTTGTAGATGATAATGTGCAGGTATTAACGTTATGCCCTGGGCCAGTAGACACTCCCTTTAATACTAATGAGATGTGGCAAACCAATGCGTATAATGCTAATAAACCTATGCCTGCCGCTACAGTAGCGGCAGCGGCAATGAAACTGTTGCAAAAAGGAAGTGGCAAAAAAATACCGGGTTTCAACAACTGGTTTATTTCTAATCTCCCTAGAGTTACCCCCGATTATCTGATGATGAAAATAAAGAAGCATTTGGCGAGTAAGAGGTAATAGTTTGCTGAATATTATATAGACGTGTGGAGTGTAGCATGAATTGACAGCTGGTAATGAAGCGTACATATGTATGTTTCGCCACAAAGTGAAAACGGGTACACTGAGCAGGGGTATTTTGGCACCATATTTGTTGTTAAGTGTTTATTAAAAACAACTTCCACACCAACCAAATCAAAAGAAATGTTCAAAAAAATTACACTTATATCCCTATCGATTATTGCTTGTTTATCTGCCAGGGCACAAGTTGCTTTTCCGAGTGGTGAGGCCCGCTGGACTGAGCGTAGGGGTAATGGCGAGGCCCCACATACATGGTTTGTGATGCAGCAGCGCAATGAGGTGCTCACCATACTGGGCACAGACTACAAAAAGCTATATGCGGGTGAGTTTAATAGCACTCAACCACTGATAGGTGGTTTAAGAGCAGATGCTGCCAACAGAGTGTACTATTACAACCTTTCGACGGGTGTGGAGCGCAAAGTTTATGATTTCTCTATGGTGGTAGGAGATACGCTAAAGAACTGGGGCGTAACTGAACTGCCTATTGGTGTAGTGCATAGTGTAGATACAGTAACCATAGCTGGAGTAGCACGCAAACGTATCAACTTCAGGCAGCTAACTGACACTGCAAGATGGACACTGGGGGCGTGGGTGGAAGGTATAGGTAATGTGGGCCTGGGTGGTTTGCTAGGCAACCCTATGATGCAGCCAACATGCGATTGTGGGGTAAATACATTGTGCTTATCTTTTGGTGATACTAATGTTTATCATAATCCGGCATATGCTACTTTGCTGTGTGAGCCTGAGCTGACACAAATTGAAAATATAAAGTCAGTTACAAACATACCGAAGCTATACCCTAACCCGATAAATGCAGGAAGCAGGTATGTGCAGCTGTTGGGTGCAGAAGAGGCTGTGGTGCATCTATACGATATATTGGGGAGACTGATATGCCATGCCAACATGCACAACAACGAGGGTGTGCAGTTGCCTGCTATAAATACAGGTATATATACTTACACCATTACTACACCTGCAGGTAAGACAACCACTGGTAGGGTGGTAGTGGGGCAATAGCAAAGGCTATATGCATTATGCAAAAGGGCGCACTGTATATCAAGTGCGCCCTTTTGTATTTGTAAGCTTAAAGCATGTTTAGTTGAGGAAGTCGGTGAGTGGGCTGCTGCTATGAGCTTGCTCGCGTATGGAAGGCAAACCAGATAGATATGCAGTACGACCTGCTTCTACTGCTTGCTTGAAGGCATGAGCAATGGCTATGGGCTTGCCTGCTACAGCTATAGCAGTGTTGACCAACACCGCATCTGCTCCAGCCTCTAGTGCTGCTGCTGCGTGGCTAGGTGCACCTATGCCAGCATCTACTATCACTGGCACATTGCTTTGCTCAATTATTATTTGCAGGAACTCTAATGTTTTTAGGCCCATGTTGCTACCAATGGGTGAGCCCAATGGCATAACTGCAGCTACCCCCACTGATTCCAGACGTTTACACAGCACAGGGTCGGCATGAATGTATGGTAAGACCACGAAGCCGAGTTTCACTAATGCCTCAGCGGCTTTAAGTGTCTCCACAGGGTCGGGCATAAGATACTTGGGGTCTGGGTGAATTTCTAGTTTTAGCCAGTTGGTACCCAAGGCTTCTCTAGCCAGCTTGGCAGCAAATATGGCTTCCTCAGCATTCCTTACGCCCGATGTGTTGGGCAGTAAATTGATGTGCGGGTGGTTGAGGTGTTTTAAGATGTCATCATCTTCGCCATCTATGCTTACACGCCTTAGTGCCACAGTTACCAGCTCACTACCCGAGGCTAATAATGCCTCTTCCATTACCTGGTGATTGCCAAACTTGCCAGTGCCCGTAAACAAGCGAGATGTGAAAGTTTTGTCTGCTATTTTTAGTGTATCGTTCATTGCTGTTTAGTATTTGGTTGTGGTAGCGGCTACAAATTGTTGTGCTGCTACTTCAATATTATTGGCATTGCCTATGGCACCAGATAAAGCTATGCCATGTATGCCTGTATGCATGAGTTGGGCTACATCTGCTATTTCTATGCCACCTATGCCAATAATAGGTGGGTGATTGGGGTAAGAGTTTTTCAATGCTTTTATTATATCATGGTATCCTTCCAGTCCTATAATCGGACTCAGATTCTGCTTAGTAGTAGTGAATCTTAATGGCCCAAGCCCTACATAGCTGACGTACTCATTTTGTAGCGCCAGTATATCATTCAGTGTATTAGTAGTTCGCCCAAGAATAAATTTGCCAGAGATGAGTTGTTGTAATTGCTCGTTTGTTATTGAGTCGGTTTTGCCCAGGTGAACACCGTCTGCTTTTATGTCTATAGCCACCTGTGCGTTATCGTTGATGATGAGTGTAGCTCCATAGCGCTTACACACTTCTTGCACCTTCAGTGCCTCACTAAAATACTCGTTGTAGCTGACATTTTTTAGCCGTAGTTGCACCCAGTCCACACCGCCCTTGCATGCTTGTTCGGCAATGATGGCTGAGGTGGTGATGAAATGCAGTTTGCTTATTTTTTTCATTGTGCCAATGGTTTGTGATGACCTAATAAAGTAGTGCTGCTAGCAAGATATTGATGTGTATAGGCTTTAGCATTTTCTGCCGCCGTTGGCAAATCATTGCCCAGCGCCAGTTGTGCCATCAGAGCTGAGCTCAGCACACATCCACTACCATGTTTTTCGCCTTGCTCAATTCTGTCATTGGGGAAGGCATATGTATGACCAGCCACAAAAAGTAAATCTGTTAAAATGTCATCGTTGCTGTGTCCACCCTTCAGGTATATGTTCAGCGTTTCACTTTGCTCCTCCAGTTGTTCGTACAGATGCTCCTTGCCAAATAGCCACTCAGCTTCTGGTATATTGGGTGTGATACAATATACTTTTTGCAGCACATCCAGAAAGGCATCGGGCTGTGCATGAAAGGTAAAACCAGCACTTGCTTTGATGATAGGGTCGTACACTATTAGTGGCCTGTCAATATGTTGATGTAAGAAATCCACAACTTCGTTGAGTACTGCTGCGTTTTCTATAAGCCCAATTTTTATGTGCCTAATATCGAATCTTCTCAACAACACAGCTATCTGCTCTTTTATCTTAGCTACATCTACCCATTCCACTCTGTCAAAGTCTACATCATTTTGCCAGGTCAGCGCCGATACCACAGCCATGCCATACACACCATTTGCCTCTAGTGTTTTCACATCTGCTAGTATGCCGGCCCCTGCAGAAGGGTCGAAGCCTGCTATGGAAAGGGCGTATTGTGTGGTGGGTAGCATAAAATTGATGTTTACTAAATAATACGTTTGTGCAATTGGGTGTCAATTTTACTAGGTATTTCAGGTTATTTAACCCCATCGAATTCGATGGGGTTAAATGTTGATTGTGGCAAAGAGCCACAATCAAACCTTACTTATACAGTTCACTACCACTAGCTACAAATTCTTTCGACTTTTCTGCCATGCCTTTTTCTGCTTCTTGTTGCTCGGCATAGTTGCGTATGTCTTGAGTTATCTTCATAGAGCAGAAATGTGGGCCACACATAGAGCAGAAGTGAGCTATCTTGGCACCCTCTGCTGGCAATGTTTCGTCGTGAAACGAGCGTGCAGTATCGGGGTCCAGAGACAAGTTGAATTGATCTTCCCAGCGGAACTCAAATCTTGCTTTACTCAGCGCATTGTCGCGATACTGGGCGCCTGGGTGACCCTTGGCAAGGTCGGCAGCGTGAGCAGCTATTTTGTAAGCAATTACGCCATCTTTTACGTCTTTTTTGTCTGGCAAACCCAGGTGTTCTTTGGGTGTAACGTAGCACAGCATTGCAGTGCCATACCAGCCTATCATGGCTGCGCCAATGGCCGAAGTGATGTGGTCGTAACCAGGGGCTATATCGGTGGTTAAAGGGCCAAGTGTATAGAAAGGTGCTTCGCTACAGCATTCCAATTGCTTGTCCATATTTTCTTTTATGAGGTGCATAGGCACGTGTCCTGGGCCTTCTATCATCACCTGCACATCATGTTTCCAGGCTATTTTTGTCAGCTCGCCCAGTGTTTCCAGCTCGGCAAACTGTGCAGCGTCATTAGCATCGGCTATAGAGCCAGGTCTTAGTCCATCGCCCAGAGAGAAACTAACATCATAAGCCTTCATGATTTCGCATATCTCCTCGAAGTGTGTGTACAAGAAGTTCTCTTTGTGATGAGCCAGACACCATTTGGCCATGATGCTACCCCCACGAGATACGATACCTGTGACACGCTTGGCAGTGAGCGGCACATAGCGCAGCAGCACACCTGCATGTATAGTAAAGTAGTCTACACCTTGTTCGGCCTGCTCTATGAGTGTATCTTTAAATATCTCCCAGGTCAGGTCTTCAGCTTTGCCATTTACCTTCTCTAGTGCCTGATAGATAGGTACAGTGCCTACTGGTACAGGACAGTTGCGTATGATCCACTCTCTTGTTTCGTGAATGTTTTTGCCTGTAGATAAATCCATAAGCGTATCGCCACCCCAGCGGCAACTCCATACTGCTTTTTCTACTTCTTCTTCTATGCTCGATGTTACAGCCGAGTTGCCAATATTGGTATTGATTTTTACCAGGAAGTTGCGGCCAATTATCATTGGCTCACTCTCTGGATGGTTGATGTTTGCTGGTATTATAGCTCTGCCTTCTGCTACCTCTTGGCGCACAAATTCGGGTGTTATGTACTTAAGGGGTGTACGTGCACCAAAGCTATTGCCTGGGTGCTGGTGCCACAGCGAGCTATCGTTCATAAACTCGTCTATGCGCTGATTTTCTCTGATGGCTATATACTCCATCTCAGGTGTTATGATGCCCTTGCGCGCATAGTGCATCTGAGATACATTGTGCCCAGCTTTGGCTCGGAAAGGCATCTTGATATGGTTGAAACGCAGCTCGTCGAGGCTTTTGTTTTCCATGCGTTGATTGCTGTATTCGGATGTAAAGCCGCTTAACTCATCTACATCTCCACGCTCTTTTATCCAGGCTTCGCGCAGGCGAGGTAGGCCTTCTGTAATGTCTATTTTATGGTTGGGGTCGGTGTATGGGCCGCTGGTGTCATAAACTGTCACCGAGGGGTTGGGTTGCAGTTCTTCCAGTCCAAAAGTGTGTGTTTTAGTGGGGCTAACAGAGATTTCTCTCATAGCCACATGTATGTTGTGTATTTTGCCGGGCACATATACCTTCCTCGAGCCTGTTAGTGGCTCTCTGGTTATGGAGCCAGCTATTGGTGCTTTATCCTTCTTCATAGTTCACTATTTTATTGTTGTTTATTATTTGTTGTTTGGCTGCACAGTTTTTATCCGCCTTGTGTAGCTCTTATGATCATTATTTTATCGTTGGCTTTTAGTGCATAGTTTTCCCAGTTGTTTCGGGGCACTACATCACTGTTTACGGCTACCGCCATGCCGTTGGCGGTTATGTTGATGTTGGCGGTGGTTAATGCAGTAGCTACAGTGCAGTTTTCAGGCACGGCAAGTAGTTCATTATTGAGCAAAATCGTCATCATAATACCGGTTTGGCAAGAGGGGAGACATTGATATGCCGGTATGCAGAGGCAGTAGTTACTTTTCCCTTACGCGGGCATTATCCCGATCAGGTACAGAGGGTATGATCTCAGCCGGCATGGCACCCCTAAAGCTGAAACAAATGTAAGGTAATTAAGTGTATTGTGGCCAATGACCCCATCAAACTAAAAAAGCCTTGCCGGGTGGGGCAAGGCTTTAATAATATATTGACTTATATGACTAGAATACGTAGCCGATTTTGAAACCACCTTGGGTTAAGAAACGTGTGCCATCGTTGTAGTTGCCATAAGAGCTATACACACGGTTGAGGTAAGAAAAACCAAAACCTAGTTCTGCGCCAATGTACAGACGGTCAACCAGATTCATATTGATAGAGTTATTCACCATCATGCCAAGTATAAATCTTGTTTCTTTTACATTGTTGTAATATGGTTCGGGCATTACAGTGAGATTATTGTTGTAGTATGGGTCATAGTAAGGGTAATTGTAGAAACTACGCTCTTCCATGCCATAGCTACCTACTAGCGATGCACCTACTGCATATTTCACTTTGCCCATACCTGTAGGGTATATCTTGATACCAGGCATAGCAGACAACATTACTCTATTGCGTATTTCGTTGTAGCCATAGTAGCCGTAAGAAGAATAATAACG
>CALRKH020000097.1:0-12787 GCA_943367855.1 Asaia bogorensis | reverse complement strand
AGCTGGCCAAGTAGGTGTGGTGTTGATGCATGGCGTAAACCCAGTTTATGACTATGTAGACAGCAAAAAGTTCACTGCAGCATTAGCTAAAGTGGCATTGTCTGTATCATTTGCTGATCGTCTTGACGAAACTGCTCAAAAATGTGCTTACGTTATTCCAGATAATCATTTCTTGGAAAGCTGGGGCGATGCTGAGCCAAAGTCTAACTACTTCAGCCTTATACAACCAACTATAACTCCATTGTTCAAGACACGTGCTTTCCAAGATTCTTTGATGACTTGGATGGATGCTGGACAGTCTTATGGTGAATATTGGAATTTATATTGGAAAACACGCTTAGGTAACCAAGCCGCATTCGATGCTGCACTGCAAAAAGGTGTTATAGAGCCTGCTGGCGATATGCCAAATGGTGCTGCAAGTTTTGTAGGTAATGCGGCAACTGCATTAGCAGCTATAGCTGCGGCAAAACCAGCTACAGGTGTAGAAGTTGTAGTTTATCAAAAAGTAGGTATTGGTTATGGTGGTGCATGGAGTAACAACCCCTGGTTGTTGGAAATGCCGGACCCTATGACGCGTGCTACTTGGGATAACTACCTTTGTGTTTCTCCTAAACGCGCTAAAGAGTTAGGTGCAGAGCTAACTACCTTCAACGAAGTAGATTATCACAAAGCTGTAGCTAAAGTGACTGGTGCTAATGGTTATACTGTTAATTTGCCAATAGTGGTGGTGCCAGGTATGCACAACGACGTTGTGGCAATTGCTACCGGTTTTGGTCGCGACGCTAAAGTAGGTCGTGCAGCAGCAAGCGACGCTACTAAGGGTGGTAAAAATGCTTATCCTTTCACTGTCCTTAATGGTCAGAATGTACAATACTCATCAGTAGTAACAGTTGCTAAAACAGATGAAAAATACGAAGTTGGTATAATTCAAACGCATAGCAGCTATGAGAATCGTCCAATAGTTCATGAGTTTACACTCGAAGAATTTAAAAAAGATCCGAAAGCACTACAAAGAGAGCGTGCCGAAGAAATCGGTCATTATACTGAGGAGCCAGGACACGAGGGTCACCACGGCGAAATGCTAGCTGGTCCTGAAATGGATGAGAAATTCCGTAAAAATGGTACTCTTTATCCAGACAAGGCATACGAAGGTCTTAAATGGGGTATGTCTATAGATCTTAACACTTGTACTGGTTGCGGTGCTTGTGTGGTAGGTTGTATGGCTGAGAATAACGTTTCTGTAGTGGGTAAGTACCACGTGCTTCGTGGTCACGAAATGCACTGGATACGTATAGATCGTTACTTCAGCGGTATGCCAGAAGATCCAGATACTATCCAAACTGTTTTCCAACCAATGCTGTGTCAACACTGTGACCACGCACCATGCGAAAACGTTTGTCCAGTTTCTGCTACCAACCATAGCTCTGAAGGTCTCAACCAAATGGCTTATAACCGTTGTATAGGTACTAAATATTGTGCCAACAACTGTCCTTATAAAGTTCGTCACTTCAACTGGATGGACTGGAACGGTGCCGATTGCTTCGAAGACAACTTGTTCGAGGATGGCCGTCGCGATGATATCAACGATGACCTTACACGTATGGTGTTGAATCCAGATGTTACAGTTCGTAGCCGTGGTGTTATGGAAAAATGTTCTTTCTGTGTTCAACGTTTGCAAGAAGGTAAACTAGCTGCCAAAAAAGAAGGTCGTCCTTTGCGCGACAGCGATGTAAAAACTGCTTGTCAACAAAGCTGTCCTTCAGATTGTATTACTTTTGGTAATGTTAACGATAAAGAAAGCGCAATATCAAAAATTCGTAAAGAAGAGCAAGTGGAGCGTACGTTCTATGTACTAGAGCACATCCATGTGTTGCCAAACATTAACTATCTTTCTAAGATTCGCAATACTGATGAAGTTATTGCTGGTAATGAAAAGAAAGATGGCATGTATAACGCACATATCTAATCATTACGAGTTAAGTATAAGAATAGAGTAGATAAATAATACTAAGAATAGATTAGGCGCACATGGTTGTAAAACTGTATTCGCCTTTCCAAAAAAATACTAAATACGTGCTATGCATATCAAGTACGAATCGTTTGTAAGGGAACCACTGGTAGATGGTAACAAGGATTACCACCAAGTGTCGGAAGACATTATCAAACCCATTGAGGGCAAGCCTAGTCGTTTGTGGTACGTCGGTCTTGTTTTCTCCATCATCCTGCTTTTATTTGGTATCTTCTCCGTAAGCTGGTCTGTTTATTGGGGTCTTGGTACTTGGGGTGTTAACCGTACCATCGGTTGGGGTTGGGATATCACCAACTTCGTATGGTGGATCGGTATCGGTCATGCTGGTACGCTCATCTCCGCTATCCTTTTACTTTTCCGCCAGGGATGGCGTACAGGTGTGAACCGCGCAGCTGAGGCAATGACCATATTCGCCGTAATGTGTGCGGGTCAGTTCCCGATATGGCACATGGGGCGTGTTTGGGATGGTTTCTGGGTACTTCCTTTACCTAATACACGTGGTCCACTTTGGCCCAACTTCGATTCTCCACTTCTTTGGGACGTATTTGCGATATCTACCTACTTCACTGTATCATTATTGTTCTGGTACTCTGGTCTACTTCCAGACTTTGCCTTGATACGTGACAGAGCAAAAACTAAACTTCGTAGAAGACTATATGGTTTAGCTTCATTTGGTTGGACAGGTACTGCTAAAGGATGGCAACGTATGGAAGCATTGGCGTTAGTATTAGCTGGTCTTTCTACTCCACTTGTACTTTCGGTACACACCATAGTATCTTTCGACTTTGCTACTTCAGTTATCCCAGGTTGGCATACTACAATCTTCCCTCCATACTTCGTGGCTGGTGCGGTATTCTCTGGTTTTGCGATGGTGAACACCCTTTTGGTTATCACTCGTAAAATATTGAAACTAGAAGCCTACATTACTATAGGTCACTTGGAGGCTATGAACAAAATTATAGTACTTACAGGTTCTATAGTTGGTGTAGCTTATCTTACCGAGTTGTTCATGTCATGGTACTCTCAGGCATGGGGCGAAATGGAAGCATTCAAATGGCGTATAGTTGGTCCATATTGGTGGAGCTACTGGGCTATGATGACTTGTAACGTGGTATCTCCTCAGTTATTCTGGGTTAAGAAACTACGTCGTAATATCCCATTCACATTCGTAATGTCAATAGTGGTAAATATCGGTATGTGGTTCGAACGTTTCGTAATCATCGCTACATCTACTTATCGCGACTGGTTGCCAGGTAGCTGGGGTTATTACAGCCCAGAATGGCCAGAAGTAGGCTTCTATCTTGGTACATTTGGATTGTTCTTCACATTATATTTCCTTTTTGCTAAGTACTTCCCAGTTGTAGCCGTACACGAAATTAAATTCGTACTCAAAACTTCTGGTGAAAACTACAAACGCGATATGGCTGCTCTAGAGGCTAAAACAGACGACGAGTTTGTTCATGACCTAGACGCTCATCATGATGAGGAAGAACATGCAGCAGTAGCGCATCACTAAAATACGGATAGCTGAATCATCCGTTGGTAGCAATGCCAATTAAAGACTCAGGATATAAATATTTACTTTTGAATTTTTGATCAAAATGGCGATAAAAAAATTTGCGGTAGCGACTTACGACGACGAAGCAGTGTTGTTTCCTGCAGTAAAAAAAGTACGCAAAAGCGGCTATAAAATGCATGACGTTTACACTCCTTTCGCTGTACATGGTCTCGATCACGAAATGGGTCTTAAAGAAACAGATTTGCACATAGCTGGTTTTATATATGGCATCTGTGGCACTTCTACGGCTGTTGGCTTTATTTCTTGGATATTTACATCAGATTGGCCAATCGTTTATGGTGGCAAGCCACACTTCGCACTTCCAGCTTGGGTGCCTATCACTTTTGAATTGACGGTGCTTTTCGCTGCAGTAGGTATGACACTTACTTTCTGCTATCTCAATCAGATAATGCCAGGTGTAAAAAAACACGTTTTCCACCCACGTCAAAGTGATGACTTGTTTGTACTTACTTTAGAGCTAAATGATCACACAGACGAAGCTGAAGTGCTCAAGTTCTTGAAATCAACTGGCGCTAAAGAAACTAATATACAATGGGCCGAAGAAGGCTGGTGGTATGGTCGTTGGGATCAGCCTGAGGAATATGAAGCCCTCAATGCTGGCTAAGTTGATAAACGCAGTTGATTTGACATTAATTTTAGTATAACAATTTATAGCACGCCCAATAAAATAAGCGCTGCAAATTCGAATATAGCTTTTGAATATGAACAAGATAAAGAGCATAGTTGTTGCAAGTGTGGCATTGACCGCAGGTCTCATGTCGTGCGATTCGGGCAACTTACGTCGTACTCCAGGTCATATTTATGCACCCGACATGACGTACTCGAGAGCTTATGAGGCATACACAGCTAGTCCAAATTTTGAGGACGGATTGTCTAGCCGCAAACCAGTTGCTGGTACCATAGCTCGTGGCCACGAAATGCCAGATCACTTGACTGAAGGTGACACTACTGCATACAAAACGTACAACACAGCGTTGCGCTTTACTGATGCAGATCTTGCCGAGGGTAAGCGTCTTTTCAACATTTACTGTGCTATTTGTCATGGATCTAACTTAGATGGTCAAGGTCCGTTGTATACTAGTGGCAAATTCGCGTCAATGCCAGCAAATCTTAAGGATGCTAAATATCTGAAGATGCCGGTTGGACAGATTTATGCAGCTATCAAATATGGCAAAAACATGATGGGCTCTTATGCAGCTCAACTCGAAACTAAACAACGATGGATGGTTGTTGCTTATATCCAAAAAGTACAATCAGAAAATGGCGGTAATCCGTATATGTATGCCGCTACAGCTACTACTGAAGCACCAGCAATAGATACAGCAAAGCCAGCCGCTCATTAATGTTTAATAACTAATTGAAACACAAGAGATTTAAGTCTAGAATTTTTAAAGTCGCATAAAAATGAATGATCGTTTTGTAGTACCCGCGCGGTTAAGAAATACCAGCCTAGCACTTATAGCAATAGGTGTACTTGCGCTGATAGGGGGCGCTGCTTCGTTACTTACTAGCCATGCCGATGCAGATAGAAGTCGTTTTTGGCTAACACTCCTTCATGATGCAGTGTTCTTTACCTTAATAACTACTGTAAGTGTATTTATACAGGCAGCAGTTTCTTTGGCTCAAGGTGCTTGGATTGTATCCTTCCGTAGAGTACCTGAAGCTATCGGGGCAAACGTATGGGTATTTGGAACAATAGCTACTATAGTGCTCTTCATTATAGCATTTACTTACCGCGACTCTCACGGCGTTAACGCTATTTACACTTGGGTTACCAACTCTGAAACAGATCATATTCTAAAAGGTAAATCTGCTTTTCTTAATAAAGGCATGTTTGCAGCTTTTACACTAGCTGCTGTTGGTTTGTGGTCATATTTCGGTATCAAGTTCCGCAATATGTCTATAGCACAAGAAAGTGCTCCAAAAGGTGACACTAAAATCTATTGGAAAGTCTTCCGTTTGTCTGGTGTCTTCTTGCTTGTGTATGCACTTACTCAAATGAGTACCATTCCTTGGTTATGGATTATGAGTATAGATGCACACTGGTTCTCTACTTTGTTTAGCTGGTACACTTTTGCAAGTGCATTTGTTAGTGGTATGTCAATGATTCTTCTATGGGTTGTTTACCTGAAGAATCAAGGTAATCTTGGTTTGGTTACCGTAGAGCACATGCACGATTTGGGTAAATTCATGTTCGCTTTCTCTATTTTCTGGACTTATCTTTGGTTCTCTCAATACATGCTAATATGGTATGCTAACGTCCCTGAAGAAACAGTTTATTTCAAAATGCGTCAGCAAGGACCTTACAGCATAATATTTTATGCAAACTTCATTATCAACTTTGTAATGCCAATTATCATATTGATGGCTCGCCCAAGTAAGCGTAACTATTTCACAGTTAGTTTCATGGCATTGATAATCATATTCGGTCACTGGCTCGATTATTATCAAATGATAATGCCTGGTCCATTAGGTCCAAACTGGCATATCAGTTTCTACGAAATTGGAGTGTTTATGGGTTTTGTAGGTTTGTTATTGTTCACTGTCTCTCGTACGCTTGCTAAAGCATCTCTAGTACCGCACAACAACATCTTGTTGAAAGAGACAGCAGTTCACATAGCATAGTAGGGTATTGGTAAAAGTAGATTCAATAAAATTTAATTAGTAAATACAAGCTGAACGACCATGTCGGGATTTATAATAACTACATTGATTATTCTGGTATTTGTAGTCATCTACCAGATAGGCAAAGCAAGCGAGTACGCAGCTGTAATTCGTGGCGAAAAGAAGGTTAATGCGCAGACCAACAGAGCAATGGCTTATGTTTTGGTAGCTACCTTCGTATTAGGTATGTGGGGCATTTGGGAATGTCACAAATATTTCGAAGACATGATGCTCCCAGTAGCAGCCTGCAAAACTGGTGAAGCCTACGATAGCATGTTCAATGTAACTACTGTAGTTACAGGTATCGTATTCTTGCTAACACAAGCAGCATTATTTTGGTTTTGTTTTAAGTACCAAGCATCAGATAAACGCACATCTTACTTTTTTGCGCACAGCAACAAGTTAGAGTTAATCTGGACTACAATACCTGCAATAGCAATGGCTGTTCTTGTTGGTATAGGTCTAAAAAATTGGTTTACAGTTACTTCTCCTGCTCCTGCAGAAGCTACTGTTGTAGAAATTGTTGGTAAACAATTTAACTGGATCATTCGCTATCCAGGTAAAGACAATGAATTAGGTAAACGTGATTTCCGCAAAATCAACGATGCTAATAATATTCTTGGTCTTGATTGGACTGACAAACATAACATGGACGATATCATTGCCCAAAACGGCGAACTCCATGTAGTTGTTGGTAAACCAGTTAAGTTAGTTATCAACTCTAGAGACGTAATACATGATGTTGGTCTACCTCACTTCCGTCTTAAAATGGACGCTGTACCCGGTATCACTACTACATTATGGTTTACTCCATCAATTACTACAGACTCGATGAAAATTATCACAAAGAATCCGAACTTTGTGTACGAAATATCTTGTGATCAGATGTGTGGGAAGGGACACTACGCTATGCGTGGAACAGTCATTGTGGAAACACAAGAACAGCATAACAAATGGTTGGCTTCTCAGCAGTCTTATTACGCATCAAATAATACCGAAGCTGCTGCCCCAGCTGCAGCCGCACCGGTTACAGACAGCACTAAAGTAATATCGATGAAATAATCGGCTTGATGAAGCCACAAATTAAATTGCAAAATGAATACAGAAGGACTTGTTATTGAAGGAGCTCAGGCAGCACACGCTCATCACGGTGCCGGCGACCACCATGGTCACGAGCATCACGAGCAGCATTTTATTTGGAAGTACATCTTTAGCCAAGATCACAAAATTATCGGTCGACAATTTTTGATCACCGGTATCATTTGGGCTATTATAGGTGCACTATTTTCGGTTTTTTTCCGACTTCAACTTGGTTTCCCAGACTCTACATTCCCAATAATGGAGAAAATGTTGGGTGAGTGGGCCAAGGGTGGTAAACTATCTCCAGAATTCTATTACGCACTAGTTACCATGCACGGTACTATATTGGTGTTTTTCGTACTTACAGCTGGTTTGTCTGGTACATTCTCTAATATATTAATACCACTGCAAATAGGCGCACGAGATATGGCATCTCCATTCATGAATATGCTCTCTTACTGGTTTTTCTTTGCAGCTAGTGTGGTGATGATGATTTCACTTTTTATTGAAACTGGTCCAGCAGCAGGTGGATGGACCACTTATCCCCCACTTAGTGCCCTTAAAGAGGCTAGCCTTGGTTCAGGTTTGGGTATGGATTTGTGGTTGTTAGGTATGTCGTTATTTGTGGTTTCTTCTCTTTTAGGAGGTCTAAACTACATAGCTACCATACTCAACATGCGTACTAAAGGTATGACACTCACACGTATGCCACTCACTATTTGGGCCTTGTTGTTTACAGCAGTTCTCGGTGTCCTTTCTTTCCCAGTTCTTTTCTCGGGTGTTGTATTACTAATATTCGACCGTAACTTAGGTACCAGCTTCTATTTGTCTGAGATATTTATAGGTGGTAAAGCACTTCCACACATTGGTGGCTCTGCTATCCTATATCAACACTTGTTCTGGTTCTTGGGTCATCCTGAGGTGTACATCATCATGTTGCCAGGTATGGGTATGGCTTCAGAAGTACTATCTACACACAGTCGTAAGCCAATCTTTGGTTACTTTGCAATGATTGTTTCAATGGTAGGTATCACTTTGCTAGCATTCTTAGTGTGGGCACACCACATGTTTGTAACAGGTATGAGTCCTTTCTTGGGTTCTATATTTGTACTTCTAACATTGTTGAT
The DNA here is from genome assembly GCA_943367855.1 of Asaia bogorensis. Classification (GTDB taxonomy): domain Bacteria; phylum Bacteroidota; class Bacteroidia; order Chitinophagales; family Chitinophagaceae; genus Nemorincola. The sequence continues at coordinate 4,308 of CALRKH020000097.1, read as the reverse complement.
TGCGGTGCCTTCTGCAGTAAAAGTATTCAACTGGTTAACTACTATCTGGCGTGGTAATATTCGTTTCACTCCACCAATGTTGTTTGCACTTGGCTTCGTGTCTCTGTTTATTTCAGGTGGTCTTACTGGTATATTCTTAGGTAACTCTGCCTTGGATATTCACCTACATGATACTTATTTCGTTATTGCACACTTCCATATAGTAATGGGCGTATCGGCATTCTTTGGTATGTTCGCTGGTGTTTACCATTGGTTCCCTAAAATGTACGGTCGTTTTATGAACGCTACTTTAGGATATATACACTTCTTTATTACTTTCATCGGTGCATATCTCATATTCTGGCCAATGCACTATGAAGGTATAGCTGGTATGCCTCGTCGTTATTACGATTACAGCGCTTGGGAATCTTTCAAACAATTCCAAAGTATCAATAGCTTCATAAGTATAGTTGCAGTCATCGTTTTCTTTGCTCAGTTAATATTTGTGTTCAACTTCTTTGTAAGCATATGGCGCGGTCGCAAGCTCACTACTATGAATCCATGGGGTGCTACTACGCTTGAGTGGACTACTCCTATCAATGCTGGTCATGGTAACTGGGAAGGCGAGATACCAGAAGTATATCGTTGGCCTTATGACTATCGTGATGATGGTAATGGTAACGACTTCATCCCGCAAACAACACCTTTGCGTCCAGGAGAAGAATCACATTAATTCTAATTGTTACAATATATTAAACTGACCGTAGTACTACGGTCAGTTTTTTTATATCTATAAGTTTATTCTGTCTTCTGTATTTGTAATCACTAACATTGTCAAATTGCTATTAACATTATGTTAAATTGTAATTTAAACTGTAATTCAGAATCCAAATCCTTTCAAATTTAGATTCGAATTAGGCAAAATTTACTCATTAGCATTACTATATCAATATGCTAATATGTTATTACTATATTAGACAACAAAAAACGCTGCTTACATATTAAGTATTGCAGCGTTCTTTATTTTTATTATTTCGAGGGTAGCTCACTAATCTATTTCATCTGTATGTATGTCTCAAAGTCTCTAACAGTAATAGTTTTGTCAGACAGTATTATCAAACGTTCCACTACATTGCGCAGTTCGCGTATATTACCTGTCCAGTTATGTTGTTGCAGCGCATTTATGGCTGCTTTGTCTATCTCTTTTTGGGGTTGTTTATACTCTTCACTTATATCTTTCATAAAGTGAGCCACTAATGCAGGTATATCATCTCTTCGTGCATTCAGTGGAGGCACTTGTATCAATATCACACTTAGCCTATGGTATAGGTCCAGTCTAAATCGTTTAGCTTCTACCTCTTCTAATAGATTTTTGTTGGTAGCAGCTAGTACTCTTACATCCACTTTTATTTCTTTTTCACCACCCACGCGTGTTATCTTACCTTCTTGTAGTGCACGTAGCATTTTAGCTTGCGCATCTAAGTGCATATCGCCTATTTCATCCAGAAATAAAGTGCCTCCACTTGCTTGCTCAAATTTTCCTATGCGTTGTTTAATGGCAGAGGTAAATGAACCTTTCTCATGTCCAAATAACTCACTTTCTATCAATTCAGATGGTATTGCAGCACAATTCACTTCTATGATCGGACCATTTGCGCGATTACTAAGCTCATGTATGCGTCTGGCAACTAATTCTTTTCCTACACCATTTTCTCCAGTTATAAGTACACGTGCGTCTGTAGGGGCTACTTTAGCAATAGTTTCTTCTATACGCTTCATAGGGTCACTATCACCTATCATTTCAAACCCCTTTGCTATTCTCTTCTTAAGTTGCTTAGTTTCTGCTACCAATACCTTTTTATCCATAGCATTGCGTATGGTAATGAGCAGTCTGTTCAGGTCAGGTGGTTTAGATATATAGTCGTAAGCGCCTTTTTTCACTGCTTCAACAGCTGTTTCTATATTGCCATGTCCCGATATAACAATGAATGGTGTATCAGGCTTCTCTTGTTTAGCTATTTGTAGCACTTCCAAGCCATCCATTTTGGGCATTTTTATATCACACAATATACAGTCGTAGTTACCCTCTTTTATCTTCTTTACACCTTCTGCTCCGTCTTGTGCTTCCTCTACTACAAAACCTTCAAAGGTTAGGATCTCATTTAGCACCTTGCGTATAGCACGCTCATCATCTATTACTAATATTGTTTGCCCCATAATGTCTATTTGTGATTTCTTGTTGAAGTGTTCTATGCAAAAATATTCATTTTGCACTTCTATCTGTGTTTTACGTTTTACGCTCAGTGGCAATCAGGCTCAAACAGACATTTTGACTTGTTTTACATCCAGCCATACTATTATTGTCATTGTTTATTTCATTTTCACTAGCATTTTCTGACATATAGTCTTGTCTACTAACTGGCACAACAATTGGATAGATGTATGTACATCTAAATTTAAAACCTAGATTTACATTATGGCAAAGACAGTTTTTCATCCCGCTAATCAAAGAGGACATGCCGACCATGGTTGGCTCAAAGCATACCATTCATTCAGCTTTGCTGGCTGGTACGACCCTTCAAAAATTCACTTCGGAGCACTACGCGTACTCAACGATGACACCGTAAGTGCAGGTATGGGTTTTGGCAAACATCCACACGATAACATGGAGATTATTACCATTGTTACTGAGGGTACGTTGGCACATAAAGACAGCATGGGGCATGCCGAAACTATTGAAGAAGGTGAAGTGCAGGTAATGAGTGCAGGTACCGGTGTCTTTCATTCGGAGTTCAATCATAGTGAGGTGAACCCTGTAAAGCTGTTCCAAAGTTGGATATTTCCTTCCGAAAGAAACGTGAAACCTCGTTACGAGCAGGCTCGGTTTGATGAAGCTGATAGAGATAATAGATTACAACTACTGGTTTCACCTATCGGTACAGACGACCCTGGACTAAAAATACATCAGCATGCATGGATATATCGCACTAATCTTACAGCTGGTCAATCTTTAGAACATAAATTACATAGCACAGAAAATGGGGTTTACATCTTTGTAGTAGATGGGCAGATAGAAGTAGAAGGACAGAAATTAGGTCGCAGAGATGCATTGGGCATAAGCGATACCAGTGCCGTATCTCTTGCTGCTCTCACCAATGCCGATGTATTACTCTATGAGGTTCCTATGACTGCCTAGTGCTTGTTATTGTTCCTCTTCTGTTTGCTTCGCTATAGCATTGTTATTGCTTACATCTGCACCTGGCGTGTCTCCTTTCAGATAGTTTGGTAGGTTAAGGCCAGCCATATTGAATAGGTCATTTAAAGGTGGTACTGTTTTCATCATGCCCGATACAAAGTTGGCTGTAGATGTGTTGTTGCCATCGCCACCTGTGCCACTGTCCCAAACGGTTATCTTGTCTATTTTAATATTCTTCACAGCATCTACCTGGGTTTTCACAAGCTCAGGTAGTTTTTCTAATAGTAATAGTTGGAAGGCATTAGCAGGATTGCCCCCAGCAGCACGCACCACTTCCTCATAGCCTTTAGCTTGCCTAGTCAATATTTCATATAGGCCCTTAGCTTCGGCTTCCATACGTGCATATATTGCGTCAGCTTCACCTTTAGCATTCTCTCTTAGCGTTTCTGCGCTAGCCTGTGCTTCTATTATTGCTCGTTGTTTAGCTATCTCTGCAGGTATCACTATGTTGGCTATCTGTGTTGCACGTTCTCTTTCCGAGCGTGCGGCTTCTGCTCTTTGTTCTGCATGATAAGCATCTTCCAGTGCTTTCGCTTGCTGCACTTTCTCTGCCGATATAGCTATTCTCATTGCTTCAGCTTCTTTTTCTCTGCGTAGTGCGTCAGATGATGCTATGTTTATTTTGGCTGTATTCTCACCTTGCACAGCTATAGAATTGGCTTCAGCTATTTTTATTCTGGTATCTCTTTCTGCTTCAGCTTTGCCTATCGATTCATCTTTTATAGCAGCGGCTATGCTCACTTCTTTATCCTTTCTAGTGTTGGCTATCTTTACGTCTCTGTCGCGATGAGTGTCCGCTATTTGCGTGTCTTTTTCTCTGTCTGCTATAGCCTTGCCAGTTTCTCCTATCTTCTCTTGTTCTGCTACACTTATTTTCGCTTCGTTTATAGCCTTTGCAGCAGCTTCTTTGCCCAGTGCTTCTATATATCCCGACTCATCTTTGATGTCTGTTACGTTTACGTTGATGAGTTTCAAACCTATCTTCTTCAGTTCCGAATCTACATTTCTTGAGATGTTATCCAAAAATTTATCACGGTCCGAGTTGATTTCTTCTATTGTCATAGTAGCTATCA
>CALRKH020000096.1:0-13380 GCA_943367855.1 Asaia bogorensis | reverse complement strand
CAGTGTTGCTCACACCTTTCCCTGGTTTATAGGTGCTGTCAATGCCCATCATCTGCATCCCCTCTAGCAGTCCTTTAGCCTGCACTATCACTGGCCTTATTATATAGGGCGATACGGATACTACATGAGGTAGTTGCGCTATCGTTTGTTGCATTTTGAGGTCGGCATGTATTGGCTCAAAAACCCCTGCCGTTTGCGCTCCAGTTTCATTGAAGGTGCGCACTTGCGCATGACCTATAAAACTATACAGTTTTTCAGATATCGCATATTTAAACCCTGTCACCACTCCCAGTGCCACTATCATTACTGCCACACTAAAGGCTGTCGATATCACCGCTAGGCGAATAACAAAAGAAGAAAACGTCCCCTTTTGTTTCGTCATATACCGCTTGGCTATGAATAATGGTAGATTCATTAATTATTTACTATATACTTTGGGTGGTTGGCTATAGCTGTGTTACTTCACAACTTATATGCTGTTATTTGTATGGCTATAGCCACGCACCACCAACAAAAGTACTTTTTTCCTGCTCATATCTGGTGGCTACTGCTCATTCCTATTTGTTCATTGCTGCTTTTCAGTTTAATTTCGCACCCAAATTCCATTCTCCCACACAATTATTAGTAATACATTAATCAGTAGCAATGAAGCACGCATACGTTTTCCCCGGTCAGGGCGCACAGTTTCCAGGTATGGGCAAGGACCTTTACGAATCCAATCCCCTTGCTAAGCAACTGTTCGAGCAAGCCAATGATATACTCGGCTTCAGAATTACTGATATCATGTTCGGTGGCACCGAAACCGAGCTCAAACAAACCAATGTTACCCAGCCAGCTATTTTCCTGCATTCTACTATTTTGTTCCTTACCACTCCAGGTCTGGAGCCAAACATGGTTGCAGGGCATTCGCTAGGAGAGTTCAGCGCACTCATTGCCAACAAAGCGCTTTCTTTCGAGGATGGTCTTCGTTTGGTGGCTAAGCGTGCAGCTGCTATGCAGCGCGCCTGCGAAATCAATCCTTCTACTATGGCTGCTGTGCTCGGCCTCGACGATGATAAGGTCGAAGAGGTTTGCGCTGGTATCACAGACCATGTAGTTGTGCCTGCCAACTACAACTGCCCAGGCCAGCTTGTTATTAGTGGTAGTATTGACGGGGTTAATGTCGCTTGCGATTTACTCAAAGCAGCTGGCGCCAAACGTGCGCTCGTTTTGCAGGTAGGTGGCGCATTCCACTCTCCCCTCATGGAGCCCGCCCGCCAAGAGTTGCAAGAGGCTATAGCTGCTACTAACTTTAATACGCCTACTTGTCCAGTTTACCAAAACGTGGACGCTATGCCATATTCCGACCCTGCACAAATCAAGCAAAACCTCATCAACCAGCTCACTGCTCCCGTTCGTTGGACGCAGACCGTTCAAAATATGCTCGCCGATGGTGCCGAAAAATTCACTGAGGTTGGTCCCGGTAGTGTATTGCAGGGCCTGGTTAAAAAAGTGAGTAGAGAAGTAGCTACAGAGGGTATCAGCTAGTTGCGAGAGGGGCGAAAGCCATTGATTTATTGAGGTTTAGTATCACTTTTTATCGACCATTTTTATTTTATGTTGCCAGAGTTCAACAATACCGAGATTGCATTCAGATACCGCTCCAATGCGGAGATTAAGCGCGCACGCTTCCTGTTCTCTTCTATGGGCTCTCCTGCACTCACTCGGGTTGGTATGGCGCTCACCAAGTTCGCCATCTCTTGGAATCTGCCCGTAAAAGGTCTTATAAAATCTACCCTATTCAATCAGTTTTGTGGTGGCGAAACTATGGAAGAAGCTGGTCAAACAGCTGCTATGCTCGGCAAGTATGGGGTCAGCACAATACTCGACTATGGTGTGGAGGGTAAGGAGAGCGAAGAAGATTTCGATCGTGCTGTGCCCGAATTCATCAAGGCCATCAACTATGCAGCTTCCGATAAGCATATACCTTTTGTCAGCATCAAGGTTACTGGCTTTGCCTACTTTGCCCTGCTCGAGAAGGTTCACGCTGGCACCACACTATCTACTGCCGAAAACGAAGCTTGGCAACGTGTATACACACGCATAGATAAAATATGTAGTGCCGCTGCTGCCAAAAATATTATGGTACTCGTAGATGCTGAGGAAAGCTGGATTCAATTACCTGTAGACGACCTCACCAATGCTATGATGGCTAAGTACAACAAGGCTAAGGCGGTCGTATTCAATACCTTTCAGCTCTATCGTCACGATCGTTTAGAGTATCTCAAAAAGTCCTACGACCTAGCTACTGCTGGCAATTATGTACTCGGTGCCAAACTCGTTCGTGGTGCCTATATGGAAAAAGAGCGGGCTCGTGCTGCCGAGCTAGGTTACCCTTCTCCCATTCAGCCCAACAAAGAGGCTACGCATCACGACTACGACGCTGCTGTGCTCTTTTGTCTCGAAAGACTCAATAAGGTATCCTTATTCATCGGCACACACAATGAGGATAGCTGCATGAAGGCCGCTCAGTATATGCACGCTAATGGCATCCCAGCCAATACCGATAAGGTGTTTTTCTCACAGCTATTTGGCATGAGCGATAATGTCTCTTTCAATCTGGCCAACAGTGGTTACCACGTTGCCAAATACCTCCCTTATGGTCCGGTAAAAGACGTTATACCTTACCTACTCCGCCGTGCTCAGGAAAATACCTCTGTCGCTGGCCAAACAGGTAGGGAATTGTCACTTATCAATCAGGAGATCGCTCGCCGCAAGTTGTAGCCAGTTTGCTATGCTTGTTCGTGCTGCATAAGTTGCAGCACTTATGTTCACTTACATTATCAGTGGTGGGTAGCTATTATTACCAGCAGTCCATACAGTAGCATCATGCCATCTGTCATAGCTACAAAGGCGCTATGTTTTGGCTGTCGCTTCACTAGTTCAGTCACTACGGCTGTCACTATAGCTGTTAGCACCGTAGCTGCTAGGCGCCCCCAGTCAGGGTGCCGTGCATACTGCATCACACCACTTATCACCATTGCCCCTAGCGATGTGTACACCAGTCCGTATGCCGATGTTTTCCCTATACGTTGAGGTAGCGTTCTTATGTTGTTAGCTAGGTCTATTTTTATATCCCTTATGTCAAACAATACACACAGTGCAAATACCAGCAGAAACCTAATGACAAGCTCCACAGGGTAGCTGCTCGGATTCACTTTATTTACCAGCATAGGCAGCACTGCGGTCACACCGGTCCATACCGCCGTTAGCACAAAGATTTTCAATAGCCCAAAATCTCTCAGCCTCCTTTTGTTGCCAAAGGGTAGGGTAGGCAGAAAGTAAGCTATTGCCAGAAAACCCAATGCTGCCGAAAATTCAGTAGCCTGTCTGGGTAGGTGCACTATGCCATTGGTCAGTAGCATTAGGCCAACTACTAGGCTTGCTATGTACCATTTGCGCAACGGTTGGGGGCCACGTTGTTTGCCATATGGGCGGGGCACTAGCCTCGGTAAGTTATACACAGCCATAGTGCCGCCTAGTATCAGTTGGTGCAGGTGTGTGCCTATCTCTATAGCGCTATCTGGTCTTATCAGGCTTTCTGTAGCCACACACAGTCCCACAGCACATAGCCCCGTAAAGGTGCTCGTGTTTACCAGCAATTCCATCCATTTTGTCAGCCTGCTCACTACCTAAAATTACTATTCCTCATTGGCTATAAATTCATAAAATGGTTAAAATATCTTTTTGGCACAATAATTGTATCTGTATTAAGCAAGTATGCATAGCCTATAAAATCTATTTGTATGAAAAGAACCTTCCTGATTCTACTGTTTATCTACGTCATTGTTATTTCTTTGGCCATTACATCCTAACAAAATAGCCGCCCCAACTTACTAGCTGGGGCGGCTGTTTATAATGCAATGAACAAACCTTTTTTAGGTGCTTATTTACAGCGGTATGTTGCCATGTTTGCGCTTAGGCATAGTAGCCACTTTGTTCTCCAGCATTTTAAATCCTTTTATCAGTTTCGTACGTGTTTCTTCTGGCAGTATCACCTCATCCACAAACCCACGTGCCGCCGCAGCATATGGATTCGCAAATTTCTCTAGATATTCTGCTTCTTTTTCTTTCAGCTTTTCTGCTGGGTCAGCAGCTTCAGATATCTCTTTTTTAAAGATGATTTCCGCCGCACCTTTAGCGCCCATTACAGCTATCTCTGCCGTAGGCCACGCATAGTTCAGGTCAGCACCTATGTGTTTAGAGTTCATCACATCATAGGCGCCACCATAGGCCTTTCTGGTTATCACGGTTATCTTGGGCACAGTTGCTTCGCTTAGGGCATACAGTAGTTTCGCACCATTCACTATTATGCCGTTCCACTCTTGGTCTGTTCCTGGCAAAAAGCCTGGCACATCTACCAGCACAAGTAGTGGTATGTTGAAGGCATCACAAAATCTGGTAAACCTTGCTCCTTTCCTGCTCGAGTTGTTGTCTAGCACTCCAGCCAGATATGCAGGTTGGTTAGCCACTATACCTATACTTCTTCCACCCACTCTTGCAAAACCCACTACTATGTTTTCAGCAAAGTCTTTATGCACCTCCATAAAACTACCCTCGTCCACTAGCTCCACTATCACATCTTTTATGTCATATGGTTGGTTAGGGTTCTCTGGTATTATGTTGTTCAGCACGCTACGTACCTCATTGCCAGCTTCATACTCATACACGGGTGCATCATCCTCGCAGTTCTGTGGCATATAGCTCAGCAGTTGTTTTATGTGCTCTATGCAGGCCACTTCATTAGCGCAGGCAAAGTGTGTCACCCCCGATTTAGATGCATGTGTTTGCGCACCGCCTAGCTCTTCACTTGTCACTGTTTCGTGGGTCACTGTCTTCACCACATTCGGCCCGGTTACAAACATGTACGAGGTGTTCTCTGCCATCAGTATAAAGTCTGTAATGGCTGGCGAGTACACCGCACCACCTGCACACGGCCCCAATATGGCCGATATCTGCGGTATCACACCCGATGCTTGTACGTTTCTATAAAATATGTCCGCATATCCACCTAGAGATACCACTCCTTCTTGTATACGCGCACCGCCACTATCGTTCAGCCCCACTATTGGTGCACCATTCTTCATGGCTAGCTCCATTATCTTCACTATCTTCTCAGCATGTGTCTCCGACAGAGACCCGCCAAATACTGTAAAGTCTTGTGAATATACATATATCAGCCGTCCATTCACAGTGCCATACCCGGTCACCACACCATCACCCAGGTAGGTCTCTTTCTCCATCCCAAAATCTCTGCATCTATGTGTCACCAGCATACCTATCTCCTCAAACGATCCCTCGTCCAGCAACAGCTGTATACGCTCACGTGCCGAAAGTTTCCCTTTTTTATGTTGTGCTTCTAGTCTTTTAGCACCACCGCCCTGCATGGCTAGGGCTTTCTTGCTATATAGCTTTTCTGTCTTGTTCATAGCGGTCGCAAACCTACTCAAAATATTTATGTCACACATTCATCTATTACCTTATCACCTGCTTCTCTTTGTTTAAATCGTTACTAATGCGTAATTTTCCACAAATGAAAAGAAGTTTTTGGCTGCTCTTTAGTGGTATACTCATGTTTTTATCAGGCAGCAGTTCCCTTCTGTATGCCCAAAATATTACTACTGCCGCAGGTAGCAGCACGGCTGGCTTTGCTGGCGATGGTGCCGCTGCCACTGCCGCACGCCTTAGTTCGCCATATGGGGTCGCTATAGATGCCGCTGGCAATATGTACATAGCCGATGAGAGCAATCATCGCATTCGCAAAGTCTCTACTACTGGCATCATCACCACTATTGCAGGCACTGGTTTTGGTGGCTATCTCCCCGCTCACGACGGTGGCCCAGCCACTGCTGCCTGGCTCAGGTGGCCTCGTGGCATCGCTGTCGATGCTGTTGGTAATGTCTACTTTTCCGACTACGGCAACAACATTATTCGCAAAATTTCCACAGCAGGCATCATCTCTACCATTGCTGGCATACCCGGCGGCATTCCCTCTTTCAGTGGCGATGGTGGCCCTGCCACTGCCGCCAATCTGGGGCAGGCATGGGGCGTAGCTGTCGATAATTCCGGAAATGTTTTTATTGCCGATCAGCTCAATCATCGTATTCGCAAAATCAATACCGCTGGCATCATCACCACCGTTGCTGGCACTGGCTTTGCCGTCTTCACAGCCGATGGGGTTGCCGCCACTTCTTCCAATCTCAATGAGCCTACTGGTGTTGCTGTCGATGCTGCTGGCAATATTTACATTGCCGATAATGCCAACAATCGGGTACGCAAGGTCAACACTTCTGGCATTATAAGCACCATTGCAGGTTATGGCTTACCTTATGGCTACACTGGCGACGGTGGGCTGGCTACCGCTGCTCGCTTATACTATCCTAGAGGCATTCATGTAGATGCTGGTGGCAACGTTTTTATCGCCGATTGGAACAATAACGTCGTTCGCAAAATCAATACTGCTGGCATCATTACTACAGTAGCGGGCAATGGCACCTCTGGTTACAGTGGCGACGGTGGCCCAGCTACTACAGCACAGTTATACGGTCCCACTGGCGTAGCAGTTCACCCACTCAATGGTGATATTTATATAGCAGATAACTTCAATAGTCGCATTCGTCGTGTCAAGGTCGGTAATGAACCTCGTTTCACCAGTGGCGTTAGTCGAAATTATAATGTCTGCCCGGCAGAATTCTACTATATCGACTCCCTTTTGCATGTCGACGATGTTGACCTCGGTCAAACCATCACATGGAGCCCTGTTAGGCTGCCAGCTAGTGGCACACTTACTGCCGCCTATGCCACTACCTCCACAGGTAGCACTTTGGTGCCTGCGGGTATTTCTTATGCGCCTTTCACTGGCTATATAGGTTACGATACGTTTTCTGTTCAGGTTTACGATGGCACCTATTACGATACTATCACTATCTACGCCAATGTTATTGGCGCACCCAATGCAGGCACTATTACTGGGGCCGATAGTGTTTGTCCTGCCTATACTACTACGCTCACTGCTTCTGTTCCAGGTGGTTCTTGGTCTAGTTCCAGTCCTTCCATTGCCACTGTTACCACTGCTGGTATCGTAGGTGGTGTGGCTACTGGCCTGGCTACTATATCTTACAGCGTCACCAATGCCTGTGGCTCTGCCTATGCCGTGCACAATATTTGGGTGCCAGCTACTATTCCTTGCATCACAGCAGTTGCATCTGCTCCACACTCAGTCTTAGCACTTATCAACATTTACCCCAATCCCAACACTGGGTCTTTTTCTATTCAGCTACCAGGCAGTGATTCAGATGTCTTTAATCTTACCCTGGTCGATGCGCTCGGTCGTCAATTATGGTCAGCTACTGCTAGTTCAGGCACTAGTCGGCATATCCCACCCACATTGCCACCAGGTTCCTATTTGTTAAAGGCACAATTACAAAACGAAACTAAATCTTTCGTAATATTCATACGCTAGTCTTTGTTTTTCAACTAGTTATTAGTTATTTCTATAGGCAATCTGTCCCTTACACTTGATATTTTGCTGTAGAAAAGTTAATTTTGTTTGTTGAGATAATAATTTTCTTAATTTTAGTAAAGTAAACCAACCATTCAAGCAATAATATGGTCTTATAATTCAGGCCATCTCATTTACTAGGTGGTTTTTTAAATAACGCACAAAATACGTACTTATGATAAAGATGTTGAGCAGAGGTCTGAGGCTGAGTGTCATCTTTTCCATGCTGTTTTTTACCTCTTACAGCCAGCTTACTATTGTCGATACTGGCGATTGCCTCAACCGTACTTTGCATGCCACAGTTACAGGTACTTTGCCTACTGGCACTGGTATCACTGCAGATGACGGCTATTCTGGCGTTTTCCCTATCGGCTTCACCTTCAATTTCTATGGCACTAACTATACCCAACTAGTCATTGGGTCCAACGGTGTCATTAATTTCAATTTGGCACTTGCAGGTGGCTATTGTCCTTGGCCTATCACAGCCGCACTGTTAGGCAATGCCAATATGCGCAATGCTATCTGTGGCCCTTGGTGCGATATCCTCATTTCTGCTGGCGGTAGCATCACTTACTCAACCGCTGGTGTGGCCCCCAACAGAAAATTCGCTGTTACTTGGTGCGGTAGCCGCATGTATTCTTGCACTACTCAGTGGACTACCAGTCAAATTATATTATACGAAACTAGCAACCTCATCGAGGTGCACACTGCCAACAAAACAATTTGTGCTTGGAATGGTGGTTACGCTATTACTGGTGTGCACAATGCCGCCGGCACTGCCGCTACAGTAGCTCCTGGCCGCGATTTCCCTTCTGTTTGGAGCGTTACTTCACCGCCAGAGGCTTGGAGATTCACTCCCGTTGGTGCAGGTACTTCTTACACGGTTGCTTCTATCCCACATGCACCACTTCCTTATGCCACTTCAGCAGTTTATTGGTACGATAGTACCACTGGTGCTTACCTCGGCTCAGGTCCATACCTCACTGTCGCTCCTCCTGTGCCTACCACTTACAAGGCCGTTGCTCTTGGTTGCAACGACTCTGTTCGTGCATACATGACAGTTATGCCTCCAAGTGTTGGCGTAGGTGGCATACCACGTATCACTGGTTACGATACACTCAATCCTTCTGAATGTGGTATGTGCGACGGTAAAATAGTACTCCGTGGCGTTAACCCACACCAAATCGATACTGTATTTTGGTCCTTCAACGGTGTCCCTCAGCCTTCCTATGTCGATTCGGCTGCGCTCGATAGTACCATCACTTTAGATAATCTTTGTGGCGGCACTTACGATTATATTTATGTCAAAGTAGGCGATTGCCCTTCCAATCAGGTAGGTCCTATCAGGCTTGTTACTCCTGTTCTGGCAGTGTCTGGTATAGAGGTCACAAACCCTTCTGTTTGTGGCAGAAGTGATGGGTCAATCAAACTCAAAGGGTTAACACCGCTCAAAACAGTTTCTGTTGCTTATAGCAAGGGTGGTGTCCCGCAACCTCCACAAACAGGTATCGTAGCGGCCGATAGTACTTTCGTGCTCACAGGGCTCGAAGCTGGCAACTATACAGGCATCTCTGCTACTATCAATCTTTGCACAGCTCCGGCTCCCGCAGCTACTCTAGTAGACCCTCCTCCTTATGTACCTACATTCACTTACAACCTTGGTTATGGTTGTCAGGGAGATACTATCTTCGTTACCAATACCACCACTCCTACAGGCTACTTCTCTTATTGGAACTGGGGTGACGGTTCTCCTTTAGATAGCACAAGTGTATATCACATTTTCAGCACGCATACAGCTACGCCCAAGTACACAGGCACTTACACTGTAACGCTCAACTATAACACTACTCCTTGGCGCAAGCCAGCTTGTAATGCTACAGTTACAGCAAATATTACTATCGATCACAGACTAACTGCAGCTTTCAATCCAGAGTACGATACCGTTTGTCGTGGTGTAGACCTCAAGTTCCTCAACACTTCTTTCAGCAACTACAGTCCTAAGTATTACTGGTTGTTTGGCGATGGTTTCTACGACGATGATTCTACAGAGCCAGTTCACGCTTATGCTCAGGCAGGCAACTATCCTGTATCACTTACAGTTACCGATAGTTTCGGATGCGTAGAAAAAGCTAACGCAAACGTAGAAGTTATATCTATAGACCTTTATAGCGACTTCCACGATACAGATGTTTGTTTGCGTCAGCCTTTCCTTATCAATCTTCGTACAGATGTGAAGCGTAATGCAAACATGGTTGTAAACTACACTTGGACCCAAACACCAGCAGGTGCCAATCTAGATAACTACAACATTGCTAATCCTAGTTTCTCAGGTATAGGCGATTACACAGTTAATGTTACAGCCACTACTACTACTTTCCTTGGCAATCCTAACTATTGCGAGGCTAATGAGCAGATGGTTATTCGCTCTCATCCTCCTGTTAGCATCACCAATGTCACTGCAAACCCTACCATCATCAAGGTAGGCACCAGCATCAGGCTCAATGCAGATGGCGGTGAATTCTACAAATGGTATCCTGCTAATGGAGTGTTAGACAATCCAAATATCAACAACCCAGTTGCTACCCTGTTCGATTCTGTTACCAACTTCAAGGTACTCGTTATGAACAAATGGGGATGTCTCGATTCTGCATTTGTTACCATCTATACCGATCAGGAAACGTACGAATTCGTTCCTACAGCCTTCACTCCAAATGGCGATGGCAAAAACGATATCTTCCGTATGATAAGACTCGGTATCCAAAAGCTGGTTGACTTCCGTGTCTACAACAGATGGGGCGAAATGATGTTCCAGACATCTAACCCCGAAATCGGTTGGGATGGCACTTACAAAGGACAGCCACAAGACATTGGCACCTACATCTACGAAATCATTGTAGCACTGCCTAATGGCGAAAACAAAGTCCACAAAGGCAATGTCACCCTTATCAGGTAAGCACATTAATAAACACACTTTTACCTCAAAGAGCTGCACCCCACAAGGTCGCAGCTCTTTGTTTTTACATACATTTTGAAAGCCTTTAACCTCCCTATTCGTACCCTCCCCAAAAACATATCCACAATTTACTTCCCATCCATTGTTGTCTCGTTACTACTACTCACCTTTGTTGCTCATCTATTAAAAACAAACTCAAAACCATGCTTACACAGCAACAAAATCAAGCCCGTCAGCTATACGTTAGCACCACTTTAGGCACAGCCCAAATCGCTCAGCACCTGGGCATAGCACAGCGCACAGTCCAGCATTGGGCAGCCACAGGTGGCTGGCATCATTTGCGTGCTTCAGCACAGGCATTGCCTACTTCCATCATCAATAAATGCTATCAGTTACTCAATCGCTATCTCGATACCTTCCTTGCCGATTTCGAAGACAACCCAACTGTCGATATCTCTAAGCAAGTACGTTGCATTCACAACCTTTCTCGCACCATCAAGTCGCTGCGCATCACCCCATCAGCTCCCGAGCAAATCGAGCAGTTGACCGATTTCGTGTCCCATATAGCTACTACCAATCAGGCATTAGCTGCTCAGGTTGCACCACACATTTATCAGTATGCCGAGCTGCAAACTGCTGCTGCTCAGCCAGCGCCACCGCCAGCATCATCCCAGTCAGCTACTCCTGCTCCTAAGCAGTCACCTGCTCCGCAGGCTGCCCCTCCATCCGTTGCGCCCACAGCTACTACCGCCACCACTACGCCCCCCGATGCTCAGCCACTTTCCAAAAAAGAAACGGAAGAAGCACTGCAGTTCCTCTCCATGCTAATCGCCAGCCAGCACGAGGCAAATCAGGCAGATATTCAGCAGTCTGCCCAGCCCTCCACGCAAGAAAACGCAAACAACCGCAAAGACCAAAATCATAACTCATTGATTACCAAGCCCAAAGCCGCCTAACACGCAAAAATTATCGCACACACGCATACGCAAGAGTGCCACTTGCCGCCCACTATCCGGTTGCTGTTAATAAGTACATTCAGTTACACATACTAGTCAGGTTTACAAGCCATTTTGTAGCATACTATTTCGCTACAGTTGCTTATATGCCTAGTCCGTGCTTATAGGTAGCCGATCTTCGCTCCGCAAAACATAAGAGCGGATAACACTGTTATGCACAGCACTATCCGCTCCTATCAGGCTATTAATACAGCCCCTATTTCTTTTGTCCCCTGCTCTTGGGTTTGCCATACTTCTGCCGCATCTTATCCTTGTGGCTCACCTTCACATTCACCTTCTTGTTCTTCTCTAGCTTTTCATGAAACGCCCCTTTCGACTCTCTTATATCAGGCAGTGCTATCAGTGTTTCACGCATCTTCACTTTAGGCATTTCATCGTCCGTCAGCACGCTCGATATTTCCAGCTCCTCGGGCAGTTCCAGCACCAGTATAGGCATCTTCATCAGCTCTTCTATCGCTATACGCATTTCTTGCTCTCTCGGTGTGCAGAGGGTTATAGATATACCTTGTTTGTCCGCCCGTCCTGTTCTGCCTATCCGGTGTATGTAGGCTTCAGGTTCTTCTGGCAGGTCAAAGTTGATCACATGTGTCACCTCCGATATGTCTATACCTCTCGCCACCAGGTCAGTGGCTATTATCAGTCGGTAGGTCCCATCTTTAAATCTGTTTATTGTATTAAAGCGGTTATTCTGTGCTTTGTTAGAGTGTATCACCCCTACTTGCTCCTCAAAGGCAGGAGCTATCTCATCATACAGTTCGTCGGCCAGCTTCTTCGTTGCGGCAAACACCAGCACCTTGCTCATTTGCTCATCACTATTCAGCAGCAGCTTCAGCAGGTTCACTTTCGTGTAGAAGTTGGGCACCTCATACAGTCGTTGGGCTATTTTGTCTACTGGTGTGCCAGTGGGTGCAGCTTCCACTCTTGTAGGCACATCAAAGTGCTCATTCATCAGCACTTCCACTTCCTCTGTTATAGTTGCCGAAAACAGCAGGTTTTGTCGCTTCGGTGGCAACAACTCCAGTATCTTGTTTATCTGCGTCCTGAAACCCAAATTGAACATTTCATCCACCTCATCTATTATCAGCTTCTTGATGGCTTTTAGTTTTAGAGACCCATGCAGCACCAGGTCCACCAGTCGCCCAGGTGTTGCCACCACCACATCACAGCCATTTTCCACCTCTAGTATCTGTGCTTTCATGTTCACACCACCATACACGCCCACCGTCACCACGTTCATATACTTGCTTAGCTTTTGTGCTTCTGCTACCACCTGTGTCACTAGCTCGCGTGTAGGCACCACTATCAGTATCTGCGGAAAACGGTCTTTCGAAAACTTCCATTGCCTTAGCGATGGTAGCAGGTATGCCATCGTCTTACCCGTTCCCGTTTGGGCTATCCCGCATACATCCTTGCCCGACATAATTACCGAGAAGATTTTGTGCTGTATGGTAGTAGGGGTAGTATATCCCAATTCTTCCAGTGCATTCAGCAATGGCGAGTTCAGATTAAGGTCTTGGAACGTCATTAGTAAGTTATTTATATTGGCGAAGATAGCCCAATCTACCGACTACGCCTTTGGTACTAGCTCTTCTATATGTTTCACAAAAGCTGCTCGGCTTATCATTCGTGCTCCTAGGCTTTCCAGATGTGCAGTATACACTTGGCAGTCTATCAGCACCACACCCGCTGCTTGCAGCTCTTGCACCAGTCGCACAAACGCAAATTTCGACGCATTTGAAACGTGGCTGAACATACTCTCACCAAAAAACATACGTCCCATTCTTATGCCATACAGCCCACCTGCCAGCACCCCATCACACCACGCTTCTGCACTCACGGCCCAGCCTGCTTGGTGCATTTGTATGTATCCT
>CALRKH020000095.1:0-13514 GCA_943367855.1 Asaia bogorensis | reverse complement strand
AAATCTTCTACATTAAGCACTCCACCATTTTCATCCGTTTGTAGTTTATTGTAGGCTATTCCTCCATACAATACATATCGTTTACTTAGGCTAGTATATTTAGTGGAGATGCCCAGATTGTCATGGTTATTTCGCTGTATTTTATAATATCCAGGTGTTACTATTTTGCGGTATTCTGCTGCTATATTCCAGTTTGGTTGCACATTTTGAGTGTGTAGCACTTGCGCCACATTCTCTAGCCTACCTGCCACCTGATAGCTGAACACTGTGTAGGGATTAGTAGTGTTATAATACTTCATGCTATCTACATCAAACTTGTAGATGTTATATGCATGGTATCCTAGCGTTGGCCCAACCCTGTTCTCAGGAGTAAATTGTAGGTTCAGTGCTGGTGCGCCCACGTTTCCCAAGTCTCTATACCAAGGTTGCACAAAAGGTCTTCGGTGAAAAGTATGTATACTAGTATCTGGTTGCTGCCTACCTTCTATGCCAGGTGTTTCTATCTGCACATCTGCGTTGCCATTCTTCCATTTATTGTTATTCGATTTGTTGCTTGCAGTATCTCTTTGTATGCCATTATTTTGCATCATTCCTTGCGCCAATACTCTGTTAGAGCTTCCTACGGCAAGAGATACGGTAATAAGTGCAGCAATTTTTAGTCTTTTCAACGAAATGGAATTAGTAACTATACGTTCAATGACTGCAAAAATAATTGAAGGCACTCAAAATAGTTGTTATTATTAGTCCTCACTTCTTAGTGTTGCCTACTTTTCTACTTTTACACTACGTTTACGTTATGGTTCGCCCTCAGCTGCTCCTCTTTATTGCTTTCTTGTTGCTTTTGGGCAACATGGCTTATGCGCAGCCTAGTTTACCTTCTATCGCAGCCAAAGTGCAAGGCGGTGCTGTTGTCTTGGTGTGGAACTCCCAGTACGATGGCATACAATCTATTGCAGTAAAAAGATCAATTGATAGCGCATTCAATTATAAAACCATAGGCTTTGTCAAAACTTTAGAGCAGGGCTTACAATTTTTTGTAGATGCTCATCCCGAGCCCGGTAAAAGCTATTACAAGCTAGCTATTGTTTTCAACTCTGGGCTAAACTGGAAGAGTGACCATGTGGGCATATTCGTAGACCAGGCCGAAAGTAAACAATATGCTGGTATGCAGCTATCCAAAGACAGTGTCAAAAGTATTGCTAATATGGCTATTGACCATTTGAAAAACAGCGACTTCAAACAAATTGCTACTCCTAATGCTACAAGTACTATCAATAAACTAGCCGAACCTAAGCAAACCGTACAAACACCTATATCTTACCAGCCATCTTTTACTGCCGAAGACTTATCTTATATTAATTTTCCAGTTAAATTTAAGTTGTCTATCCCTGCCAACGATTTAACAGACCCTGTTGGTGTTAGGTCTGGCATCATCGGCATCAATCCTATTATAGGTCATCTGCTCATTTCCTTGCCAGCCGACTATAGCGTTAATATTTATTCCGTATCCTTTGCCGATGAGCAGGGTAGGGTATTATATATAGTAGACCACCTTACACGCCCAACTGTAATTATAGATAAACGCAGTTTTTCACGCACTGGTGTTTACAAATATGTTCTTCGACGGAATGGTAATATGTTAGAGTATGGACAACTCTATATCGCATTTTAGTCTAGTTGCCCGATGGGGCTGCATCATCAAGCTCCTCTTCTGGCAGCATATCTTTCCACTCAGGCCCCAGTTTCAGAGCATCGCCAGAGTATAATTTTATCATCTGTATCATCTTTTCTGCATCCCAGCTATAGAGGTTGGGAGCAAAATAGACACGTCCTTCTTTACGCTCAAAGTATAAATTGCCTTCGTGGTGCAAACTTTGTATCAGATGTTCTTGTGTCTCAAACCCAAAATAGTCAAAAGAATTTCCTTTTAGTGGGTGGTCTGTTTTCTTGCCCTTTCCTTCATAGTGCAGTGGCCCTAGCTGATACCAATTGTATCTGTTTATTTGCTTCGAAAACAGTGTTTTTCTGGTGATTGTTAGGTGCAAATTATCTATCAGCAATTGCTCACTAAAAAATATCCTCGCCAAAAAGCGGTAGGATGCAAATAGATACAAACATGATGCCCCTATCAATGCCAACCAGCCTAATAGATGTTGCCTGTGAGGTATAGATTGCAACAAAAACACAGTCGCCATCCCTAGTGTAAATACCAGCTCGGCTATATAGAGTGCTTTTACCCTCCTGTTCACCTGATTGCCAAGTGTTATTACAAGGTTTCTATCACCCCAATGATATGTTACATTCCTGCTCAAAGTTTCTAGTCTTGTGTTGTCACACTTGTTAATACTTCCGCCTCAAAAACCTGTTCAAAATGCTCTATCAGCAATTGTTTCACTTCGTCCTCATTCACTGCCCTGCCTAGTTCTTTCGATAGAGAGGTGACAGATTTATCAGTTATGCCACATGGCACTATGTAGTCAAAGTACTTTAGGTCATTATTAATGTTGAATGCAAAACCATGCATAGTTACCCATCTGCTGCATCGCACGCCCATAGCACATATTTTCCTCGCTTTATCAGGTTGGTCAGCATCTAGCCACACTCCTGTTGAGCCCGATAATCTTCCAGCCTCTATGCCATAATGTTGCAACGTTCTTATGATCACCTCCTCCAGGTTCCGCATATACTTGCCTAGATCTGTCACAAAGTATTCTAGGTCTAGTATGGGGTAGCCCACTATTTGTCCCGGGCCGTGGTAGGTTATATCGCCACCTCTGTTGGTTTTGTAAAACTCCACATTTAGCTCTTTCAGTCTGCTGTCATTCACTAGTAGGTGTTCCATGTGTCCACTTTTGCCAAGTGTATATACATGCGGATGGCTACAAAACAGCAGGTAGTGTTTAGTGCCTATTGTATAGGGGGCATTATTGCCCATTTCAGCATACCATGCGGCTTTCTTATCCAGATTCCATTTTAGTAGCTCCTCTTGATATGCCCAGGCATCACCATAACCTATATTTCCTAAGTCACTATATAATACTGTCTGCATAATTTGATTATGCAAGTTACGTATTTGTGTCTTTTCATCACGTTAAGACAAGATTACCTTTTTATCAACGTCATTAAATAGTTAAACAATACACTAGAATGCTGTAATCAAATTTTTAGTTTTACATTATGTTGTTGAATTTAATATGTCAACTCAAGTTCAGCTAAGTTTTTACTTTTTGTTAAAAAATGTCTATTTTTAAGCATTGCCTTTGGTTGCACATGTCTGTGCAGCCACCTGCTGGCATTATGTAATGTTAAATCGACAATTTATGAGGAGGTTATTTTCGCTTTTGTTTGCGCTCTTTTGTTTCACTTTTTCTTTTGCACAAACTATTAGTTCAACCACTTATCCATTTTCAACTGGCACCGGTGCAAGCTTAGAGGATATGTCTTCTGGCACTACTCAAATTATTGGTCCCAATGCAGATGATCCAGTTTCTGCTGTTACTAATATTGGATTCGATTTCTGGTTCAATGGTACTAGATACACCCAATTTTCTGCCAATGGAAATGGTTTAATGAGATTAGGACCAACGGTAGTTACTAATGCTTGGTCTAATAGTCTTTCATCTACCGCAAATAATCCTAAAATATCGCCTTATTGGGATGATATATATGTTGGTAGTACAGGTAAGATACATTACAAAATTATAGGTACAGCGCCTTCAAGACGATTAGTAGTTGAATGGAAAAATGTTAATATACCTTGGTCTACAGGTGCGGGGGCAGGTAATTTTCAAGTTATTTTGTTTGAAAGTACTGGAGTAGTTGAATTTAGATATGGTGCTGGTATTGTCTCTAATTCCAGCGGTTATTCTATAGGTTTAGCTAATGGAACTACTCCATATGCTTCTGTTAATGCGTCTACTCATGCCTGCACATACAGTACTGGGGTAGTAAATACCAATACGGTTGCTATTGCAAGCGGTCGTTGGTACAAATTTACACCCATTGTGCCCGCTGCACCTACTTCTATGACTTTTACAAGTGTATCAGGCACTGCTATGACGGTCAATTGGACAGCTGCCAGCCCTACTACAGGTATTTTGGGCTATGCTTTATATCGTTCCACAGATGGTGGTACTACTTATACTTTTGTCAATACTTATTCAGGAGCGGCTACTTCTACAGCAGGCGCACAAACTGGACTCACAGCAGGGGTTACTTATACTTGGAAAGTAGTAGCATATACTGAAGGTGGTCTGAGCTCAGCTTTAGTTGGTAGCCAAGTCACAACAGCATCTTCATGCTCTGGCACTCCTTCCGCTGGTGCCGTTTCTGCTTCTGCCACTAGCTCATGCTCCACATTTTCACCATCATTATCACTCACAGGTGCTACTACTGGGGTCACTGGTCTCAACTATCAATGGCAGTCTTCTCCCAATAACAGTACCTGGACTAATGTTTCCGGAGCAACAAATTCTACTTATTCGCCCTCCGTTTCTTCTTCCACATATTATCGTTGTATAGTTGGTTGCACTCCTTCAGGTGGTAATGCCAACTCTTCTAGTATACTTCTTAGTATTACTTCTTGTTACACTATGTCGTTTAATACCACAGTTTCAGACTCTACATGTGGTGGCTTTTTATACGACGATGGTGGGCCTACTGGCAACTATAATGCTTCTACAGGAAACAGTATTTACACTATTTACCCTCGTGCATCTTCTACTGGCTCCAAGTTGTCTGTCTCTTTCTCTTCTTTCAATCTTGAGTCTGGTTTCGATTATCTCGATATATTTAATGGCAATAGTACTGCTGCCACTTTAGTTGGTTCATACACTGGCACTACTTTGCCCTCGTCTTTCACCTCCACAGCTGCAGATGGCTCATTGACTTTTAGGCTCACTTCTGATGGTAGTATCAATGCAGCGGGTTTTGCAGCTACGTTGACAACTTCTAATGTCAACCCTATTACTGCTCAACCTCCTGCCACCACCAATACTTGTGTAGACTACACATCTTCACTTTCTTTTGGTGTTAATGGTAATAACAATACATATATGTGGTATGACAATGGTACCACCAACTCTAATGTGGGTGGTACAGCCACTGGTGTCACCACTGCTACCTTCACTCCCTCTACCACCACAGTAGGTACCAAATATTATTATTGCGAGGTTACTACAGCTTGTGGTAATGTTTATAAAACAAATGCAGCGGCAGTTATAGTCAATGCCTCGCCTGCTGCACTTACTGGCACTATGTCGGCATGTAGTGGCAGCTCCACTACGCTCACCAGCACCACTGGTGGGGGCACCTGGAGTGCTAGCAACGCACTCGTTTCTGTCACAGGTGGCAACGTTACTGCTGGTGCTACTGCTGGCACTTCTGTCATCAGTTACATAGTTTCTGGTTGCGCAGCTACGGCAGTTTATACTGTCAACGCTACTCCTGGTTCCACAACTGGCTCATTATCAGTTTGTTCAGGTAGTTCCACTACGCTCACCAACTCTGGTGGGCTTGGCACATGGTCTAGCTCCAATACTGCTGTGGCTACAGTAGGAGCTTCTACGGGTATAGTTACGGGTGTTGCTGGCGGCACTGCTGGTATAACTTATGCCAACGGTTGTGGCTCTCCTGTAGCTGTTGTTTTCACCGTCAATCAAACTCCAGCTGCCATAGGTGGCACTGCTATTGTCTGTGTTGGTGCCACATCCACACTTACCAATGCTAACACTGGTGGCACTTGGACTAGTGGCACTACTAGTGTGGCTACTGTTGGTGCCACTACAGGTACAGTAACCGGAGTAGCAGCGGGTACAGCAGTTATTACTTATTCATTAGGCAATGGTTGCACCAATGCTACTCGTATTGCAACCGTCAATCTTAGCCCCCCATCTTTATCTTTTGCACCAGCTACCACCCCTACCATATGCCTCACTTCTTCTTCTACCATGACGGTTACTACCACACCTACTGTCAATCTCCTCAATCAGGATTTTAATTCGGGCTTTGCCGATAGTGTTTCTGGTACTTGGTCGGTAGTCAATACAGGAGGTGCATCAATTTATAACTGGAGCATAGGTTCTCACGGCTCCATTGGTTCGGGCGATGGTTCTGCTTATGCTTATACCAATGCCGATGCTGCTGGTTCATCAACTACCTTAATCACGCAGTTGAGATCGCCTTCATTCTCTACAGCTGGATACGCTTCTGCTACACTGTCATTCAATTATTATTGTTTCTCTAGCACATCATATGATGCAAACGCTCAAATAGATTACTCATTAGATGGCGGTATTACCTGGACTTTACTACACAATTATCTAGGTACTACATCTGGTTCTGGTACCTGGACAGCCGGTACTCCCAACCAAACTATTACTTTGCCAGCAGGAGCTTTGGGTAAACCAAGCGTAATACTAAGATGGTTTTACAATTCAACTTGGGGGTTCTATTGGGGGGTAGATAATATTAAGGTTACTGCCACTTACAATACGCCTACTTACTCTTGGAGTGGTGTCTCTGGTGCCACAGGTTTGGCATGCACCACTTGTTCTGTCAATACTATTACGCCTACAACTTTAGGAGCCAATGTTTATTCAGTTGTTGCTTCTGCAGTAGGTTGTAGCACTGGTGCTACTGTTACAGTGCATACAGAGCAAGCCGGTGCAGTTACAGTTACTGCTAGTGACATTAGTTGTGGCAGTGCTACGCTTACTGCCGCTGGTGGCACTGGAGAAACTATTTATTATCAGGGCTCTACTTCTAATGGTACTTCTACCGCCACTCCATCTACCTCACAGTCTGTTTCATCTACTGGTACTTATTATTTCCGATCCAGAACTGGTGTTGCCAACTGTTGGGGTACTCAGGGTAGCAAGTCAGTTACTGTCAATCCAATTCCGTCCGCATCTCCTACCAATAGTGGTACTATATGTGCTGGCGGCACGGTAACGCTCAATGCCAACCCTGCGGGCGGTGCCAATACTTTTACTTGGAGTGGTCCAGGTCTTGTAGCTACTACAGGCTCTATTACTACTGCCACACCTACAGCTACCAGTATTTATTCATTAACTGTTTCAGATGGTACAGGCAATCCTGGTTGCAGCCCTGCTACAGTTTATACTACTCAGGTTACTGTTAATGATGCTCCTACGGCCTCACCTACAAACAATGGCTACATTTGTAATGGTGGTACAGTTACCCTTACGGCCAATCCTGGTGGTAGCGCCACCAATTTTGTTTGGTCAGGTCCTTCATTAAGCAGCACCACAGCAGCAGCTCCTACAGCTACACCTACTGTTACTTCAGTTTACTCGCTTACTGTGTCCAATGGCACTTCAGATCCTGGTTGTAGCCCTTCTACAGTTTATACCACTTCTGTTACTGTCAACAGCAAACCAATTGCCGCACCTACCAATAATGGTCATATATGTGTTGGTGGCACAGTTTCTTTAACAGCCAATGGTAGTGGTGGCGCCAGCACCTACGCATGGTCAGGCCCTTCGCTTAGTTCTGCTACTGTTGCATCGCCTACAGCCACACCTACAGCTACTGCTACATATTCTCTTACAGTCACAGAGGGTAGCGCGCAGCCTGGTTGTTCACCTACCACTGTCTACACTACCACTGTTACGGTCAATTCTATCCCTACAGCATCGCCTACCAACAGTAGTCCAATATGTGTTGGTGGTACAGTTACCCTCACTCCCAATCCAGCTTCTGGAGCATCTACTTTTGCATGGTCTGGTCCTGCTTTGAGCAGTGCTTCGGCTGCTAGCCCCTCTGCCACACCTACTGTTACTTCGGTTTATTCACTTACTGTTACCGATGGCACTGGCAAGCCTGGTTGTAGTCCATCTACTATATATACTACATCAGTTACTGTCAACAGTGTGCCAACTGCTGCCCCTACCAACAATGGATATATTTGTAATGGTGGCACAGTAGCACTTACCGCCAACCCTGCCGATGGTGCAGCTGCATTTACTTGGAGTGGCCCTAATTTGAGTAGCACTTCTATAGCAAATCCAACAGCTACACCTACTGTTACATCTGTTTATTCTCTCACTGTTACCAATGGCACTGCTGCATCAGGTTGTAGCCCTGCCACTATATATACTACCTCTGTTACGGTCAATGCTAAGCCAGCTGCATCCCCAACCAATAATGGGTACGTATGTGTTGGCGGCACAGTTGCACTTACTGCTAATGGTTCTGGTGGAGCATCTACTTATTCATGGTCTGGTACCAACCTAAGTAGCAGCACTATAGCCAACCCTACTGCTACACCTACAGCTTCTGCTACTTATTCATTAACGGTTACCGATGGTTCTAGTCAGCCTGGTTGTAGTCCAAGCACCGTATATACTACAACAGTCACGGTCAACGCTATCCCTACTGCAGCTCCCACTAACAGTGGTCCCATATGCGTTGGTGGCACTGTAACGTTGAGTGCAAATCCCGCAGCTGGTGCAGCTACTTATAGTTGGAGTGGTCCAGCATTGAGTAGCACTACGGTAGCCAATCCTACCGCTACACCTACAGTTACCTCTGTTTACTCTCTTACGGTTACAGATGGCTCTGGTAATCCTGGTTGTAGCCCTGCTACAGTATACACTACTATGGTTACTGTCAACAGTGTACCTACTGCTGCTCCTACCAACGATGGCTATATTTGCAATGGTGGCACTGTCAATCTTGCTGCCAACCCTGCCACAGGTGCTACCACTTTCGCTTGGTCTGGTCCCAATCTTAGCAGCTCATCAGTTGCCAACCCTACTGCTACACCTACTGTTACCTCTGTTTATTCACTTACTGTTACAAATGGTACAGCAGCTTCTGGCTGTAGTCCCACTACAGTTTACACTACTTCAGTTACTGTCAATGCTAAACCTATAGCCACTCCATCTAATGATGGTCATATCTGTCTAGGCGGCACTGTCAATCTCAATGCTAATGGTAGTGGTGGTGCTGCTACATACTCTTGGAGTGGTCCTGCTCTTAGTAGCACTTCTATTGCCAATCCATCAGCTACGCCTACAGTTACTTCAGTTTATTCTGTTGTAGTTACAGATGGTACTGCTCGTTCTGGTTGCGCTCCTGCCACAGTATATACTACTTCTGTTACGGTCAATTCTGTTCCTTCAGCAGCTCCATCCAATTCTAGTCCTATTTGTGCTGGTGGCACAGTTACACTCTCAGCCAATCCACTAGCTGGTGCAGCTACATATAGTTGGAGTGGTCCAGCTTTAAGCAGTTCAACAGTTGCCAATCCTACAGCTACTCCTACGCTTACAGCAGTGTATTCGCTTACAGTTACAGATGGTTCAGGTAAGTCTGGTTGTAGTCCAACTTCTGTTTACACTACTTCTGTTTCTGTTAATACTACACCTATAGCAGCCCCTACCAACAATGGTTACATTTGTAATGGTGGTACTGTTACCTTAACTGCCAATCCTGCTGGTGGAGCCAATACATACACATGGAGTGGCCCAGCATTGAGCAGCACCACAGTTGCAGCTCCTACTGCTACACCTACAGTTACAAGCACCTATTCATTGGTAGTATCCAATGGTACAGCAGGTTCTGGTTGTGCACCTTCTACTGTTTATACTACTACAGTTACTGTCAATAGTACACCTATTGCTGCGCCTACCAATTCTGGTACTATTTGTGTAGGTGGCACAGTTACACTCAATGCCAATCCGGCTGGTGGTGCCACATCATATTCTTGGACAGGTGCTGCTTTGTCATCAACTACTATTGCTGGTCCCACCGCCACACCTACAGTTACTGGTGTTTATAGCCTAACGGTTAGCGATGGTTCCACTCAGCCTGGTTGCAGTCCTAGCACGATTTACACTACTAGTGTCACTGTAAATGCAGCTCCGTCATTGTCTGGCATTACTACCAACAGTCCTCTATGTGCAGGTGCCAGTTTGGCCTTGAATGCTAATGGTGCTTCCAATGTTACAGCATACTCATGGTCTGGTCCGGTTGCTATCAGTAGTTCCACCTCTGCAGCTGCATCAGTAGCAGGGGTTACTTCTGGCGCCACTGGTAATTATTCGGTTACTGTCAATAATGGTTCAGGCTCAGGATGTGCTATCACATATACTACTGCAGTCACAGTCAATAGTTTACCTACTTTAGCTAGTGTTGCAGCATCTACCAACAACCTTTGTGTTGGTGGTACTGTTACTTTCACTGCTGGCACTACTACTGGTTCAGGTTCCATTGTTTCTTACAATTGGTCTGGACCCAATGGTTTTAGCCAAACCTCATCTGTAAACAATATTAGTTTCACACCCACTACTACCGCAGCTACAGGTAGCTACAGTCTCAATATTACTTATACAGGCACTGGTTGCGTATCCCCTACCGCTGCTACATCTATAGTTACGGTCAATGCATTACCAACAATTGCAGCCATTACAGCTACTCCAGCTACACTATGTGCAGAGGACAATATCTCACTTTTAGGCTCTAGTGCAGCATTTACAGGTTCTGGTTCATTAGTATCATACAATTGGAGTGGACCAGGCGGATTCTCTTCTACTTCTGCATCTTCTTCTACTTCATACACCGCACCCGATTCCACAGCGTCAGGCTCATATACATTATCAGTTACTTACTCACCAGTTGGTTGCACCAGTAATCCAGTTTCATCTAGCCTAATCACTGTCAATCCTCTACCTGCTGTTTACAATGTCACTGGTGGAGGTTTCTATTGTTCTGGTGGTTCAGGTGTGCCTATCGGTGTAGACGGTTCTCAGGTTGGTGTCAATTATCAGTTATTCCTAGGCAGTGCACCTATTGGTAGTGTTGTGGCAGGTACTGGCGGTGCTATTTCATTTGGTTTACAAACAGCTTCAGGCACTTATTCTGTAAATGCAACAAATGCTACTACTTTATGCACTCGTGGCATGTCTGGTACGGTTTCTGTCTCAGTAGGTTCTGTCCCTGTCGTTTATAATGTCACTGGCGGTGGTGTATATTGCGAGAATGGTGCTGGCGTATCTATTAGTCTTTCCAACTCTAGTAGCAGCGTAGGTTATCAGGCATACAGAGATGGCACCCCCGAGGGGTCTATCGTTACTGGTACTGGTAGCGCAATGAGTCTTGGTTTATACACCTTAGCAGGCAACTATACTGTTATTGCCAATCCTAGTTCGGCTTGTGCTATTTATATGACAGGTACAGTTACTGTTTCTATCAATCCGGCACCTATTGCCTACTCTATTTCTGGTGGTGGTGCATATTGTTCAGGAGGTAGCGGTTTCAGTATCTCGCTCGATACTTCTGCTATCGGCATCAACTATCAGTTATATAATGGAGCCACTGCAGTTAGTTCTGTTCTATCTGGTACATCTCTGGCTATAGATTTTGGAGTTTACACAGCATCAGGCACTTACAGTGTGTTAGCTACCAACAATATGACAGGTTGCACCAAGCCAATGGCTAATACAGTCGATATTACTATCAATCCATTGCCTACTCAATACACAATGACTGGTGGAGGTAACTATTGTGCCGGCGGTTCAGGTGTTTCAGTCGGTCTGTCTGGCTCCGATGCTGGTATCAACTATCAACTTTATAATGGTGCTTCAGCTGTAGGAACTGCACTAGCAGGCACAGGTAGTGCGCTCTCATTTGGCACATTTACTGCCGCAGGCACTTATTCTGTCAGAGCTACTAATGCTACTACAGCCTGTGTCAATAATATGACTGGTACAGCTACTGTTGTTATCAATCCACTTCCAGTGCCTTATTTATTGGGCGGTGGAGGCGGTTATTGTGCAGGCGGCACAGGCGTTCACATCAGCCTAGCTTATTCCGAGCTTGGTGTCAACTATCAGTTATACAACGGGTCTACAGCTTATGGTACTCCATACGGTGGTTCAGCTTCAGGTCTCGATTTTGGCTTGTTCACAGATGTAGGTACTTATTCTATTCACGCTACTAATAGTGCTACCGGTTGCATCAACGATATGGCTGGTACTGTTACAGTGTTTATCAATCCGCTTCCAGTTGCTCAAACCGTAACTGGTGGTGGCACAATTTGTGCAGGTGCTTCAGGTCTTTCTGTTGGCCTATCATCATCACAGTCTGGTGTCAATTACCAACTCTATAGAGGATCTACTGCTATTGGTGGCATAGTCGCTGGCACAGGTAGTGCTTTGTCTTTTGGCTCATTCACTACAGCAGGCACCTATACCGTCCGTGCTACTAACAATAGTACAGCTTGTATCAACAATATGTCTGGTTCAGCTGTTATATCTGTCAATCCA
Source organism: Asaia bogorensis (assembly GCA_943367855.1). Taxonomy (GTDB): domain Bacteria; phylum Bacteroidota; class Bacteroidia; order Chitinophagales; family Chitinophagaceae; genus Nemorincola. Next base: position 1,224 of record CALRKH020000095.1, on the reverse strand, counting down.
CTCCCTACCAATTTTGCTGTTACAGGTGGTGGCAATTATTGTGCTGGTGGCTCAGGTGTTGCTATTGGTCTTAGTGGTTCACAATCCGGAGTTAATTATCAACTCTTTGCTGGAAGTACAGCTGTAGGTAGCCCTGTAGCTGGCACTGGTGCTGCACTATCTTTTGGCACATTCACTTCAGCAGGCACATACACTGTCGCTGCCTCCAATGCTACTACTACATGTTCATCGTCTATGTCCGGTGCTGCTACAGTAGTTATCAATCCATTGCCTACTTCATTCAGTGTCACTGGTGGCGGTTCTTACTGCGGTGGTGGTGCTGGTGTAAGTGTTGGATTGTCTGGCTCTTCAGTTGGTGTCAACTACCAGTTATATAATGGCGCTACCGCTATAGGTAGTCCAGTTGCGGGCAATGGTTTTGCACTAAACTTTGGTACATACACCAGCACTGGTACCTATACTGTTCAGGCTACTGATGTTACATCTACTTGTGTCAACAATATGGCTAGTTCAGCTTCTATAAGTATTAGCCCTGCCCCTACAGCATTTGCACTCACAGGTGGTGGCTCTTATTGCTCTGGTGGCAGTGGTGTTGCTATTGGTTTAGCCAATTCACAATCAGGTGTTACCTACCAACTTTATCGTGGTGCTAGCACCATAGGTTCACCAGTTGCAGGTACCGGAGCTGCTATTACTTTTGGCAATCATACTACTGCTGGCACCTACACAGTTTTTGCTACCAACACTGCTACAACATGCACAGGTGCAATGTCTGGCAGTGCTATTGTTTCAGTGCTTACAGTGCCTTCCCAATTCTCTGTAACAGGTGGCGGCGGCTATTGTAGCGGTGGTTCGGGCGTTTCGGTAGGTTTAGCTAGCTCCACTACTGGTGTCAACTATCAACTATACTTTGGTGCTTCTGCCATTGGTTCATCTATAGCAGGTACAGGTTCAGCTATTAGTTTTGGCACTCATACTACTTCTGGCACCTACACAGTTCAGGCTACAGATGCTTCTAATAGCTGCACTTCAGCTATGTTGGGCAGTGCCAATGTTATTATCAATTCACTTCCTGTTGCACAAACTATTACAGGTGGTGGCAGCTATTGTGCTGGTGGTTCTGGTGTTGCAGTAGGTTTAGCTTCTAGTGCACCGGGTATCATTTACCAGCTTTATAGGGGGGCTACTCCGGTTGGCACTGCTGTCACAGGTTCTGGCTCTAGT